>JAGXLO010000087.1 GCA_018334695.1 Candidatus Cloacimonadota bacterium
AGGTACCATCCATAAAAAGTTTAAAAGGATTTTCTGGATCACCGTTTACTGCGGGATCATCAGTTAATTTATCTAAAGTATCAGCACTAAAACTCTGGTCAGGGTAGATATTTGGTTTGAAATCATAACTTTTTATTACAGAATTATTTTCATCAAAAAACTCAACTACATTTGCTGTATATCCAATGTTAGCTTCATATTTTTTCCTGAAGGTTGCATCAGGATCACTGGGATTCTGCAGAATATCAGAATCTAAATCCTTACCGTCTTTCGGTTCAATATTATCAAAATCATCATTGTCTTTTGTCTGTTCACCGAGCATTCTTTTTAGAAGCAGGAACTCTTCGGTTTCAGTAACATTGCCACCGTCAGTAACAGCTTTATCATAGAGAGTTTTTGCATCTTAAATCAGTTTTTCCAGTTTGCTTTTGGTTTTATCGTTTTTAGTGCGATAGATGACATCATTTCTGTGAGATTCTTCAAGGTAAACTTCCATACCTTCAAAAAATCTATTATTGAAGAAAATGGTATCTTAGAACCTGAAAAGATTGAAAAAGAGGTAGTAGATGCTGCTTTAAAAATGATTAAAAATGACAAAAATATTAAGATATTACTTTTAGAATGTAGTGTGTTGCCACCATACTCTTTAGCAGTACAAAAAGCTACAGGATTGCCTGTTTTTGATTATATGACAATGATTAATTATGTTTATTCTTCAGTTGTACAAACTAATTATAAAGGTATTTATTAATATATTATATATAGTGATAATAAAACAAAAAAGGAGTGATTCATTTTGAAAAGTGATATTGAAATAGCACAAGCAGCCGAATTAAAACCGATCAAAGAGATAGCAAAAAAGATAGGGTTAAGCAATGAAGACATAGAACTATATGGAGACAACAAGGCAAAGATTAAGCTTGATACCTATAAAAGATTACAAAGTGAAAAAGACAGCAAGTTAGTCTTAGTAACAGCGATTACACCAACACCTGCAGGTGAAGGTAAAACAACAACAACAGTTGGTCTAGGAATGGCTTTAAACCAAAGAGATAAAAACTGTATGATAGCAATCAGAGAACCTTCCTTAGGTCCTACAATGGGAGTAAAAGGAGGGGCAGCTGGTGGTGGATATGCCCAAGTAATACCAATGGAAGATATAAACTTACACTTTACAGGAGATATCCATGCAATAGGTATAGCCCACAACTTACTATCAGCAGCGATTGATAACCATATCAAACAGGGTAATGAACTAAATATAGATCCAACCAGGATCACCTGGCCTAGGGTAGTAGATATGAACGATAGAGCCTTAAGAGATATTGTAGTAGGTTTAGGTGGAACAGGTAATGGAGAACCAAGAGAAGACGGTTTTATAATCACAGTTGCTTCAGAGATCATGGCTATCTTATGATTGTATAAGAATACTTTGATTCTATTTGTCTAATCAGTAAAGATAATGTTGCTTTAGATGAGAGTTTTGAACTCCCATTTAAAAATAAAGAAAGAGAAGAGTAACTGAGGTTTTTGGAATATAAAAACCATTTTAAATATAGGGTTTTAACCTTATAACTAATCTTTTATTAAATAATCTACTTTATTTTCTGCTGTTAAATATTCACCGTCTATACCCTGATAATATATATCCGCTGCTATAGCTCTTTCGTAAACTTCATTTAAATCTGATTCAATAAAGAGTTCTAAATCTTGATCAATATCTTCAAGCCAGATTTCTAGTTTATAATCAATACCTTTTTCTTTGAGAATACTGATAATTCTAATGGGATAAGCAAACATGTTAACAGGATCTAATTCTGTATAACTATCATATATTATCCCATCAATTTCTATTTGACCAGAAAAAAGAAAACGTTCTGCTTCAATTTCAGTTTCTTCAATGCTGCATATTAATTTATCTACATTTATACATATCTGTGGTGTTACATCTTCATATGATTCTTGATCACTTCTTTGTTGAAGAAACCAATTTCCTTGCAAGAATTCTTCGGCTAATTTATTTGATAATTCTATTTTTTCGCCCTTGGTGTTTTCTTCTTCGTCTTTGTCATACCTTTCTTCACTTATTATAATAAAAACACCTTCTTCTAATATAAACGATATAGGACTAAAATAGGGAGAGAGAACTTCAACTTCCTTGGCCATGTTGGGATAATTTAATTCACCATAATATGAAGTCATTTCAACATCTTTTAACTTAATTTCTTCTTTTTTGGATTTTTCAATCCATTCTTCACCTAATGTAGTAATAAATCCCATTTGAACCATTCTTCTAAATTCTATAAGCATTTCAGTTAAATAATATTTTTGTTTTTCCATATCTAGTTTTTCATTTTTTATTAATTCCTTATCGACATAAAGTGCGGCTTCTTCAACTGTACCTTTGAATTGATAAACTTTTACATCATAATATTCTAAATCATTTTTTTCACTTAATGATATATATTCATTTTCTGTATTTTTTGTAAGATCTGGACGTTCTCTTAACAAATCCTGACTAAAAATCACATTTGTGCTTAATAGGACAATAAGCAGCATTGTTAATCCCACTAATAATTTGTTTTTCATTAAATCCCACTCCTTTTTATTTTTATTAAAATAGACTTAAGGACATTAATTTAATAGTAACCCAATAACTACCTGGTGTAATTTAAACTATTTTAATTAAACCAATATTTTTTAGGATAATCAATATATATAATTTTTGCCAAAACAACGAGATTCAAATTGTATTTTAACCAGATTATTTAATATATCAGCTGGTCTATTACAACCAAATTTAACACAATTAATTCTTTTGATTTATCATTTCTACAAGCTAGCACCTTTTTGAATAAGTTAATTTAATATGAATTCACTTGACCTTCACTTAAATTAAATAAAAGTTTTATTCTTTCATAAAAATTTAACCCGACTTTTAATTAATTGGATTTGATTCTTTTTAATCTTATAAAGTTGAGTAACAATATTAGCACCATTGTCTGTATATGAGTGGAAATAAGAGTTCTTAACTTGCAATATTTTATTTTCATAACTATCAATTTCGTATAATATAAAAATATTTAATTTGTGGAAAGATAGATAAGTTTTAAAATTAGGAGACTTGAACTTTTTTATAAGAGAAAGATAGATAATTATATATAAATGAAGAGGGTTTATGAATAAAATAAAATCTAATAAAGAGAAGATTTTTAAATAATTGAAAGTCATACTAATTAATCTTTCATTTTTTTAAATATAACTGGCATATTCAATGTAACTTTTTAAGTATTTTCTGTTATTTCATTTGAATTCTTTTACAGTTATTTCATTTTCATCAACAATCGAAAATTTAATATTGTAATATAATTATATAGTTAATAAGCATATTTTGTTATTAGTGCATTCTTAAAGTCATATTAATGAGGAGTTTAAGAATTAATTCGGAAAAAACTTAAACAAATAATGGTTTTTATTAATACTTTTCCCTTGATAATATCCTGTATAAATATTGAAGCAATACATAAAAATATACTAATAAGTTATATTTAGATAAGAAAGGAAAAAATCCTTTTTTAATATGAAAAAATTCACTAGGATATATTTTATAAATTATTAAATCAGGATATTTATGTTTTGAAAACTATATGTTCCCTTTCTGGATGTATTGATACATTACAAATTATTTAAAAACGTTTGATGCCCCACCCCTATATTATCCTTCTTTAAAAGAGTTAAATATTACTTTAAAGACCATTTCAGGAAATCCTTATGTCTTATAATGAGTATTATTAGTGTTAAATGTTTAAATTCACATATACATGTAGGTTATTTAGCTATTTTGTTATCTGAAAGGAGGTAATTAAAGTGTATAAGGAAGATAATACTGAGGAATTAGATCCAATCGAAGCTGCAGAAGATTCGACTGTAGAAGAATACTTTGATTACATCTGTCTAACCAGAAATGATGATATTGTTCTGGATGAGGATTTTGAATTACCATTCTAAATCAAAAGGAGTGAACTAAAATGTTACAAGTTGAAAGAAAACAGGAAGAAAGAAAATCAGAAGGGTTTGTAATCGACAATAAGGGTAAGGCTAACTGGGCACTCAGAAAGATAAGGCAGCTTAAAAAGAAACAGGTTGAAAATGATAATCTGGCTGATAATGAAATAAGCAAGTTAAAATCTGAGATTGATGAGGTTAAAGACTGGCTTAAATCAGAGAATGATAACTTACAAAACAGTATAGATTTCTTTGAGAATCTACTTAAAGGTTATGCCTTCTCTATCAAAGAAGAAGATCCAGAGTTTAAGACTTTGAAGCTTCCCTTTGGCGAGCTGCAGTTTCGTAAAAGGAGGGATAAGTGGAACTATGATGAAGAGAAACTACTGGAATTTGCTAAGGATAATATTAAAACATCTGTTAAAGTGGTTGAGAAGGTGGATAAAAGAAAGCTTAAAAAGCTAGTTAAAAAGGTTGATGATAAGGTCATAATCGAAGCAACAGGCGAAATTGTCGAAGGTATTAGTATTGAGAAAAGAGATGAGGAGTTTAAGGTTAAAATTGAATCTTAATATGGAGGTGATAATCTAAAATGGAAAACTTAATAACTTTTTATGCTGAATGAGCTCATTTTCTCTTAACCGAGAAGGTGGGCTCTTTTTTTATGTCTTGAGAATTTACTTTTTAAAAACTAAAGGAGGAATATTAAATGAGTAATGAAGTAAAAGTTAATGATAATAAGGTGAAAAGGTTGTCTTTCAGCTCTAAAGAGATCGAAACTATTAGAAGAACTATTGCTGAAAAGGCGAATGATGATGAGTTCAGGATGTTCATGCATCTAGCTAAAAGCTATGGATTAGATCCCTTTAACGGTGAGATCTTCTTCTGGAAGATGAATGGAAAGCCCACCATCATGACCTCCAGGGATGGGTATTTAAAGATAGCAGACAGCCATCCCTCCTATGATGGACTCGTATCAGACGTGGTTAGAGCTAATGATGTATTTAAAAGAGAAAGAGATAATATTAATCATGAATACGGGGCTGACAGAGGCGAAATTATAGGGGCATATGCCTTAGTTTACAGGAAAGATAGGCGGTTACCCCGTCTATGTCTTTGCTTTCTTTAAAGAGTACAATACAGGTACTAGAGTATGGGCTCATTATCCCTCTGCTATGATCCTTAAGGTTGCTGAGAGTATGGCACTTAAGAGAGCTTTTACAGTGTCAGGGTTAGTCAGTAGAGAGGAAATGGATATCATCCAAGATCAAAAAGAAGATAATACTAATAATGCTTCTGGTTATAAAGATATCAAACCAGATAAAGATGAAAGCAAAAGACAAGTGAAGTTGTCTAAAAGGGAAAGAGAAATAAAAGAGATCGTCGGTAACAGCAGGTCGCTTAAAAAGGATATGTTCTCTTTTCTTAAGTTTGTAAAAGACGACTTAGAGATGCCTGATGATGAAAAGTTGAGATTAGATGATTTAACTAATCAGCAGTATAAGGAATTAAAATCATTACTTGTTGGTATGAAAGAAAGAGATCAGGAGATTACAGCTTAATATAGTCTAAAACAAGGCCTGTTCACTTGTGGTTAATTCCATCGTGAGCAGGCTTTTTTATATTAATAACAATTAAAAGGAGATGATATAAATGGGAATAAATATTCAAAAGTTTAGTTTGCGTGTAGTCAAAGAGTCTGGTGGCCGCTATGATTTAGATAAAACTATCCACATGCCTATAGAAGCAGTATGGATATTCAATGAAATAGTTGAACTTAATCAAAGAACCGAGGAAGTATGTGCCATGATTACGCTGGATGTGAGAAATAATGTTACTGGTGTATTTGAAGTGTCAATCGGCTCGGTATCTTCAAGTATAGTCACGCCCAGGGAGATATTTAAAAGGGCTATCTTACAAAATGCTGATTCGGTTATTTTAGCTCATAATCATCCCAGCGGTAGTTTAAGCCCAAGCAGTAATGATATAGACATCACCAACAAACTCGTACAGACAGGTAAGATAATGGATATAGATGTTGTCGATCATCTTATCATTGGTAATGACGATAATTATATTAGCATGCGATCGGAAGGTATTATTTAGTGGTTAGACATAAAACTTTATCTAACCAGAAAGGAGAAAACTCATGTTAGAAGATTATGTTATATATGGACTGCAGGATTTGATTAGTAATAAGATTGTTTAAATGGAAAGTGGAGTTGATGTATTAAATAACGCTATTAAGATAATAAAGGAGAATAAGTATAGTTTAGATAGGTTAGGTTGCCCACACTGTTTTGAAAAGAATGATCTTATCTGTTTGGGATCTGTAGATAATCACAAATATTATGAATGTCAAAAGTGTAAGACAAAAATTAAGGTTAAAGTGTTCTATGAGATTATTGATTTTAAGACAAATGAATGATGTGTATTTAATATATGGCCTGGCTTTTAAAAGAGTCAGGTCTTTTCTTTGTTTGCCGGGCATGCATTGGATCTTTAGGGTGAAAGTCCCGAATCCCGAAGGCGATATAGGGATTAACTGAGAGCAAGGGTGTCCTCCGTGAGGAGGAATCTGAAGGAAGCTTAAAGCAAAATTTCGGTCTGAGGTATACGAATCACATTTGAGGCCTATGGTAGTAGGATAAGTTTGCAAAACAAAACGAAGTCCGTATCGTCCGAAAGCTACTGGGGTAAATGTGGCAGATATATGAAATGAAAGATTGAGTGCTTAACCCGGGAGGTTTTATGGACACAGGGAGATGAATTTCAAGCTGTGGTTGAAATAAGATTTGTCATGAGAAGTCAGCAGATGCCATAGTACTGGAAGTAATTTCAGGAAGGGCAGAACATTGAGGAGATGGAATATTGGATAATTCATTGAACACGCATCAAAGACAGCCAACTTCATATGAAGACTACCCCGAGGAAATAGGGTTGGAAACTCGAAATATTCAGGGAGTGTCCAGTGAGTCAGTGGGATTATCTGATAAGGAAATCAAATCAGAAATCAATACTGAATTACTACTTGAAGAAATTCTAGAGGCAGAGAACTTAAATAAAGCTTGTAGACAAGTAGTGAAAAACAAAGGTAGCCATGGGATTGATGGTATGAAATATAATGAGTTAGTACCATACTTAAAAGAGCATGGTTCCGCGCTAATTAAAGAAATACTTAGTGGTAATTACCAACCTTTACCAGTTAGGAGGGTTGAGATACCAAAACCTAACGGAGGTATAAGGCTTTTAGGCATACCGACTGTAATCGATAGAATGATACAACAGGCAATAAAGCTGAAGCTAGATGACAAATTCGAACCAACCTTTAGCGATAATAGTCACGGATTTAGACTTAATAGAAGTGCTCATAGTGCATTAGAACAATCCAGACAGTATATTCAAAACGGAAACACCGTAGTAGTAGATATGGACTTAGAGAAATATTTCGATACAATAAACCATGACAAGCTAATGGCAGCTGTTAAAAAGCAAGTTAAGGACAAAAGAGTCCTGAAACTAATAAATAAGTACCTGAAATCCGGAATTATGATTAACGGAATCAAAGTTAAAAGCGAAGACGGCGCGCCTCAGGGCGGGCCATTAAGTCCGCTTTTAAGTAACGTGATGCTTGATGCTTTTGATAAAGAGCTAGAAAAGAGAGGGCATAAGTTTGTCAGATATGCTGATGATTGTAATATATATGTCAAAACTCTAAGAGCAGGTAAAAGGATCCTAGAAAGTGTTACACAATTTCTTGGTAAAGAACTAAAGCTTAAGGTTAACCAGGAAAAGAGTGCAGTGGGTAGTCCCTTCAAAAGAAAATTTTTAGGTTACAGCTTTTATGTCCGGGATGGTAAAGTTAGATTCAGAGTTCATCAAAAGAGTTGGAAACGCTTAAAAGTGAAAATCAAGAGGGTAACCAACAGAAATATAAGTATGAACTTCCAAGAGAGAATGAAGAAACTCAACCAACTCATGGTAGGATGGGTAAATTACTATAAATTAGCAGACATGAAAGGAAGACTCAAGGGTTTAGACTCGTGGATTAGAAGAAGAATCAGAGCTTGTATTTGGAAAAGATGGAAAAGAGTCCGCAGCAGATTTAAATACCTTAAGAAACTAGGATTGAGTGCATGGAAAGCCTGGCAGTATGCAAATACAAGAAAGAGCTATTGGAAAGTATCCAATAGCCCTATTCTAACTCGTAGTATAACCACGCAGAGATTGATTGAGCGGGGTTATAAGAGTTTTCTTTCACAGTATATGAAAGTAAGATTGTCTTAATGAAGCGCCAAGTACGGAACCGTACGCTTGGTGTTGTGAGAGGACGGTAATTAAAATAATTAATTACCTCCTACTCGATTGGTTTCTCCTGTTCTTTCTAAGTATATCTTTAGACTTGCTTAAAGTCAATAAAGTCCTACCTAATATCTTCACACTGTTTTAATTCTATGAATCTCGTTGAAACAAAAATAGATATAGTCAAACACAAAGGACCACTTGCAGGAATATATTTAGCTATCCTAAATAGGAAAAACAGAATAACTTTACAGAGGTGCATATATATGGCTTTAATAACACTGGAAGCCTTAGGAGCTTTATTTGTCAGCTTAGGTACTTACTTTTGGAAGTGGTGGAGTGTTGTCTTTGTATTTCCCTTTGTTCTTAGCTTTGGCAACTACCACAATCCTCAGATGGCTCAAGTAGATCATATGAGGAATACTGTCAATATTATAATACTAGGATATATTCTGTCATCAGTCATTATCTTTCAATACCATATAGGCTCTTGGTATGGGTGGCTTTTAGGATTGGTTCCAAGTATTTTCTTTACAGGTTTTTTCATTACGCCTAAATGGCATTACTACAAGTTAGATAAGAATGACTAAAGCTTTACAAGTTAAAGTCTCTTACTCAAGACTTCTTAAAACTGAGGTTCCCCCATTAAATTAAACACATAGTTTAGATTGTTTTCTCTCTTTTTCGTAGTTTTCTGGACTTTTATAATTTAGGGTAGAATGCATTCTTATTCTGTTGTAATAAACTGCAATATATTGGAAAATATCTTGTCTTGCTTGTTTCCTGTTTTTATATTTATTGTGATAAATTAATTCAGTTTTTAATGTGGAGAAAAAGCTTTCTGCTACTGCATTATCCCAGCAGT
>JAGXLO010000015.1 GCA_018334695.1 Candidatus Cloacimonadota bacterium
TGAGTGGAGCTAAATCCCGATTAATTTTAAAAAAAACTACCTTATGGATGGTTGAACGAAAGTGATACCTCCGTAATGGTACGAAAGAATTTCAAAGTATTAAGGAAAAAGTGAAAAGGGAAAGCAGCCAGTGGGCTGACAAGGTGGTGAATGGCAGGAAAAGATAAAAAAAAGTAATTGAAATTCAATGCAAAAAGCTTCGAAATGAAACATTTGGAGTAGCCAACTCTGTCGGCTGTTTTTCTTGCTTTATAATTGATGAACGAATTTGTAATACACCAGACCTAAAAATCATTGTCACTCTGATGAGCTCAGCGAAGAAGTTTACAATGCCGATGCTAATCGGTGAGTCTCCTTCAATGAGACTTCCCGACTGGTCGGGAATAGTCGAATTAATCCCGATAGCAAAGCATATCGGGGCAAAGCTGGCAATATGTTATAAAGTGTAGAAATACCCAGCAAAATCAGAAAGACGCAAGGAAGGAGTGACTTTGAGACTATGAGACTGTGAGACCTTGGGCGGAGGAGAACTTGAGATGGTAAAGGGGAAAAGGGAAAAGGAGACTCTGATCCTGAAATAGGTTTAATTAAACTAAAAAATAAATCAAAAGATTAAATTATCTCATAATTCAAAATCAAAAATTGTCTTTCCTTTAACAATAAATTCCTACTAATACCTATAATTCCCACTAATTCCTATTAACTCCTCTTGCCTTAATTTCTAAACTCCTAAACTTCTAAACCACTAAACCTCATACCTTATACCCATTCTGAGCCTAATATAAGTTGAATTCCTCCAACAACAAATTCCTGCAAATACCCACAAATTCCCATAAATACCAATGAATTCCTATAAATTCCTACAAATACCTAAATCTTTTAGCCCTAAACCCTAAGTATAAAATCCATTACCAAGAACTAAATACCCCTGACTATGCTCCGTCCACCATTAAATTTTAAAAAAACTAATTCATTTTTACAATAAAATATTACAACCAACCATCTAAAATTTCCTATATCCTTTGACAAAGATTTCTCTCCTCGAAAATAAATGAAAAAAATTAAATTTTTAAAGGAAGGACAAAAATGTCTGCTAGAATTCCCAAACATAAACATGAGTTAAAAGAAGACAAATTTATATCATTTGTTTTTAGAACTGTGGATTATTTCAAATCCACCTGGAAAACTTTTGCCATAGTCGGCGTCATCGTTGTTGCAATTGTTATAATTATGATTGCTTATCTTAGTCATCGTAGTAATCTTAATCAGATGGCTTTAGAAGATTATGCACAAGCTACCAAACTTTTTCGTCAACAAAAATACGCTGCTGCCAAAGATAGCTTAAATACGTTGAGAACAATATATAAATCTACAAAATATGGAAAACAGGCTTTACTTTATCTGGGTAAAATCGCTCTTGCTAATCAGAATTATGAAGAAGCACAGAATTATTTTAAGGAAGCATCCAAAAAAATTAGTAACAGTATGTTAAGAAAAGCTGCAATGGTTGGACAGGCAAAATGCCTACAAGCACAAGAAAAAGAAAAGGACTATTATAATAAACTGGAAGAAATCGCACGAGAATTTCCGGATTCATACGATGCTCCTGATATGTACCTAAAAGTTGCAAGCTACTATAAAGAACAAAATCAGGATGAACAAGCCAAAAAACTATATTCCCTCATAACCAAAAAATATAAAAAATCAGCAGCTTATCAGGACGCAAAAACCAGCCTTAATAATATCAAAAAGGAAAATTTTTCACTATAGAATAACTCACATCTCTAACATCAGTCTGCGCAATTTTATATTAAGAGTTGCAGCTAATTTGCAACCGATTTAAGAAATTTTATAATTTTCCTAACAGTCCTAGAATCCTAAGATGTTTTATAAAACAGTAAAAAATTATCTAGATAACTCCGCTAAAATCCAGGAATTTCTCCACCTGGCAAGCAGCAATAAGCCAAAAGAGATTATCGGCTTGAATGATTCAGTTAAATCTCTGCTTTTGGCGCACTTGTTTTTTGCAAATAAAAAAAGTATTATTTATATTACTCCCAATGATACAATAGCTCAGAACATATGCAATGATCTGGAAATTATGCTGGAGGAAGAGCAATTCTTTCATCTGTTTGGTTACGAGCTTCTACCATACGAAGAATTTTCTCCCAGACCTACCTGCAGATTGGAAAGAAGTAATACACTCACAGCTGCCGCTCTAGGCAGAAAAGCTGTATATATTACCTCACTTACTGAATTACTGAGAAAGGTAAACCCACCTCAAAATTTTAAAAAAATGATATTATCTCTGAAAATTGGCAAAGTATATGAATTGGATTCAATTCTTGATGAACTCATCTCCACCGGATACTCCAGAACTTCCCAGGTTACTCAAGCCGGTGAATTCAGTAAACGCGGTGGAATACTTGATATTTTCTCTCCTCAGTACAAAAACCCATTCCGTATTGAATTTTTCGGGGATGAGATTGAGTCCATCAGAACCTTTTCAGCAGAAACCCAGAGATCCATCTCCTCTGATCATGACTCTTTAATCATCCAACCTGTCCGAGAATTCGCCTTAAATCAACTTGCGGAAGAAATTCACCCATTCCTTACTCAAAAAATCGCTGAAAAAGGATTTTATGATGGTATAGAACACGACATGCCTTTACTCCTTGATAATACTTCATCTTTTCTTAAATACTTTTCTAAAGAAGACACATTAGTTGTTTGTGACGAAGCTCAAAATTATTCAAATATTGAAAAAAATTTAGTAGAGGAAGCCACTGAACAATATGAAAAAAAATTAACTCATGCCAAAAAAGAGATAGTACCATACTTTACTGATATTTTTACAGCTCTAAAATCACTTTCGCTTGCTGATTACAACCTTTTCTATTTTAATCGTACAGAAAATAATCTTGCCGACAAAACATTGGATGTAAAATCAAGATCTCAAATAAATTTTAAAAGCAATTTCACTCTCCTTGAAGATGAGATAGGCAGAATTCAACAAGAGAATTACAAGATTTTTATCCAATCGGACAACAAAAGTCAGAGCAGTCGTATTCAGAAAACACTAGATTTTCTACCTGCAGAGATCACATATACCATAGGAGTTTTCCACAGCGGGTTTATTTTAAATTCAGCAAAATTAGCTGTTTTCACCGACCACGAAATCTTTGACCGCTACAAACACAAAAAACGTTTTTCCAGATTTTCTCGCGCTGAATCATTGGGCGACTACACCACTCTTGAAAACGGTGACTATATTGTTCATATTGATTACGGAATTGGGATTTATCATGGCTTACAAAAACTGGAGATTCAAAACAGCTCCATGGAATGCCTCGTCCTCAGCTATGCAGATGAAGATAAAATCTACGTCCCAACCGACCAGTTAAGTCTGGTTTCCAAATTCTCGGCAGAAGAAGGTGTACAACCTACTATTCACCGTATAGGAGGCTCACGCTGGGACAAAACCAAGAAAAAGGTTCAGGAGGACGTGGAAGAGATTGCCAAAGACCTGATTTTTCTTTATGCCAGAAGAAAAATTGCCAAGGGCTATGCCTTCTCTTCCGATACTGAATGGCAAAAAGAGATGGAAGCTGCCTTTATCTATAAAGACACCAAAGACCAGATAAAAGCAACTGAAGATGTGAAAGAAGATATGGAATCCTCCTCTCCCATGGAAAGATTAATCTGCGGAGATGTAGGCTTTGGCAAAACGGAAGTAGCAGTTAGAGCTGCCTTCAAAGCTGTAATGGACAGCAAACAGGTAGCTTTTGTCGTACCAACTACCATTCTTGCAGAACAGCACTTTCTTACATTTTCAGAACGGCTAAAAGATTATCCTATAAACATTGAAATGTTGAGCAGGTTTGTCACACGCACCACCCAGAAAAAAATATTGAATAAAATAAAATATGGAGAAGCTGATATTATTATAGGCACTCACAGGCTATTTTCTAAGGATATAAATTTTAAAGATCTGGGCTTGCTAATCATCGATGAAGAACAAAAATTCGGAGTTAAACACAAAGAAAAATTGAAATCAATAAAAGAAAACGTAGATACTCTTATTTTGACTGCTACTCCTATCCCTCGTACCCTAAATATGGCTCTCTCCGGTGTGAAAGATATGACCGTAATGCGGGAAGCACCGGAAAACAGATTACCCATAAGAACCAAACATATAAATTTTGATAAGAAGATTATTAAAGAAGCAATTCAACGAGAATTGGACAGGCAGGGTCAGATATTTTTTTTACATAATCGGGTAGAAACCATTGAAGTTATGTACAACAGACTGAAGGATATTATTCCTGGCACAAATATCAGAATTGGACACGCTCAGATGCCTACAACCAAACTGGAAAAAGTCATGTTCGATTTTTATCATAGAAAATTTGATATTCTGCTCTGTACTACCATTATCGAATCCGGCATAGATATACCAAATGTAAATACAATCATCATAAACAGAGCTGATAAACTAGGGCTGTCTCAGCTGTATCAATTGCGAGGCAGAGTTGGCAGATCAGACCATCAGGCTTATGCTTATCTGGTAACACCGCGTAAAATTTCCGATACTGCCAAAGACAGACTGCGAACTCTGGAAAAACATGAAGCCCTGGGCTCCGGTATTAACATAGCTATGCGCGATCTGGAAATACGAGGAGCGGGAAATCTGCTGGGAGCTAAACAACATGGTGTGATGAATACTATCGGAATCAGCTTTTACAATCAAATCCTCAAAAAAGCAATTAGTAGAATTAAGTCCGGCGAAGACGTGGACATCTTTGCAATTGATAAAAACAAAACAAAAATTCAAACCGTTATCCCCTATTATTTTCCCAAAAACTATATCGAAAACGATAAGATTCGTTTACAGTTCTATGAACGCTTAAATAAAGTAGAAGAGTATAAGGAATTCGCAGAGCTTCGGGACGAAATAAAAGACCGATTTGGACCTATACAGGAACCCGCAATTAACGTGATCAAATACTATAAGATTGTTTTCTGGTCCAAAAAACTCGCTATTGACAATATCTCTATAGATAAAAATAGAATAATAATATCCTTTGGGCAGGACATCTCTCAGAAAAAAATTTCAACTCTTCTCGAAAAAATCCCCAACGAAATTTCATTTAAGCAAAGCAAAGGGTTTCAATTGACAGTCAAAACTCCCATTCGTGAGTACAAAAATAACTTTGATCTTTGTAGCAAGATTCTGAGGCTGTTAGTTTAAGATACAATCAATAATATTGACACGAATTACACTTTTTTAATGTTTGGAAATTACAAAATTCTTAAAGAGGAAATATGACAGAAAAAAATAAAAAGAAATATAATAGAATTATTGTAATAGTTTTAATTCTTGTGGCTGTATTTTTTATCTACTGGAACAATTTTCGCCAAGTGGATGAAAACAAAGTGCTTGCAGTAGTTGGAAACGAAAAGATTTTATATTCGGATGTTAGCGAAGCTATAGGTCAAAATCAGCAATTAAGTACATGGTCACAGGATCAAGTTCTGGATCAGCTTATAAATATGAAAATTGCCAAAATTTATGCAGATAGCAATAAATATTTTGCTAAACAGGAATACAAAGAAGAATTTGAATGGCAAAAGGAAGAGGCAAAAAAGGGACTGATGGCAAGTGTTTATCTGGAGCAAAAAGCCGGGGAAAAAGGGGAACTTGATGACGAATTTTATAAAAGTCATATAAAGGAAAATCCCTATTATAAAATAATGACAATTTTCAAATCATTCTCTGAGGATGACTCTGCCAAAGTAGAGAAACAGATGGATCAAGCCTATGAGAAATTGCTGGAAGGTGAAGATTTTAAAGAAGTCAGAACAGATTACATGGAAGATAAGTATCTCGATCCCAATAATGCCGAAGAAATTATCGAGGTTAATGTCCTTAAATCTTTGCTTCCCAGAAAATTGGATGTGGGCGAATTTTCTCAGCCTGTTTATACAGAAAATGGATATTACATCATAAAAAGACTACCCGACCCCTCCTTAACTGAAATCAAAGAGAAACTGGGTAATGATATCAAAACCGGGAAGAAGAACGAGTATATGCGCAACTATGCTGATTCTTTAAAAAGCCAAATAACAATGTACGAAGCCAATCTGCGCAAAGTTTTAAATAATCCTGAATATACTGCCAATGAAGATTTAACAATTTCCGCTCTGGGTGACTACAAGATGCGTGGTGCTTACTTAACAAAATTTATCCAAAACTCATTTCCCCAAACCGATATAGAAGATGAAAATTTGAATTACATAAAAAATATTGCCAGAGAGCTCACGCTGCAAAATTATCTTTATAACAAAGCAAAAGAAGCCGGAATTGAAAACACTCCTGAATATAAAAATAAAGCAGAAGCAGAACTGGCAATGTTCGAGCAAGGTTGGGAAAATTTTATAATCAGTAAAGTTTATAATAAAATTATCAGTGAAGAGACAAATGTTACAGAAAATGAAATTGTTAATTACTATAATACTCATCAGGAAGATTTCACAAGTAGTGGCGAAGTCCAACCACTAGAATCTGTACGATATAAGATAAAATATAAACTTCAGGATAAAAAAATTAACAATTGGTTTGAAAATGTAAAAAATGATCTAAATATCAAAGTAGAAAGAAAATAATTTTTTCTTTTGAGGTAAAAATGAAAAATAAACATATTTTATTAATAATTTTCGCACTAATTATTATTGTAACGAGTTGTGAAAATAAAGAAGAAAAAGATGGAGTAGTCGTAGCTACTGTAGGTAATGAAAAATTATATGAACATCAACTTCGTTCGCAATTTACTCCAGCTGAATGGGAAAATATCACCTCAGAGCAGAAAAAAAATGCCATTGAAGAATGGGCTGAAATTACCGTATTAGCGCAGGAAGCAAAAGAGCGTGGGATTAATAAGAATAAAAATGTCAAATTTGATATTGAATATGCAACCAAGACGATTTTGGCTAATAAGCTTTTGGCAAGTATGTTAGAAAATATTAATATTTCTGACGATGATGTTTTTGAGTTCTATAACCTTAACCGAGAGAACTACAAACGACTTCAGGAAAGGATTAAGATTCAGCAATTTGTCACTCCTACCTGGGCAGCTGCAGACTCAGCTATAAACGAGTACAATAATGGCGAAGCATTTTATACGATTGCCAAAAATTACGGTAGGGACTACTCAGTAGATTTTCTTACTCAAGAAAACATTTCTACCTATATGTGGAATTATTTGCAAGGTATGAAAAAATGGAATATTAGAATAATTAAAGATGGTAATCAGATAAAAGTTGTACAACTATTGAACAAAGAAGATCAAGCTTACACCATAAATTTTGATTCAATTAAGGATTCTTTGAAAAGTGTTCTATTGGAACAGAAGCGCAAAGAATTACTAGAAAGTGCAATCGATAGTCTAAAAGTCGATTATTCATTGATAATATATTAATCAGGAGAGATATGAAAAAATTAATTATTACCCTAATCTGTTTAACTCTACTTAGTTCATTTTTGTTTGCACAGGATTCAACCAAAATCGCCGCTGTCGTTGGTGACGAAGTTATTCTGGAATCGGATGTAGAACAATTTCAGACAGAATATAGCCAAACCGTACAACAAACAATACCCAGAGACCAAGCTATAGACATGCTTATTCAGGAAGAGTTGATTTTAGAGAAAGCAAACAAAGAAGGTATTGAAGTAACGAATTCTGATGTAGACAGAAGACTTAACGAAGCTATAAAAAATGTTACCTCCCAATTTCCCTCTTATGATCAATTTCTTCAGGCACTAAAAAGTCAGGGTTTGACTCTGGAACAACTAAAATCACAGTATAGAGAACAAATATCAAAACAGATAAAAAAACAAACAATTTTGAACCAGGAAGTTTTTTCTGATATATCCGTAACGAATTTCGATCTAAAAAATTATTACGAAACTCATGCAGACAGTCTTCCCACAAGACCAATGACAATGAAAATTGGTGTTATAAAAGTAGGAGCAAAAGTAGGCAAAGAAAATTTGGATAAAGCTCTGGAAAAAATTAAAATGATTCAGAATGAGCTTGATAAAGGTAAAAATTTTAGCAAATTGGCAAGAGAATATTCTGATTGTCCTTCAGGAAAAAATGGTGGAAACCTGGGTTATTTTTCCCGAGGCTCTATGGTAAAGCCATTTGAAGATGTTGCTTTTGATCTGGAAGTAGGCAAAGTAAGCGAACCAGTGAAAACCAGATTTGGATATCATTTGATTAAAGTAGAAGAAAAGAAACCAGGAGAAATTAAAGCCAGCCATATCCTTATCAAAACCGGTGTTGGTGAAAAAGATAAATCAGTAGCCAAAAGTGAAATACAAGAAGTAAAAACAAAACTCGAACAAGGCGGTGATTTCGAAAATATAGCTGAGCAATATTCAGATTCATTAACCACTACCGGCTTACAACGAATCACGGAAGTGCCAGTCAATCAAATTGAGCAATTCCCCCTATTTTCTGATACATTAAAAAACCTTCAAGAAGGCGAAATCTCAAGTATATTAAATGATGATAGTGATTATTATATTTTCAAAAACCTGGGATATGAAAAAGAAAGACCCTATACTTTTGATGAAGTTTCTCAACAGCTAAAAAATGTTGTGCGGCAGGAAAAACAGCAAGAAGCCTTGGAAAACTGGATTGAAGAATTGAAAAAAGAGATTTACGTTAAAAAATTCTAATTAGAAAATTAATATTATAAAAAATTATTGGTGGGCTATTTGCTTGGCTCACCTTTTTTATTTAAATAAACTAATCTTTATCAAATATTAATTTATTAATCAATTGGACTGTCTTCCCTAGCGATTCCTTATTTGCCTCCAATGTTTTTAGTGCAGCGGCTCCCATGTTTTCTCTTTTTGTTTCGTTTTGAATCAAGTGTAAGCTATGCTTTGACAAATTGTCTTTATCGCAAATCAAAATTGCACAATTTTTTTGAAGAATTTCTACAGATTCCTTACAACTCGAATAATACTTACCCATAATTATTGGCAAACCAAAGTAAGCAGCTTCCAGCGGATTATGACCACCAAAATCGTAGAAACTACCACCAACAATAGCCAAATTAGAAACTGCATAAGCAGCCACCAGCACGCCCATTTTGTCAATCAGCAATAAATCAAAGCTATTTTTGTTTTCTGACAATGTGGCAAAATTAACTTCTTCCTTTTTCAGTAATAACTTAATCTCATTCAGCCTTTCCAGATGTCGAGGAGCCAGAATAATCTGATGTTTGACCTTATGCTCCTTCAGGTATTTATGCAAATTAATTAACAGTTCTTCCTCTCCGGGACGACTGCTGCCTAAAGTAATTATAAAATCACTGCCCACCTTCCACCTTTTTTTAATATCCTCTTTATTTCTTGAAGGAATATCAAGTGCAAATTTAATATTGCCAGACACTTCTACCTTTTTATGAGTGAAATATTTAAATTTTTTTTTATCTAATTTTGTTTGAACGGACAGGAAATCAAAACAAGATATGATTTCTTTAAATATAGGATCAAACAATTTATATTCTCGGAATGACTTCTCCGTCATACGTCCGTTGATGAGAATCGATTTACATCCATACTTTCGGGAATAGTGAATTAACAGGGGCCACAACTCGGTCTCTGTAACAATCAAAATTTCCGGCTTAAATTTTTTAAAAGTATTTTTAACAGCAAAAGGAAGATCCAACGGGACAAAAAAGTTATAGACATTGGGGAATTTTCGTGTTAATTGCGCCGCATTCTCATAGCCAGTCTTAGTCATAGTAGTAATACAAATATTTTTATTACTATATTTTTTTGTTAACTTTTTGATTACAGGCTTAATCGCATTAACTTCACCCATCGACGCTGCGTGAAGCCAGATACATCCGGCAATATCTTTCGGAATTTTATGTAAGCCAAGTCTCTGCTTCCACTGCTGGGGATTATTAAATATTTTAAGGATAAAAAAGGGAAGACTGAGGTATGAAATAAGGTAGAGTAAAAATTTATACAGAAACATTAGTTAAATAAGAAAAGTGTAAATTCCAGCTATGTTTAACGGCTAACTATAAGTTGTTTCATCAATCTTACAGCTTCACCAAGTCCTGCAAACACAGCTCTGGAAACTATAGAGTGTCCGATATTATATTCTACAATTTCTTCAATTTTATTCAAGTATTTTACGTTATAGTAAGTAATACCATGTCCGGCTACTACATAAAGTCCCTGTTTTTTGGCATAGGCAGCAGCATCCTGAATCCTATCAACTTCCTTATCTCTGTTATTTTCAGTGGCATTAGCAAAATATCCAGTATGCAGTTCCACAGCATCTACTCCCATTTTTTTGGATTTTTTAATTGTCTCATTATCCGGATCAATAAATAAACTTACAAAAATATCTTCAGACTTTAATCGTGATATCACATCCTCTAATCCCTCCAGATCAACCTTTAATCCACCTTCGGTAGTTACTTCTTCTCTTTTCTCGGGAACCAGTGTTACCTCATCGGGATGTATGGATTTTGCTATTGCTATCATTTCCTCGGTAGGAGCCATTTCCAGATTAAGTCTGGTTTGAACAGTTTCCCTTAATAAGCGTAAATCTCTATCTTGAATATGCCTTCTATCTTCTCTAAGGTGAGTTGTAATCTGGTCTGCACCATGTTTTTCTGCAATATAAGCGGCTTCAATCGGATCAGGTTCAAATGTCTTTCTTGCTTCTCTAATTGTGGCTACATGATCAATATTTACACCTAATTTTCTCATTGCACTCCTTTCTCGTTTAGCCTTGCGCCAAATTAATTGGCAGGCATATTAAATTTAATCTAAAATACAAAAAATCAAAATTCATTAATTTGTAAAAAGGTAATTGTAAAATATTTATAAAAATTTTCATAAATTATTGTCTTACACAATATTATGCCGCTCTTTAAATCCTTTACCCATTACTTGATGCACTTGTTGAATTGTTACAAAGGCATCAGGGTCGATCTCGTGCACAATATCTCGCAATTTTGCCACCTCTCTTCTAGTTACTGTAGTAAAAATAACATTTTTTTGAGTACCCTCATAAGCGCCGGTTCCCTTAAAATAGGTGACGCCGCGGTTCATACGTTTATAAATTTCATCTTTTATTTCTTCGGATTTATCAGTTATAACAAAGCAGGATTTGATGTAACCTAGACCGGAAATAATTATATCCACTACTTTGCTGGATACATATAGGGCGATAAATCCCCAAAGGGCATACTCCACACCTTTAAAGAATACTCCTGCCAGGGAAATAACAAAGAAATCGATTAAAATAAAAGTGGCACCAGCTGTTAAAATACCTTTATTGCTAAAGATTTGAGCAATAATATCAGAACCGCCGGTAGAAGCTTGATATTTAAAGACAAAACCCAAACCAATTCCTACTATTAAACCTCCATAAAGTGAGGCTAATAAAGGATGATTTGTAATGGCATTTAATTGGAGAACTTTATCAAAGAAATCAGTTCCTAAGGAAAAAATCAGCATACCAAAAAGTGTTCTAATTCCGAATCTTTTTCCCAAAAATTTAACGCCGAGTAAAAACAGGGGGATATTAAAAACAAGCATGGTCAAACCAATCGGTAAGCCAAGAGTATGATGAATAACAATTGCTAGTCCACTTACACCACCAGCCGCAATTTTATTGGGAGAAAGAAAAACCACAATGCCCAAACTCATGAGCAGAGTCCCGGCAGCAATTACGATATAATCTCTTAAGATCAGTAATTTTTTTTCGAACCTCACCCTGATTTATCCCCTTTTACCACTCAACTTTTGCCATAATTTGGGAAAGAAACGGAGCTTCCACACTACAAAAATGGCTTCCCTAACTATGGCTTTGGACATTTTGGAACTTCCGCTTCTTCTTTCTACAAAAACAATTGGAATTTCTACTATTTTAAACCCCTTTTTCCAGGCTTTATAATTCATTTCAATCTGAAAGGAGTAACCGTCGGACATTATTTTGTCCAGATCAATCTCTTCCAGAATCTTCCGGCGGAAGCATTTAAAGCCTCCAGTAGGGTCATTTATAGGCATACCTGTGATCAATCGTACGTATTTTGCTGCAAAAAAACTAAGTAGCAACCGCTTGAAGGGCCAATTAACAACATTTATCCCTTTGCAATAGCGAGAACCAATAACCAAATCAGCCTCTTTTATTGCAACTAAAAAAGAAGTTAAATCTTTTGGATTGTGTGAGAAATCAGCATCCATTTCAAAAATAAAATCATAATTATTAGCAAGTGCGTATTTAAAACCTCTGATATATGCACTACCCAGTCCCAATTTTCCCTCTCGTTCAATCAAGTGAATTCGTCCATTATTATTCTTCATATCTTTGACAATATCAGCAGTACCATCAGGTGAGTTGTCATCAACAACAAGAACCTCAAAAATTTTATCTTGTTGTAAAATTTCCGGAACAATTTGAGCAATATTTTCAGATTCATTATAAGTAGGTATTATTACTAAAGCTTTTTTGTTTTTCATTTTTTCCTTTTATGATTTTGTATAAAATTATTATTAGAAATTATTTTCCGAAGATTTTATGTCAATTAATTTTCTAATAACTGTAATTAATTTTTCTTTTGTAGAACGAAATTTGTTTAATAAGTAAAATTTATTGACAATAAAAAACAACTTCCAATATTCTCCCATATATTAAAATTTTTAATTTAATATTTTTATTTAAGTTTATTCATGTAATTTATTATTAATTTTTAATGGAGGAATAATGGCAGATAAGGCTGATAAAAGAGTCAGTATTATTGAAGTTTTGATGGTAATTTTAATTGTTGGAATTATTGTAATTATTATTTTTCCTTCCATAGATGCGAAGAGAAAAATTGAAATAATTAACAATAATGTAAAGCCGACTTTTAATACAATTTTAGAGAAAAATCAAGATTTTTACGAAGAAAATGGTTATAGACCCTTTTTATCTCAACTTAATATTTCCGCTTTAAACGAAAGCGAGTATTTTTCTTACGACATGACAGATTCCACTATAATAGCAGAGACCAAAAGTGAATTCGGCAAACCAGGTGCCAAAATTATTTATAACTTTGAGCAGGATCGCTGGCAAATAGGTGGTAAAGAAGGCGTCGTTAAGGAATATTGGTTGGGCGGAATTTAAAAAGTATCTTCGATAAGAACTAGCACCGGATCAAACTTCCTCTAGCTAAGAAGTTGAAACCTGCTAATATTGTTGGTAGAGATTAATATTACTATCATGAAAAAATTTTTTATATTACTTATATTTATAACTTTTGTTATCAAAATAGCAGAGGCTCCCCCCCTGGACAACTCCGATTGGTTTTCTCATGATAAATTTTCACATCTAACCACTTCTACTTTTCTTTATTGCTGGAATTATAACTTATTGCATAATGCCGGTAATCTAGATAAGAACAAAAGTTGTATCATTTCTTTTAATCTTGTAAATTTTGCTGGTATCACAAAAGAGATTATTGATTCTAAACAGTCTAACAACAAATTCTCCTATAAAGATTTAATTTATGACCTGGGTGGAAATCTTTTAGGGGTTTTGATTTGTAAATAAAAGAGGTATTATGCCACTCCATTTCAACGAAAAGTTGCCTGACAGCTTAGGGAAATATTTAAAAAAACTAAGAAAGGATAAAAACCTCTCTATTCAGGAAGTAGCGGATGAGACAAAAATTAAAAAACCATACCTTGAAGCTATAGAAGACGATATGATTAATTCTCTGATAGAAATCCCCTATGCTCGCATTAATATTTTAAAATACGGCAGATTTCTAAAAGCAGATATTGATAAACTTATGCAACTATTCGAACAACAATATTTTGATGCTAAATCCGAATCAGGGAAAAAAGAATATAAGAAAGACAAAAAATGGTTGATATCTGGTAAAATACTCAGCATCTTTGCGGTTGTTATTATTGTGGGAGCGTTATTTTATTTAGGATTTTATATTAACGAAAAATTAAATTTACAACGCGACATACTCAGAAAGGGTGGTAAAAATCAAGACAATGCTCTTGTAGATTCAACCACTAAAAAACCATCTCAAGACGAACAAATTGTCTTTCAATATAAAACCAAAGATTATGTAAAAAAATATCTTATAGAAACTAATAACAACCTTTGGTATAGAAATCCTGAATTTATTAAGAAACAAAAAAGTGAAAATGCAATCTCAGATTGACCTTGATAATTTTGCTCTGGCAGTAAAAAGACCGGGAAGATATGCTGATAATGAAATAAATGCATATCATAAAAAACCCACTGAAGAAACCACTAATTTCGTACTGGCTTTCCCGGATCTATATGAAATCGGGATGTCTCATCTAGGTCTAAAAATACTATATAAAATTTTGAATGAAACCAAAATCGCCTCTGCGGACAGGGTTTATGCACCTGATATCGACCTTGCCGAATATTTAAAAAAATACAATACTCCCTTATTTTCCATTGAGAACAAAATCCCCATTTCCTCATTTGATGTCCTCGGATTTACTTTACAATACGAACTTTCTTATACAAATATACTTCTAATATTAGATCTTAGCAACATTCCGGTTTTAGCAAAAGAGAGAACCGAAGAAGACCCTTTGATTATCGCTGGTGGCCCAGGTGCATTCAATCCTCAACCATTAGCTCCCTTTATTGATGCCTTTGTAATTGGAGATGGTGAAGATATAATTGTGGAAATTGCAGACACTTTAAATGACTTCGATAATCTTTCCAGAGAAGAAAAAATAAAAAAATTGTCTGTGATTAACGGAGTTTATACCCCCAAATTTTATTCTGAAATATCAAATGAAAAAGGGACCTACGTGAAACCTGATGCAGAGTTTGTAAGTAAAAAAATCAGCAAAAATTTCTTCAGTGATTTCGACAATACTTCCAAACTACCCCACCCGCAGCTAGTACCTATAACAGATATTGTTCATAATCGAGCAACTATCGAAATTATGCGCGGCTGTACACGTGGTTGCAGGTTCTGCCAGGCTGGTATGATTTACAGACCAATAAGAGAACGCGACGAGAAACTCGTACTGGATTTGATTAACACAGAAATGGAATTAAATGGATGGGATGAAATATCCCTGGTATCCTTATCCAGCTCTGATTACACCTGTATCACCTCCCTCATTGATAAACTCACAAATTCTTTGGAAGAAACAAATACGAATCTTTCTTTGCCTTCCTTAAGAATTGACAGCTTTGAAAATAACATATCAAATTCAACAAAAAAAATTCTGGGTAAAACGATAACCCTCGCCCCGGAAGCCGGTTCACAAAGATTAAGAAATATTATTAACAAAAACATCTCAGAACAAGAAATCACACTATCAGTACAAAAAGCACTGGAGCTTGGGATTCGTAATCTAAAACTTTATTTTATGATTGGCTTGCCTTTTGAAACTGATACAGATATTAAAAAAATTGTTGAATTAGTACAAAATATGGTAAAATTATCTTCCGGTAAACATATAAGAATCACGGTAAAACTTGCCCCATTTATACCAAAAGCTTTTACTCCTTTTCAATGGACAGCTCAAGATGATCAAGATATAATTTTGGGAAAAATTTTTTATATTAAGGACAATCTGGCTCCCTATAAAAATGTACGAGTAAAATATCACGATCCAAAGATTTCCTGCCTGGAGGCAGTAATCGCACGGGGAGATAGTAAAATTTCCTCTCTCATCCATTCTGCCTATAAAAAGGGAGCTATTTTTTCTAGCTGGGATGAACATTTTAATTTTGATATCTGGAAAGAATCTGCCAAAGAAAATGACATTGATATGAACAAATATACGGGTAACCGTGATACTGCAAAAAAGCTGCCGTGGGAGCATATTGATATCGGTGTGAACAAAGAATTTTTATTGCAGGAACTAAAAAAAGCAGAAAGGGAAAAAGTTACTGCAGATTGCAGAGAGGGAAACTGCAGCAGATGTGGAATGTCTGAGCGTGTACTGCATAAATTTGTAACTACCAGTGAAGATTATGAGATCAATAAAGACAGGTCTGCCAAAATTACTCAATCGGAACTGGATAATCATCAAATCTATAAGTATAGAGCATTTTATGAAAAAAACAGCCCTTTAAAGTACTCCTCGCATCGCGATGTGATGAAGATACTTTACCAAATTATCAGAAAAAGTGGTTTACCGATTTATTACACAAAAGGCTATAATAAGCATCCTAAACTGTCCTTTTGTTCACCACTTGCTCTGGGCATGACAGGAAAAAAAGAATTTTTTGACCTGAGACTTGTTAAAAAGATGAATACCGCAGAAATATTAAGATCGCTTAATATTAATAATCCCAGAGGTTTAAAGATTAAAAAAGTTGCTGGCTCTTCTAAAAGTCTTCCAAAAATCGGTTCATTTAAGAATGAATTAATAAAAATATACGGTAATGCACAAACCAATTTACAACAGCGAATTACAGATTTTTCATCAGATGATTCTTTTGTTGGTAAAAAAGAAAAAAAGATCTTTATGAATGATGTAATCGAAAATATTGATTATCAAAACAATTCGGTTATAGTTGAAAAAAGCATTATTGGAGCAGGAATTATCGATATTTTAAAAAATTTTTACGACTTTAATTACAAAGAACTAAGTTCTTTGAAAATCGAGAGGTTAGGACTAAAATAAAAAAAATTTTGAAAGGATTTTATTATGAAAACAGAATTAATTGTAAATATCGCCCCCTTTGAAAACACCTTGGCACTACTTGAGAATGGTATTTTGGTAGAATTATATACTCACAGTTCCTCCACAAAAGAAGTAGTGGGAAATATCTATAAAGGTGTTGTAAAGGATAACGTACCCGGAATGGGTGCATGTTTTGTTAACATTGGCTTGGACAGAACCGCTCTTTTTCACTACAGAGATGCAATTCCCGACACAATTCGAAACAAGAAGCTAAAGAGCAAAAAATTTAGAAAACAGGTCCGTCACAACAATAAAAAAATGGGAACTGTTCTTGAAAGCGGACAAGAAGTTCTTGTACAGGTTGAAAAACCGCCTGTTGGCAAAAAAGGAGCACGACTAACCGGCGAAATTTCAATTCCCGGCAAATATATGGTCCTAATTCCGTACAATGATTATGTAGCAATATCACGTCGCATAACCAACAACAAAGAGAAGAAAAGATTGAAAAAAATTGTTTTAGATGCTAAATATAAAAACATGGGTGTGATTGTTCGAACAAACGCAGAAGGTCACTCGGAAAAAGATCTAAAACGTGAATACAAAAATCTAAGTAAAATTTGGCGTGATATAAGGAATCAATATAAAAAAGCACCACCGGAAACCTGCCTTTTTGATGATAACGATCTCCCTTCAATAATTATCAGAGATTTAATACATAAAAACATAGATAAGGTTATAATTGATTCCAAAAGCTATAAGGAAAAACTTATAAAACGTCTTAAGAGAACATCACCTGACAAGATCAACAAGATAAAACTGTATAATGAAGAATCGGATATTCTGGATTCTTTTGGTATAGAAAAAGAGATTCAAAAAATCTTTAAAAATAGATTATATCTAAACAGTGGAGGTTTTATTGTCATTCAGGAGACAGAAGCTCTTGTATCCATTGATGTAAATACCGGTAGTTTTGTCGGTGGGAAAAATCTGGAAAAAACAGTTACAACTACCAATATAGACGCTGCCAAAGAAATTGCTCGTCAGATAAGGTTACAGGATCTTACCGGAATGCTTTTTATTGATTTCATTGATATGAAAAGAAACCAGAACAGGAACAAGGTAATACAGACCTTTAAAGAAGAGATGAAAAAAGACTTTTCACCACACAAAATATTTTCAAAATCTCCGCTTAATCTGGTGGAAATGACACGTAAGCGCTCTAAAACCGATGTTCTCTCTTCTTATTTTGAAACTTGCCCCTGTTGTCACTCCGTTGGTAGAGTTTTATCCAGAAACACCACTCTTAATAAAATCTTCAAATGGCTTGACCGTGCAGAAAAATACCATCCTGTAGATTCACTCGAGATTACAGTTCATCCTTGGGTTTACAAATTTGCTCAGCAAAATGAAGATAAGCTTAAACGAGATTATCATTTCACCTGGAATTTAAAATCAGATATTGATCTGGACTTTAAAGAATTTCAAGTTTACTCTATAAAATCAAAAAAAGACATAACAGATTTATACAAAACTTGACACAGAATTGAGTCAAAAAAAATTCTTACTTTCTATTGAACAAGGAGATCAAATGTACGCTATTATAGATTATAAAGGCAAACAGTTTAAAGTTGCTAAAGATGACATAGTAAAAGTACCCTTTGTTAGCGACAAAGAAGAAGGGGACGAACTGGTCATCGACAAAATTTTACTTTATGAAGATGATGATGAAACCAAAATTGGTAAACCCAATCTGGATAAAGTCAAAATAAAAGCTGAAGTAGTGGAACATGGTAAAGACAAAAAAATTATTGTCTTTAAAAAGAAAAGAAGAAAAAGCTATAGCAGAAAATACGGACACAGAACTAAATATACGAAAATAAAAATTAATGAGATTAGTGAATAATAAAATTTTTTGGAGGAACTATGGCACATAAAAAAGGTGTTGGAAGTACTCAAAATGGTAGAGATAGTAATGCGCAATATTTAGGTGTAAAGAAATACGCCGGTGAATTTGTACGAGCTGGCAACATAATCGTTCGTCAGAGAGGAACAAAAATACATCCCGGTAATAATGTAGGTCTTGGAAAGGACGATACAATTTATGCACTTACAGACGGTTTTGTAAAATTTGAACCCTATAGTTTTAAGGGCTTTCGTACTCGCAGAAAAAAACGTAAACAAGTTAGTGTTTATCAAGATGGAAACTAATCAGCAAAACTTATAAATTAAAAAAGGGCAGTTCACGCAACTGCCCTTTTTTATTTTCTCCAAAAACAAATATTTATTTTACAAAACAAATTAATTGACAAACAAATTTATAATTTTTCCAATACATAAAAATTTTATAATTTTAAATATCTTAATAATCATATTCTACAAAAACTTTTAATAAACCTACAGGAGAAACAGTGACCTTTGTTCATTTACATAATCACACACAATATAGTTTACTGGATGGCGCCAGTAGAATTGACGACCTGATGGATAAGGCAAAGAAATACAATATGCCTGCTATTGCTATTACTGACCACGGCAATATGTATGGTGTTATTGATTTCTATAAAACTGCCGTAAAAAATGGTATTAAACCTATAATCGGCATGGAAACCTACATTATCAATGGAAGTATATATTCCGAAGAGGATAAACAAAATAAGCGATATCACCTCACCTTAATCGCAAAGAACAAAACAGGCTATGATAATCTCTCTAAACTTTCAAGTATAGCATACATAGATGGTTTTTACTATAAACCCCGTATTGATAAAGATATTCTAAAAGAGCATTCGGAAGGTCTTATAGGTCTAAGTGGTTGTAGGCAGGGAGAAATACAGCATCTTCTTCTTTCGGATAAATACAACCAAGCAATAGAAGCTACCAAACAATATCAGAATATTTTTGGTGAACAAAATTTTTATTTGGAACTCATGCGCTTAGGTTTAGAAGATGAAGAAAAATTAATTGAATTGCAAAAACAATTGAGTGATAAAACAAATGCTGATGTTGTTGCCACTAGTGACTGTCATTATCTTAATCAGAAAGATTCAAAAGCTCATGATGTTTTATTATGTATTCAAACAGGCAAATTAATTAGTGATGACAGAAGAATGAAATTCTCCACTGATCAAGTCTATTTCCGCTCACCTCAGGAAATGGAAGAACTCTTTGCTGATATACCTAAGGCTATTGCTAATACAGAAAAGATCGCCCGTGAATGCGAGCTTAAGCTTGAATTTGATGAATTTCTTCTACCCGGTATTGAATGTCCCAAAAATTTTGATTCCCAGTACGACTATCTAAAACACCTTGTTAAAGAAGGTGCAAAAGAAAAGTATGAAGAAATTACATCTGATCATGAAGAACGGATTGACTTTGAACTAAAAACAATAAAGGAGATGGGGTTTGTTGGATATTTTTTAATTACCCGCGACATCGTAAAATCCGCCCGTGATATGGGAGTAATGGTAGGTCCCGGTAGAGGTTCGGCAGCCGGCAGTATTATTGCTTATTTGCTTGATATCACCCGAGTGGATCCTCTGGAATATGATCTGCTTTTTGAAAGATTTTTGAATCCTGCTCGTATTTCGATGCCCGATATAGACATTGATTTCTCTGCTAAGGGGAGAAACAAGGTGCTAAATTATATTGTTGAAAAATACGGCAGAAAAAATGTCTGCCAAATAGTTACCCTGGGGTCTTTGGGTGCAAAAATGGTTGTAAGAGATGTAGGAAGAGCAATGGACATTCCCTTGAATGAGGTGGACCAGATAACCAAGAGAATTCCGTCAAAGCCCGGTATAACTCTGGAAGAAGCAATGAAATCCAGCAGTAGATTACGTAAGCTGGTAAAAAACAAAGAAGAATATCGAGAGCTATTCGAATATTCCCAAGTTCTGGAAGGATTACCGAGACATAGTGGAGTCCACGCAGCAGGAGTAGTTATCACTCCCGGTAATTTAACAGATTATATTCCTCTAGCGAAAAACATCAAAGAAGATGTACTTGTTACCCAGTACGAAGGCAAATGGCTGGAAACTCTCAAAATGCTAAAAATGGATATTCTTGGTCTAAAAAATCTAACAATCATTGAAAAAACACTTGAATCTATTAAAGAAAATCACGGTAAAGAGATTGATATCGAAAATATCGACCAGAATGACATTAAAACATATAAAATGCTTTGTAAAGGCGATACCGACGGGGTGTTTCAATTTGAAGGAGATGGTATGAAAGACGTGCTTAGAGAGATAAAACCATCTTCTATTGACGACCTGGCAGCATGTACTGCTCTCTACAGACCCGGCACTTTGGGAAGTGGCATGCACAAAGTTTTTATCCGACGCAAAAATGGTGAAGAAAAAGTTTCTTACCCGCATCCCATGATCGAAGATATTTTGGAGCCAACTTATGGAGTTATTGTTTATCAAGAACAGGTGATGCAAATTGCGAATAAACTGGCAGGTTTGTCACTTAGTGAAGCAGATACCCTGCGCAAAGCAATGGGCAAAAAGAAAAAGAAAATAATGGATGAATACAAGCCCAAATTCATCAAGGGTGCAGTTGAAAAAGGAGTTAGCGAGAAAAAGGCTACTGAAATTTATGAATTAATTGAAAAATTTGGTCAATATGGCTTTAATAAATCTCATAGTGTAGCTTATAGCATCATTTCCTATCAGACTGCCCATCTCAAGGCTAATTATCCTGCCGAATATATGGCTGCTCTTTTGAGCGTAGAAAACGACAGTGATAAAATTGCTAAATTTATAAATAATAGTCACCAACTTGGTCTTGAAGTAATATCTCCTAACATCAACAAAAGTGAATATGATTTTAAAGCAGAAGGAAATAAAATTTATTACGGTCTAAAAGCCATAAAGAATGTGGGTCATAACACTATTCACGCCATCATCAAAGCCCGTAAAAAATATGGTAAATTTAAGAATATTTTTCATCTTTGTGAAAATGTACCAGGTGAATCAATCAATAAAACTTCACTGGAATGTCTGATTGGATCAGGTGCGATGGACGATTTGGAAGGTAATCGCGCTGAGCAATACGAAGCCATACAAACCGCGCTTCAGTTTGGTGCAAATATTCATTCTGAAAAATCCAGAGGACAAAAGTCCCTGTTCAGTTCTTTTAAAAAGGATGACAACTTTGAACAATACCCCAACCTCGAAACCCTGCAGGACTGGAGTATTGGCAGAAAATTGTTAAAGGAAAAAGAACTCTTGGGTCTATATTTTTCCGGACATCCATTATTAAATCGTAAAGACGAAATTGAAATGTTTACAAATTTTAATACTAAAGATGGTTTTAATAAATCCAAACGGGAAAATACCAATGGTAATTCTACGATTAGAATTATTGGCTTGCTGAATGATATCGTTGTTAAAAAGGACAGAAAGGGCAATGAGATGGCATTTATGGAAATGGAAGATCTGTACAACAAATTTGAAGTAATAGTTTTTTCTTCGCTTTACAAACAGTTTACTCTAGATCAATTATCCGAAGATAAAATACTATATCTGGTATGTAAAAAATCCAAGCGTGAAGAAGACAATAATAATGACCATTTTAAATTCATCGCCTTTGACATAATTCCGATTGATGACCTGCAAAAAAAGTTAAGTGGTGAATTGTATCTACTTGCAAATGAAGATAATTGGAACCAAAAAAAGTTTGACATTCTACTGAATAAATATATAAATCAAGTAAGTGGAAATTTTAAGGTTCATATTAAACTTGAAACTCATAATTTTGGTATTCTTGATATAATTTCCCAGAAATATAGAACTTTCCCTAAAGCTGAACTAAAAAAGTTTCTACTAAAAAAACAAAACTTTATTGAAAAAATAAAGGTGGAATTCAATGAAGAATAAAATAATATGGCTAATAATCCTGTTACTAATCCCCGCGATACTCTTAGGCAGTTTACCGGTCTATATAGATTGTAACAGATTCTTAACCAATGAACAAAATACAAAATTCGAGATAACTTATAAAATATTTCATAAAGACCTCGCTTTTAATATGTTTAACAAAATGCTAACCTCCCAGATTGAAGTGGATTTTACAATCAACAATTCAGAAGGTACGGAATTATATCAAAAGGATTTTACAAAGCGTATCACCTCCGAAGATAATTTAAAATTTTCTCAGGAAGAAGGCTTTTTTATTGATAAGATAAACGCTGTTTTACGTCCCGGAACTTATCAATTTGAACTTGCATTAATGGATGATGTGTCCGGTAAAAAAATTATATGGGAAAAACAACTAAATACTTTGCCCCAAAATAATTTTGGTTTAAGTGATATTGAGATAAGTTCTTTTTCCAGACCTGCTGCAAAAAATAAACTAAGTAATTTCCGACATAAGTCTCGTTCATTTCTGGTAAATCCTAATCGTACATTTATTAATGAAGAAGAAAATAACTTTGTCTATTACTTTGAGATTTATGTTTTTGAGTTAATTCCTGATGAAACCAAAATTAAGGTTGAAGTAGTAAACGAAAGCGATAGTACCTTATTCATACAAGAAGAGGAAAAATTAATCACCAACAAAATCACCAGTTTTTGGAAAAAAATAAATATAGAAGCTTGGCAGGTAGGAACTTATAAATTAAAAGTAGCAGCTTCAAATCCGGAATTACTGGACGGTAAAAAAATAACAAACCAAAAATCTCTTTTTATTAAAGAAAAAACAAAAATTGACTTAGAAACCGAGTATAATATTGCTCAATATTTTTTAAGCAACAAACAAAAAAAAGTTTATGAAACAATGAGTTATAATGGTAAAAAGAAATTATTAGAGAGTTTCTGGGCAGCGAACGATCCCAACCCAAAAACAGAAAAGAATGAACTCAAGAATCTGATAGAACAAAGGATTGAGTATGCTAAACAACATTATTCAACCTTAACAAAGGGCTGGGAAAATGATAGAGGTAGAATTTACGTTTTATATGGAAAACCTGACGAAAGAATTGAGCGTGGATTTGATTATCAGGCAAAACCCTTTATTATCTGGAAATATATCTCCGGCGGTATGAAGAGAGTTTACCTATTTGTTGATTTTACAGGACAGGGAAATTATCGTCTTGTCTGGTGTAAAAATGACGAAAATGAAGTAACAGACCCCCAATGGAGAAGCTACCTCGGACCCTATTTTGATGACCAGTTATTAGAATAACTTTCGGCGAAAAACACATTTTTCATATGCTTGAAAGCATAGTTATCATCTGATGGAATATACTTAATAGTTATTACATCATAACGCATTGGCAATTCCAGGTCTCTATCTGCAATATATTCATATGAAGCCTTAATAATTTTTTGTTTTTTGCTTTCTGTAATTGCTTCCAAAGGTGAACCATATTTATTACTGCGTCTTGTTTTTACTTCCACAAAAATAAGCTGCGCATCTTTTTGGCAAATAATATCAATTTCTCCGTAAACCGAGTGGTAATTTCTTTCTAAAATTTTGTAACCATTATGCTTTAGGTATTTTGCAGCTATATCTTCGCCAAATTTTGCTAATTTATATCTGTTCACCATTTCCCCCTTAAATTTTTGAAAAAAATATTATTTAAACAAATTCCTAATCTTCTCCCAGATATCGGGTTTTGAACTTTCCTCATCCCAATAAGTATTGGAAATCATATTCTCAATGGTTGCATCATATAAGACATGACGCGGATTTTTCACCATCAATAATTCTGCTAATTCCTTACTATAATTTTTCGTTATAAATTTGTATGTTTCTTTAAGCACAATTGGTCGACCATCTATTCCATGTAAATCCGATGCCAAAAAATGTACGCACCCCTCATCCAGCATCTTCAAAGCTAATTTCCTGGCAGTATCACCATGGGCTCCAAACAAACTGCCACAATTTACCTGAACAAAGCATCCCCTATTTAAGATACTTATGAGATAATTAAAATCCGTCTTAAAATCTTGATAACGCTCTGCATGCGCAATAATCGGCTTGTATCCCGATTGCTGAAAATTGAAAATGATCTTTTCAAAATTTTGCGGAAATCCCTGAAACGCAGATTCTACCAGCACATAATGACTGTATCCAAGTGTTAATTTATTAATTTTTGTATATTCAAGAATGTCAGGATCCAGATAAAGCTCTGCTCCGGGATAAACACTTATGTCAATTCCATTATCTTTTATAGCTTTTTTTAGGAACCTCATTTTATTTTCAATACTATTTTTATCGTTATCATAAGTTCCAGTCATCACGTGAGGTGTGGCAATTATATCTGTAATTCCCTGTTCTGCAACCTTCTCCAATATTTCTATAGTCTCTTCCAGACTCTGGGAGCCATCGTCAATTTCCGGCAAAATATGGGCATGTATATCAATCATAATTATTTATGTATAGCCTCTGCGAATTCTTTGATTAAATTATTCGAATTGTCTTCTTCAAATGCTGTACCGATCACAATGAAATCTGCTCCGGCTTCAACCTTTTCTCTGGCTACTTCAGGTGATCTTATGCCACCGCCAATCATCAATGGGATGTCAATCTCAGCTGAAACGGATTTGATTAAATCTGTAGGAACAGATAATTTTGCACCACTGCCACCGTCAAAGAAAACTAGCTTCATACCCAGATATTGCGCTGCTAATGCATGACTTATTGCAATATCAGCTTTATTTCTAGGAATAGGATTACTTTGACTCATAAATTGAACAGAAGTATAAGAGTTTGATTGTACTAAAAAATATCCTGTTGGTATTGATTCAACACCGTATTGTTTAATAAGAGGTGCTGCCCTTACCTGTTCACCAATCAGTAACTGCGGGTTTCTACTGCTCATCATACTTAACAAAAGAATTGCATCAGCATCAGGAGATACAAAATTAAAAATTCCCGGAAAAACAATAATGGGAATATCCAATTCATCTTTCAAAAGGCTTACAGTCTCATTAAAATTATCCTTTATCATTAAGCTGCCACCAACAAGAATCGTATCAGCACCTGAGGTAGCGCATTTTTTAGCCAGTTTTAATGACTCTGCCGTTGGCTGATTGTCAGGATCTATCAAACATAGAAAACCGGCGCCTTTTTTGGATTTTACATCCAGTAAATAATTATATCTCTTATTTATCATTATTGGACCACCCATAAAATTATTAAAAATACTAACATATTAATTTTCATAGCCTGTTCCGAAAAATATACAAAAACATTTTTTCTCTTGTAATATAAAAAAATCAGATCAAAAATAACAAAAAGACCAACAAAGACTAAAATAATGTAATAATAAATCAATTCATAATATCCATTCAGGAATCCAGCTAAGAGAACAGTATTAAACAAAATTGCTAACATCAGTGAAAAAGTCAATGTTTTTTTACTTCCATAAACCAATGGAACAGTTCTGGCGACATTTTTTTTATCACCTCTAACATCTTCCATATCTTTGATCAATTCGCGAATAAGAGTATAAATAAAGGCAGCAGAAAATATAAACAGGCTATTTCCAAAATTATTATTAGAAATTCCGCCATATAAAAAAGTGGAAGCTGTAGCAAACGCTACTATGATATTGGAAACTAGCAAAAGCTGCTTGCCTTTTCTGGCATAAATCCAAAGAATTACCGAATTAAAAAGAGCAAGAATTATCATGGGCAGATTTTGCAGAAAAATGACCATAATGAATCCTAGCACAAAAAGAATGATTCCAAATTTTTTGGCAGAAGGAAGTGAAATATTGCCGGCAGGTAACGGTCGGTGGGGTTTGTTTATTCTATCAATTTCTATATCATAAATATCATTCCAAATATATCCACTACTACATATAAAAGCAGCGGAAAATGCAGCAACTATGGGAACAAAATCCAGAATTAATTCCGTTCGATAGTAAGCTCCAAAAAGAACTGCTAGAATTACAAACAAAAAATTAAATGGTCTTACCAGCTTGATATATTCAATAATTCGCACTATGGAATTCTATCCCTTATAGAATCAACAAATTCTATCAAAACTTCATTATTCGGCATATATTTGATTACATTCTTAGCATCTTTTAGAAGTTTGATAGCCTGCGATTTGGATTCTTCCACACCCAATAAGACAGGATAGGTAACTTTTCTATTTCGCAAATCTTCACCGGAAGGTTTATCAAGTATCTCATCTGCTCCTACTTCGTCCAGAATATCATCAATTACCTGATAGGCCAGACCAATATTAAGAGCAAAATCACCCAGTGCATTATAAATTTGCTTATCTGATTCCATAAGAACACTGGCCATTTGGATGGATGCCTTTAATAGAGCTCCTGTTTTTTTCAGATGAATATCACGTAGCATATGCAACTTAACTCTTTTTTTCTGAAAAGCAGTTATCTCAATAACCTGACCACCAAGCATACCCCTGGTAGAACAGGCTTGGATTAACAATTGTAAACATTTAAGCGCTTTATCTTTATTACTTATTTTTAATATGGTTTCAAAAGATTTTGTAATTAGCGCATCACCGGCTAAAATAGCGATGGCATTACCGAATTTTTTGTGATTACTAATCTCTCCTCTGCGCTGGTCTGCATTATCAATAAAGGGCAAATCATCATGAATTAGGGAAGCTGAATGTACCATCTCAAGTGCAGCAGCCACTGGCAGTATTTTTCTTACAGCACGCAGGTCTTTTCTGCCCCGCAGCATTTCATAAGTTGCAATAAAAAGAAGTGGACGTAACCTTTTACCACCGGCGAAAATTGTATGGCGCATAGATTTATGCAAAGAAGTAGGTTTTGTATCTTCAGGTGCTAGATATTTATCTAAAGCTTTGTTAACAGCTTTACGGCGTTTTTCGAAATATTTTGCTAATAGCAAACTTCCTCCTTATTAGAAAGTTAGAAGATATTTATTTATTAAGTTAAAATTTCATTTTCCTGTTTATCTGTGTCAACATTTCGAGGTTAATTTTTCTATTTTCAGCCAGATGTACGAGCTTTTTATTTTCAAAAATTGACATAAATAATTTCAAATATTTTCTTACCAAAACAAAATAATTCATTCAATGAAAGGAAAAATATGAAAAATTATACAATAAGACTTTTTATAATTATTATAATTATCTTTGCCGTTGGTTGTTCCAAAGAAATGAATAATAACTCAGAAGAGTTCTGGCAGAATGATTATTTTAGACAAACCTCTGTAATTACACCTGCTGCTTCTGATTCAACAATAAAAGCTAAAATCGACGGCAGTTGGAAAAGCTTCACTTTACATGAATTCCCCGAAAAATTTATGGAGTGGAATGTAGAAGAACGCACAAAAACTATTCAAACAATAGAAAAAATGTTCGAAAATCCGGGAAAAGATATGCAGCAACCACGTCTGGCTGGCCCTCATAACGGTATTGTTGCTTCCTACGGTTTTAAAAGATTTGATTCTGACTTCAAATTGAACAATGCAGTAAAAGGCATGGGGTTTTTGCCGAAAAGAAACAAAATTGATAGTGTACTTAATCTTCTGGAAACTACAAACGACGATCCCATTATGGAAAAACTTATAATTTTAAAATCATTTTATAAGAATGCTGATAAACTTTTTGATAAAGATAGACAGGTGTCTCTGGAGCTATACACAACCCCAAAATGGGAAACCCAATCTTTCCTCAATCAAATGTCTCATCCTGTATCAACTATTGTTTATCTGGATATCCCCAGTTATAAATTGAAAACCATAGTTCGTCTCCTGGATCCCAATGATCCTGAACTCACAGAATATGAAAAAAAAGTTGTTGATTACACAAATCTCGTTCACAGTTATTTCCACGGTAAATTTTCAAAAATATTTCCTACTGTGATCTACTATGTAGTAGAAATTTATGATAATTCCCCCGGAGATGCTGATGCAATTGGGCACAGAATAGTTCCTCCCCTACCATAAATGAGATATTTCCATGCATTATAATTTTATTCTATTTGATTTAGATGGCACGATCTTCGATTTTCATAAGGCTGAAGAATATGCATTAAAAAAGCTCTTTCAATTTTTTAATATTAAAGGCGATTTTGAAGAGCTGAAGAACACTTACATTGATATAAATCTCTCCACCTGGGAGGAATTCCGTAAGCAAAAGATATCTGCCGCAGAATTAAAAACAAAAAGATTCAAGCTATTCTCGAATAAGATAAATATGCAAATTTCACCCCAAGAATTTAGTAGAATGTATCAAAAATTTCTTTCGGAAAGTGCTGATTTATTGGATGGTGCTAAAGAGGCATTGGATTCGTTAAAACAACAAAATATTGAATTGGTACTTATTACTAATGGTCTGGCAGATGTGCAGAATAGGCGATTGCAGAACTCAACTATTAAGAAATATTTCTCTGACTTATTTATATCCGAAGAAATAGGATATGCAAAGCCGCATCCAAAAATCTTTGAGCACATTTTCCAAAAATTTTTTTCTGCTGAAAAAGATAAAACTTTGATCGTGGGTGATAACCTTGAATCTGATATAAAAGGCGGAAATGACTTTGGTATAAAAACCTGCTGGTTCAATCCAAACAGTGTAGAGAATGTATCTACGATTGTACCAGATTATGAAATTACTCAATTAAGAGAAATTGCCCATATTATAGAAATATAAATTAACAAATGAAAAAATACGGGGAAGTAGCTCAGTGGGAGAGCACAGCGTTCGCAACGCTGGGGTCGAGGGTTCGAATCCCTTCTTCTCCATTTTTTGGATATTTAACTAACAATCAATTTTTTGAAAGGTCAAGATAATGTCTATTCTAATTAAGAATGCCCTATTAAACGGCAGTAGAAGTGACATTTTAATAAGGGCTAATAGAATCGATAGGATCGATAATAACCTTACAAAGGATGCAGATGAAATTATACAGGCTGATGGTATGGCAATTTTACCTTCTTTTGCAAATGCTCATACTCACGCTGCTATGACTTTAATGCGAGGCTATGCTGATGATATGGTGCTTCAAGAATGGCTGGAAAACTACATCTGGCCTTTGGAAGCCAAACTTACACAAAAAGATGTTTACTGGGGCTCAAAATTAGCCTGCCTGGAAATGATTAAAAGTGGTACTACTCTTTTTAATGATATGTATTGGCATTTTCACGGAACTGCCAGAGCTGCAGAGGAAATGGGTATGAGAGCTTTTATTTCGGGAGTTCTGATAGATCAGTTTGACAAAGAAAAATCCGATGAGATGATAAAACAAAATAAACAGTTATTCAATGAATCAAAAGAATATTCGGATAGAATCATTTTCTCCCTGGGACCACATGCAATCTATACGGTTTCGGAAAAAAGCTTAAGCTGGGTAGCTGAATTTGCCAGAGAAAACGAACTCTTGGTACATCTGCATGTATCTGAAACCAAGGACGAAGTTGATCAGTGCCTGGAAAATCATAACATGCGACCCGTGGAATATTTAGATAAAATCGGAATATTAGGACCCAATCTTCTCTCGATACACTCCATTTGGTTAAATAATAATGAAATTCGATTATTAAAAGAAAACGATGTAAAATTAATTCATACCCCAATTTCCAATATGAAGCTGGGCTCGGGCATTTTTCCCATAGAGAAAATGCTGGATAGAAATTTAACAGTTGGTATCGGTACTGACGGCTGTTCTTCCAATAACAACCTTGATATGCTGGAGGAAATAAAATTTGCCTCCATGCTGCATAAAATTCACTTTAGAGATACAACTATTATGAGTGCGGAAGATACTTACAAACTTGCTACTTACAATACTAAAAAATTATTCAATCTGAATATGGGTGAAATAAAAGAAGGATATCTGGCAGATCTTATACTGCTGGATCTGAATAATGAAAGTATGATACCAAATTACAATCTAATTTCAAATATCGTTTATTCAGCAGGAAAAGATTGTGTTGATACTACTATTTGTGATGGTAAAATCCTGATGAGGAATGGTAAGGTAGAAGGTGAGGAAGAGATAAAGCAGAAAGCGAGAGAAGCTGCCGAGGATCTTATAAAACGTTAAACTGTTTTATTATTTTTTATCATTGCTAAATGAAATTTTAGTCCATTTCCCCCAAATTATTTGACAACTTCAGTTAAAATATTCTAAATACGTAAACACAAAGAGGATATTACAGATGATAAAAGTAACGAGGTTTTTACTAGAAATAAAAACAATTCAGTTTAGAATATTCAATTTCTTGTTTGCCCCCCCCTATTTATGCTCTAAGTTACTATTATACAGTCAATTATAAAAGTTATAATCTATTTATAAATAATGATAAAAATATTTCATCAGTTTCTTACGGAGGTAATAAGTTCATTTGATTAGTACCTCTTCTTTTTATAATTAGGGGAAGAGGTTTTATAGAAAAACCTGAAGGAAGTTTCCTCCAAAAACCTGGGGAGTAAAAAAAGGAAAAAAATTTCAAGGAGTAAATTATGAAAAAGATAATTTTATTGATAATATTAATATCGTCTGTTTTAGTTACAAATTTATTTTGTGAAACAGAATTAATAGATCAAAGGACGTTTTATACAAAGACTTACCGTATCAGAAATAATAATTTCAAGACTATATATTCTGCATTTCCTGTTCATTATAAAAACAAAAATGGCGAATTTAATGAAATTGATTTACAAAATCCAGTATGTGATAGTTTAATTAATTTAGCAATAAATCAAATGCGAAAGCAAAATGGAAAGATACAGGATTCATTATATTTACCCACTAGCCTTGGGGAATATGAAAAACAAGATATCACTGGAGGTGGTGTGTTTTATTGGTGTTGGCAGGCACAAACTGTGGGTAAGCGATTAGAATATGACGGTGATATTCACACTTATAGGTGTTTCATAAAATATAACGATGGCATAACTAAACCTTGTATATATGGTGGTCATTTTGAACTTAATCCCCAATATGTAACTTTAAATTGTTCTAGATGGGAGGATTATTCTATTGGAAATGTTGAGGTTTGGGGTCAGCATTATTTCTCTATAGATTGGAATGATCCAGATGAGAATGATTGGAATTCACTAATAAATCCACCGTATGAAGACTATCAACTAAGTTCATGGAATACAAGCAATGAAGACTATTCACAGAATTTTTATCCAGGTGATGAATTATATGAACAATTTTGGGATCTTCTTCAATATCATTCTGAAAATGATTATTTAGGTGTAGCGTTTATTGCTGATAATGCTGATACTACAATTTCTCTTACAGATAGAAACATAATATTGTACTATGAAATGGATTTAGAAATATATGGTACAGTTAAAGATGTTAATAATAATGGAATAGGTGGGGTAACTATTAATTTTAGCAACGGTGCTGGATCAACCACTACAAATAGCGCTGGTTATTACCATCATTTAGTAGATTATGGCTGGTCGGGAACAGTGACACCTCAAAAAACAGGATATGAATTTATGCCAGAGTACAGGGATTACTCTTCAGTTACTGAACCAATTGGCGAAGAGAATTACTTAGGAATTTCTTTAGATGATAATAAGATATACATTCACCCTAATCTTGGTGATTATAATACAATTCAGTCAGGTATAAATGCAGCATCTGATGGAGATACAGTAATGGTATGTGATGGAACCTATACAGGACAATTTAACAGAAACCTAACCTGGAATGGCAATGAGAAGCATATTACAGTTATGTCTGTAAACGGACCGGATAATTGTATAATTGATGGTGAAAATACAAACAATGATGGATTTCTTTTTTCTTGGTCATCTGATTTTATTAGCTCCGAAGATGTTATTAATGGTATAACGATCAAAGATTTTGAAGGGAGCGCTATCAATAGTATTGTAGGATCTCCTTCTATAATGAATAACAAGATAATAAATTGTAATGGTAATTCTTGGAAAGCAGCTATCAAAGTTAAAGATGTTGATAATCCCGAAGTAGAATGCCTCATTTTAAATAACACTTTTGAAGATTGCCAAATTATTTATAATCATGCCTCGAATGATATAGAAGGTGGTGCAATTCATTGTGAAGGATATGGCTGGATAAGTAATAATGAATTCATAAATTGTAGAGCGACAGGATTTGATGATGGATATACAACCCCTGAAGGATATGGCAAAGGCGGGGGAATATGGGTAATAAATAATAGTACTCAAGAGATGATTATTAAAGATAATAACTTTGATAATTGTGAAGCAAATAAAGGTGGTGCAATTTTTGCAGATGGATCCGGAGTAATAATTATTGAAACGAATGATATTCATGCATGCGAAGCTGGATGGGGTGGAAGCATATATGAATCTTGCAGTAATATCCAAATAATTAATAATGAAATTTATAATTGTCATGGCGTATTTTATCTTGATGGAACCGATGGATTTGGAGGTGAGGGTGCTGGAATATATGTGGTTGGACCAGCTTATATTGCTAATAATACTATTCATGATAATTTTGGTTCTATTAATGGTGTTGGTATTAGTGGACCTTCTTCCTCTGGTGTAGAAATTGTTAACAATGAATTCTATGGCAATGAACAGAATGGTGTAAATAACTCATGCTTCCTTTTTGGAGTCTCTATCGCTCTTGAAGGTGATGATATAATTGTATCTAGCAATAAGATACATAATGAAAAATCATATGATTTTATGGATATGATATATGTATCTGGTTATAATATTACTGTGAAAAATAACGTTATTTATGATAATACGAATTCAGATTTGTACAGTAGAGCAGCTATTGGTTGTAGGGGCTCCTATGAATTTAATCCCGATTCTGTTAATATAGTTAATAATACGATATTGAATAATGAATATGGAATTTACTGTTTTGATTTCTCTGGTGGAGATCAAGTAAAGATGAAGAATAATATTATATTTAATAACTCTATAGGAATTAAAGAGGACTACGGTAGTGTTGCAAATATTCAGTTTTGTAATGTATTTAATAACAATACTGATTATCAAGGATGTTCTCCCGGCACAGGCTGTATATCCACTGATCCTATGTTTGCCGACCCCGCTAATGATGACTACTCCCTCACCTGGAGCTCCAATAACATCTCCCCCTGCATAGACGCGGGAGACCCTGATATGACCTGGGATGCGGATGATACTCCACCTGATATAGGTGCAAAAACTGCTGTAACTCACAGTTACTTTACCAATCAATTTGATAATGGGGTCATTGATAGTGTGGAATGGATATCATTCCCTGCCCTTAATACCATTACGAATGGTGCCACCGAAGCTCTATTTGTACTGGAAAATCAAGAGCTAATTGATGATGACTGGGTACAAACTGACGATATACTCGATTATCTTTTATATGAAGATGAAAATAATCCAAAAATTTATTTTGATGATTATTATAATGTATGGCAGAACGATTTACAACCAGACGGTAATTTTCACAGTTATCAGGGTTACAAAATGCAACTGCGTGATAATAACGACAGTATACGTATAGGCATTACAGGTATATGGGAGGATTTTTCTGAACCCATACAACTGTATGCAAACCAGGCAAACTGGATCGGTTGTTACCTGGAGGAGCCAGCTTCTATAAGTGAAGCATTTAGCTCTATCGAAGATGAATGGATTTCGATAAAATCGGAACACTGGTCAGTTCATAGACAGATAAATGATTGGAATAGTATCCGCGGAACAGTAAATCCGGGCGAACTATACATCGTTTATGTAGATACGGATTGTGAATTGATCTGGGATGATTCCGGTACACCTGTTGATCCCTATACCAGAGAAATGACCGATTACTTTACCTATGATAAAAAATTGGATTATATGTCTATTACAGTAGACACAGTTTATGGTGATACTCCGGATGAGATTGCAGCCTACGGTGGAGATGAATGTCTGGGAGCCAGTAAAGTTGGGGGTGAATATCCCGTACAAATATTAGCCTATCCTCCTGATGCCGGTAGTAAAGACGGCTCTATAGATTTTATGTTGTATTATAAAAATTCAAAAAATAAGGCAAAAGCAGTAACCAATTATACGATTTATAATAGCAAGTTTTCGGCTTATGTGAATAAACCTGTTGTTTTTAATGAGAATAATCATACAGCAGTTAGACTCAATACAGGAGAGAATATTGATCCGGATCTTGATTTTGCCATATTTGGCAATTATCCTAACCCGATAACAGATGGTCAAACACATATTAGTTTTGCTCCGGCGAAAGATGCAGAACAGACTGAAATAAGGATTTACAATATCCGCGGACAATTAGTAAGAGAATTAGATTGCAGCAAGCCCGGATACAATAAAGAAGGTTTGCCTACAGTTAGCTGGGATTGTAAAGACAGCAGAGGAAATCATGTACAGAGTGGTGTATATTTCTACAAATTGATATCGGGTAAAAAACAAGCAGTTAGTAAGATGGTAATAGTTAAGTAGATAATTAAATTCGGTTCGGGCGTAATTGTTGCGTCCGGACCGAGCTTTTAAAAACTTGTCCGCCCACCGGCGGATGTAAAATTTGAAATTAAAAATTTAAAATTAAAAACAAATGGTTTTTAGAGTTTTATGCATGATTAATATGGAGTCGTCGATTCTGTCGACAGATATTAATCAAAGGTAATATTATGAGACATAAATTTTTAAATATATGCTCAACAACTATATTTTTATTAATGATATTAATTAACACCAATCTGTTCTCTGAAGTTACCCCTAAAAGTATAATCACAGTCGACATTGATGGCACAGGTGATTATGTTTCAATCCAAGAAGGTATAGATGCTGCCAGCAGTTTTGATACTGTACTTGTATATCCCGGTATATATTATGAGAATATCGATTATTCCGGGAAGAATATAATATTAGCCAGTAAGTATCAAACCACTGGAGATGAGTCATACATAGATAGTACTATTATTGACGGGAATGAGAATGGAAGTTGTGTATTGGTTAATTCCGGAGAGTCGGGTGCTGAGATAATTGGATTTACTTTGCAGAATGGTAGTGGATATGATACTGGATATAGAACTTATGGTGGTGGAATATTTATAAATAATAATTCATCTTTAACAATAGAATTTTGCAAAATAATAAATAATTATGCTGCAGCTGGTGGTGGTATATCTTCAAATGAATGCCCTTTATTAAATATTAAAGGCACAGATATAATTGGCAATTTTGCTCATTCATCTGGAGGGGGTATAGGCAGAGGTAACGATGATGTAAATATAAATTTTTCATCATTTAACAAATGCAATATTTACAACAATTATGCTCCGATTGGCAGTGATATCTACAATCATAAAGGAGATATGGATGTAATAGTAGATACATTTACAGTAGAGGAGCCAACCAAGTTTTATGCCTATTCCAGAGAAGGTGAAATAACGATGAATATAGGGAATCATAAAATCGAACCAATAAATGATGATTTATATGTAAGCCCTGACGGAGATAATTCCAACAGCGGTCTTACCCCATCAGATCCCCTTTTAAATATCTATGATGCACTTATCAAGATCAAATCAGATAGTACTCACCCCAATACGATACATTTAGCAGAAGGAATTTATTCGCCTTCGGAGACAGGAGAGTTCTTTGCCGTAGGCGGAAAGGATTATCTGTCAATAGTTGGAGCAGGGAAAAATGAAACTATATTAGATGCAGAACAAACCAGTGGTATAATGAATATTGCTAATTTAAATTATTTTTCGGCTAGAGATATGAAATTTCAGCATGGGTATTTTGGTGGAGGAGGTGCTATGGGGATCAATAATTCTCCAAATTTGGTTTTAAAAAATTTAAATCTATGGAATAATTTGGGAAAACATATTCTCGCCTCCCACATGCTTATTCATGGTCCCAGTCCGATTTTCGACAATATTAATATTAGTACAAATTATACTTACGTAAATGAAAAAGCAATAAAGTGTGAAGCTGATTTTGTTCCATTATTCAAAGATGTTGTAATTAAGAATATTAAATCTGATCCCCAAACAGGCTACTACGGTGCGATGACAATCGGTGGAAATTATCCAGTATTTATAAATTGTCTAATAGCAAATAATTACGGTCAACTTTCCAGTGGTATATCCAGCATCTGGAGTGGAGATACAATTTATGTAATAAATAGCACCATAGCAGATAACGATGACTGCTCAGGAGGAACTATAAGGTTAGTAGACAACAGTCATATTCATTTAATAAACACCATACTACGCAATGAGTCTGATACAGAGATATACTTTCATCCGCAGCACAATCCTAATTCAGCCAGCTTAGAGTACTGCAATGTAGATGGTGGTATGACTGCCATAGATGTAAACAACAATGGTACATTAAACTGGGGAGAAGGAAACATAGACCAGGATCCTTTATTTGAAGGAGGAGATCCATTCAGCTATCAACTGAGTGCAGGCTCACCCTGCATAGATTCAGGTACTCCTGATACAACCGGCTTAAATCTACCTGCTACTGACCTGGCAGGCAATCCCAGAATCTACAACGGCAGAGTGGATATAGGAGCTTATGAGTATAAACCTGAAGCAGTAGGAGGAGATCCTGATACTAATTTTGTTAACAAGCTTTATCTTTTCCAGAACCAACCAAATCCTTTTAAAAA
>JAGXLO010000088.1 GCA_018334695.1 Candidatus Cloacimonadota bacterium
TATTGAAAAAATATTTTTTAATGTTAAAATAGTATTAGAGCCGATATAGCTCAATTGGCAGAGCAGTTGAATCGTAATCATCAGGTTGGGGGTTCGAGTCCCCCTATCGGCTCCATTGATATTAAAGGATCATAGTCTTTTTGAATATATGCAAAATTTTGTTTTGACAACAATACAAAAAACCCGGGTTTCCCCGGGCTATTTTTTTATCTATATTATATTAATTTTTAATCTGTTAAAAACTGATATTCCAATTTCCCGATGCAATTACTTCAATAAAAACACTTTCATTAGGGATCATAACATTACCTTCATATTTATCAGTAGTATTTACAGCTAAATCAATCATATTAAAATTTTCATCATAAGTTATAACTGCAAAATGTCTTTTATTATTATTACCAACAATATTTGCTTTTACAACATTACCTTTTAATTTAAAAACATAATCACCATTACCTTTTATACTACCTGGAGTTTCAATAATAATAATTTTTTCAGTTGGTTTTAATGTTATTTCCCATTTACCTGTAGCTTTAATTTCCAGTAATTTTGTTTCTTTATTAACTGGTCTTAAACCTTCATAATAGTCTGTTGTATTAATATAAATATCAGTCATTTCATTATTTTCATTATATCCTGTTATTGCAAAATGTCTATTTTGCTTATTTCCAATAACATTTATTAGAAAGAAATTTTTATTTCCAGGATTGTTAATTTCAATCACATCATCATTTTTGCCAGAGTAAGTAATATTTTCTGTTGTTTCTTCTGCGAATAAAATTCCAGTAGCCAGGGTCAATAATAAAAAAATACTGAATACAATAAATAACTTTTTACTAATTTGATTCATTTTATTCACACCCCCATATTTTATTTGTAGATAAATATATTTTTTCCTTTATGGATATTAAAAATGGTTAGTATATAATTATGTTTATAGTAAAAGAGTAATTTACAAAGAAGCAATAAAAAATATACAGTTTGGTAAATATAATTTGTGAAACATTATAAAAATATAATTACCATTATGTTTGCTAATGACTTTTAAATTTTGATATAATAAAAATGAAAGATAAGAATTGATCTGAGGGATATCATGCAGCGCAAACAATTTATGGTTATAAGCAAAAAGGATATGAAGAAAAGAGGTTTTAACCAACTTGATTTTATCATTGTATCAGGTGATGCCTATATAGATCATCCTTCTTTTGGGGTAGCTATAATTTCCAGGTATTTAGAAGATGCCGGTTTTAAGGTTGGGATAATTGCTCAACCGGACTGGCGTAGTATAGATGATTTTAAAAAGCTGGGCGAACCTCGTTTGGCTTTTTTAGTAACAGCGGGGAATATGGACTCTATGGTTAATCATTATACTGCTGCCAAAAGAAAAAGAAGAAGGGATCTGTATTCCCCGGGCGGTAAGTCTAATAAGAGGCCTGACCGTGCCACGATTGTTTACTGCAACAGATTAAAAGAAGCATATGACAAACCAATCATCATAGGTGGAATAGAGGCGAGTTTACGTAGATTCGCCCATTATGACTATTGGGATGATAGTGTGAGGCGTTCCATATTATTTGACAGTCGAGCTGATTTATTAGTTTATGGAATGGGAGAAAAACAGATTTTAGCTATTGCAGAAAGCCTTGCTAATGGACTTGCTGTTCACTATATTAGACATATACCCGGTACTTGTTATATAACAAAAAAACTTGATAATCTATATGAATATATAGAAATAAATTCATATCAGGAAGTCAAAAAAGATAAGGCTAAGTATGCAGAAGCTTTTAAAATACAGATGGATGAACAGGATCCTATCAGAGGGCGGGTCCTCGTGCAAAAACACAATGATAGATTTTTAGTACAGAATCAACCGACTGAACCTCTTAAACGAGAGAAGATGGATTTAGTTTATTCTCTACCTTATCAAAGGACCTATCACCCTATCTATGAAAGAGAAGGTGGAGTACCAGCTAGCAAAGAGGTTAAATTCAGCATAACCAGTTCGAGGGGTTGTTATGGTGGATGTTCTTTTTGTGCACTTAATTTTCATCAAGGAAGCATAGTGGTCAGTAGGAGTAAAAGTTCAATTGTAAAAGAAGCAGAGATAATTAAAAAAGATAAAAATTTTAAGGGATATATACATGATGTGGGTGGACCTACTGCTAATTTTAGAAACCCGGCCTGTCAAAAACAGAGTACAGAAGGATCCTGTAAAAATAGACAGTGTTTATATCCCGAACCCTGCCAAAATTTAAATGTAGATCATAGTGAGTATCTTGATATATTAAAGACATTAAGGAATATGGATAAAATAAAGAAGGTTTTTATCAGATCTGGACTTAGATATGACTACATAATGGCAGATCAGGATGATACTTTTTTCAGAGAACTATGTGAACACCACGTCAGCGGCTTATTAAAGGTAGCACCTGAACATGCTTCCAAGCAAGTATTGGATTTGATGGGAAAACCCGACATTTCAGTTTTTGATAAATTCAGAACTAAATTTTATAAAATAAATAACGAGATTGATAAAGAACAGTATTTAATACCTTACTTGATTTCAAACCATCCGGGTAGCACTTTAAAATCTGCAGTAGAACTGGCTGAGTATCTTCGTGATATAGGGCATCATCCGGAACAGGTTCAGGATTTTTATCCGACTCCGGGCACATTATCAACCACTATGTATCACACGGGTCTGGACCCTAGAACTAAAAAAGAGGTTTATGTACCAAAAAGTATTGAAGAAAAAAAGATGCAGAGGGCTTTACTGCAATATAATTACCCTAAGAATCATCAGCTGGTTAAAAAAGCATTGAAAAAAGTAGGAAGAGAAGATTTAATAGGAAGACATAATAAGGCGTTAATAAATTATTGATAATATGTAAGGATAAAAACCAGAGATGATATAAAGTATATTTGATATAGAACGGGAGTGTTTGGTTTTGATAAAATTAGAAAATTTAACCAAGGTCTATCAAGGAGGACAAAAAGAGGCTGTCCATGAGCTTAATTTAGAGATCGATAAGGGTGAGATATGTGTTTTAGTGGGCCCTTCTGGTTGTGGAAAAACTACTACCTTAAAGATGATTAATAGATTAATTGAGCCCACCTCAGGTAAGATATTTATAGATGGAGTGAATGCTGTCCAGCAAGATAAAAACAAATTAAGACGAAAGATAGGCTATGTTATCCAACAAATTGGCTTATTTCCGCATATGACAGTAAAAGAAAATATTGCAACTGTTCCCCAACTTCTCAACTGGGATCCAAAAAAAGTAGATATGCGGGTTGAAGAATTACTAAATTTAATTGGGCTTGATGTATCTGAAAACATAGATAAATACCCCCATGAATTATCGGGAGGACAGAAGCAGCGGGTTGGAGTTGCTCGGGCTATGGCAGCTGATCCACCTATTATGCTGATGGATGAGCCTTTTGGAGCGGTAGATCCCATCACTCGGTCAGATCTACAAAATGAACTGCTCAGATTACAGAAAAGTATAAAAAAGACGATTTGTTTTGTTACCCATGATATTGATGAAGCTATCAAAATGGGAGATAAGATTGCAATTATGTATGAGGGTGAATTAATACAGTATGATTCGCCTAAAAAACTTTTATTTAACCCCAAGAATGAATTTGTGGAAGATTTTATCGGTTCTGATCGGGGCTTAAAAGTATTGAATTTGATGAAAATAGAAGAAATAATGGATAAGAACTTTAAATCGGTTGAGATTACTGATGACTGTGATCAGGTCCTTAAAAAGATTGAACAGTCTACACGCAGCAGTATTTTAGTTACCGATCAAGAAAATAAGTTAATTGGTTATGTTAACTTCAAAAGACTTAAAGAGCATAAAAAAAATAAATGGTGTGATTTTATAAAAGAGATTCCTGTAATAGAAGAGAACGCTTCCTTAAAAGATGGCCTTAATAAGATGATAGAAAACGATATAATTTTATTACCGGTGGTAGATAGAAGTTGCCGTCTGCAGGCGATAGTAACCATGGATAGATTGAAGAGCTATATCAGTAATAAGTATATAAAATGAACTGATTAGAAGGTGAAAAATGTGTCAGTCATTAATTATTTTATAAATAACTCAACAAAAATATTTACATATACAGTATCCCATCTATCTTTAATTATAATATCAATAATATTATCATTATTGATCTGGTTAAGCATTGGAATAGCTATTAGAAACCGGGATAGAACCGCTAAAGGCTTGTTGGGGATCGGCAGTTTTATAATGGCTGTACCCAGTATATCACTTTATGGTATTTTAATGACAGTCCCCTTTTTTGGTCTAAATAGGAGAAGTGCTGTGTTTGCACTTATTCTGTATTCCATGATTCCTATCGTGAGGAATGTTTATACTGCTTTAAATGAAGTTGACCCTGCTGTAATAGAGTCAGCCAGGGCGATGGGGATGAGTAAAAAACAAATTTTATATAAGATCGAACTACCCCTTTCTCTGCCTGTGATTATAGCAGGAATAAGGGTCGCACTTGTCATGATGGTGGGAGTAGGTACCCTGGCTGTTTTTATTGGTGAAAGGAATTTAGGACAGCTAATCTATCAGGGAATAGTCAGGACAAAACCTGAGATGATACTAAGTGGTGCTATTTTAATCTCCCTAATATCCATTGTGGTTGATCTTATAATGGGGCTGGTAGAAAAAGCCCTGGTTTCACCAGGTTTATATAAACAGTCTTCCTTTGAGGAGGAACTTTAGATGTTGATTGAACTCTGGCATATATTTATAGAGGATGGAATTGTGTTAATAATTGAACATTTGCAGTTAGTGGGAGTAGCAGTTTTAAGTGCAATTATTATAGCTGTACCCCTAGGTATTTTGCTCAGTAGAGATTTTATGAGAAAATACAACCATAAAATTATCGCTTTTTTTAATATTGCTCAGGGCCTACCGAGTTTGGTGATTATTGCCTTGATTTTACCCCTATTAGGGGTAGGATTTTTACCGGCAGTTACTGCACTTACTATATATGCATTACTTCCGATTGTCAGAAATACCATGGCAGGATTAAATGGTGTCCAACCTGATGTTGTAGAAGCTGCTTTAGGGATGGGCATGACACCTCTGCAGGTCTTATATAAGATAGAGATACCACTGGCTTTTCCTGTAATAATTGCGGGTATACAAACTGCTGCGGTAATCTCTGTTGGAACAGCTGTGGTTTCTAATCTGATTGGAGCAGGTGGTTTAGGCCAAATGATCTTTACCGGGCTTGCTATGTTTGACAGTAGTAAAATATTACTGGGTTCCTTATTGTCTGCCCTTATAGCGATTATCATCGATCAACTATTTGAAATCCTAAAATATAGATTGAAAGTAATACAATATTGATTTGTTTTGATTGAAGTATAAATTGGAAGGAGAAATTATAATGCTTAAAAAAGGGAGTAAAATGTATTTGATAACTTCTTTAATTTTGTTGATAATGATAGTTTTTACGGGTTGCTCAAACCAGTCTAAGACAGAACAAGAACCGTTAAGTATGGCAACAAGTGTTGACTTCTTAGAAAGAAAAGATGGGATACCAGGTTTGGAAGAAAAGTACGGCTTCAAATTTGATCGTGACGCATTAAAGACCATGCAGATTGGTTTAACCTATCAAGCCCTAGATTCAAAAAAAGTAGATGTGGCAATGGGTTATGCTACTGACGGCAGAATTTCTGCAATGGATCTTAGGGTATTAGAAGACGATCTTGGTTATTTCCCTGTTTATAACCCTACTCCAGTAATCAGAGTAGAAATTCTGGATGAATATCCCGAATTATCTCAGTTGATAAATAAACTACCACCACTGCTTGATCAAAGTAGCTTAATTGAACTAAATAACCGAGCGGATATTGAGGGAGAAGAACCGGATAAAATAGCAGAAGACTTTTTAAAAAACAATGGTTTATTAACTGAAAGCAGTCAGGAAAAAAAGGGAGTTACAATTTCGGTAGCCTCAAAGCCGTGGACCGAACAATTAATTTTAGGCAACATGACTGTACAGCTCCTTAAAAATCATGGTTATCAGGTTAAAGACAGAACAAGTCTGGGTTCTACAGCTGTTTTAAGATCAGCAATTGAAACGGATGAAATAGATTTATACTGGGAATATACCGGAACTACCCTAATGACCACAATGGGCAGTAAAGAGGTGGTTGTTGACCCTGAAGAGGCCTATAATAGGGTTAGAGAATGGGATAAAAAGAATGGCATTATATGGCTTGATTACGCAGCCGCCAACAACACCTACTGTCTTTTAATGAAAGAAGAGAAAGCTGCAGAGTTAGGGCTCAGCACTATTAGTGATTTGGCCCAATATATAAATAATTAAGACAGAGGGGATATTTAAAAACATCTACAGCTTATTATTTTTATGCAAATTATTTTTAAAAAAGGGTGAGTGAAATTATTATGAATAATAGAGAAAAAATTATTGCAAAAATTGAGAAGCTCAGTCAAGATTTAATATACTTAAGTGATAAGATTGGTCAAAATCCAGAACTAGGGTTTAAGGAGTTTAAGACAGTCAACTGGCTAATAGAATTTTTGTCAAAACACAATTTTCAGATCCAGAAGAGTCTGGCTGGTTTGGAAACCGCTTTTAGAGCAGAATATAAATTTAGCCAGCCTGGTCCTAAGATAGCTTACCTCTGTGAATATGACGCCTTACCGAGGATTGGACACGGCTGTGGACATAATATGATTGGAGTGATGAGTGTGGGAGCAGCGGTTGCACTCAGTAATGCAAAAGGATTGAAGGGAAGTATCGTGGTCATCGGTTGTCCAGGTGAGGAAGTAGGGGGAGGTAAAGTAACTCTGGTTGATGAGGGAATATTTGATGATATAGATGCTGCAATGATGGTACATCCTTCAAATGTAAATCGAACATACTCCACATCCCTTGCGATTGAAGCACTTGCCTTTACCTTTCATGGTCAGACCGCGCATGCTGCTGCTTCACCGGAAAAGGGAATTAATGCTTTGGATGGGGTTATTCAGTTATTTAATGGGATTAATGCCCTCAGGGAGCATTTAAAAGATGGGGTAAGAATACATGGTATAATCAACAAAGGAGGCGAGAGCCCTAATGTTGTACCCGGTTTAGCAGAAGCCCGCTTTTATTTTCGCTCCCATGATAAAAAATATTTGAAAGAGATTATCAAAAAAGCAACAAATATTGCAAGGGGTGCTGCTCAAATGACTGGTTGTGAGGTGGAATGGAATAATTTTGAAGAATCTAATGATAACTTAAAACCGAGTAAAAAATTAGCAGATATATTTGAAAAAGAGCTAAAAAAATTGGAGATAGAAAAGATAATGCCACCTGAAAAACAGTATGGATCTACAGATATGGGTAATGTAAGCCAGGTTGTACCGTCGATTCACCCTTATATAAAGATAGGTGAAGATATAACAGGCCATACCGTAGAATTTAAAGAAGCAACGATGTCAGAAAAAGGTCACCAGGCTTTAATTAAAGCTGCAAAAGCCCTTGCTTTAACAGGTTGTGAACTATTATCAGATTCAAAATTACTTGAAGACATCAAACAAGATTTTCAAAAAAGAGAGTAATTCATCAAAGACCGTCAAGAAAACTTCATCTAAATCTGTGATTAAAGTGGTGATGAATTGGCTATTTAAAATTAAATCAAATATTGAATTTAAAATTACTCTTTTCCTTGATTTTCAATACATTCTTTAATCGTTTTGATAGTAGCATCACCAGTAGATACAAGGCAATAGCTTTTAGATAAAAAAGCAGATTTACAATAATATCTTTTTAAATGTTTTTCATATTTCTTTTTAATAAGTTTTGAAGATACAGCTTTTAAAGTGTTAACTGATTTAGATAACTGCACCTGGAGGGAGTTTCAAATAAAATATGTACATGATCGTTTTCTCCTCTCTATATTTTGTAATCACAACTAAATGATATTTCAAACTATAAATAGAATGACGATTGCTTTTAAGTTCTCTACTCATAAATAATAAACTTCCTAAAGTTCAATTTACAACTGAAATCATATTTACTAACTTAGCTAGAAGAGTTAGAGAAGGAAAACTGTTACTATCCTTATCTAAAGAGATTAAATCTAAATATAATGTGAAAAGCCTTAAATTTCAGTTGCCGGCAGCAATTGAAAGCATTATAGAATTAGATAATTTTCAACAAGTAAGGATAAAAAAAGATAATCTTTCTAAGGAGTGGTATCTATTAGTAATATATAAAATTGAAGTTAAAGTTAAACCAAAAGGTAGCAATATAATAGGTATTGATTTAGGTTTAAGTAATCTTGCTACATTAACTTTTAAAGACAATGTAGATAACTATATCATCAATGGAAGATCTATTAAAAGTAAAAATAGTGAATATAGTTAAAAAACATCAAGTATCTAAAATAATAATTGGAGATATAAAGCAAATAACGAAACTTATACTTCTGGTTGTTCTGCCTTAGATTTAGAAAGACTAAATAGAGATAATTACAATAAATCTCGTAGAATTGAAAGAGTGCTTTTTAAATCGAATATCGGGTTAACTATAAATGCCGATGTCAATGGTTCATTAAATATAACGTGTAAGTTTTTGGATAAAAAAATGTATTCCTGAACTTGTTAATCAAGCCAGGGATAATGGCGTTGTGAATTGCCATTCAAGATTAAGGATTGCCTAATTTTTAGGTCAAAACAGTTAAATATCAAACATCTTGTAAACTAACCTAGTAGTATAGATTGAAATTTAATCTATATGAAGCAGTTAGAAGCCAGCTTAAAAATCTTGTTTTTGATTTGGGGATGGAGGTTCACATCCAGAAATTACAAATATCTATATTTATATTAACAATAATTAAGTGAAAAAAATACGGTACATTGATCTATATATATACTGATAGTAAGTTTAAGCTGTTTTGTTTTTATTTTTTTTTGTGTTATAATTATTCTTATACATATGATTGTATTACCAATCAGGAGCTGAATTAAGTTGAGTAAAAAAAAGCTGACAGTTATTACCAAATATGCACACACGGCTGATTTTTTATTATCTGAATTAAAAGCAATCTTCGCAGA
>JAGXLO010000182.1 GCA_018334695.1 Candidatus Cloacimonadota bacterium
ATCAAGATTGTAACAAATATCTTTTTCATATTTGTTCGCTCCTTTCTGAATTAATAAATTTTAATTTTTTAAAACTAATACCTAATTTTGACGTTAACATTTCATAAGACCTATCAATGAAATTAATAATTAAGTTTTTTTAACATAAGCATTATCCTTACTAATACATTTTAGTTTGTTAAACGAATTACGATCTATACAATATTCTATTCAGATCAATGTTTTTAGAGGGTACTCACAGCAAAAAAGTAATTAGATAACTCTTTTCTAGCCACCTCCTTTAAGTTATTTTTTAGAATATTTTACTTAAATTCCAATTGTTTTATTTATTTTAATTATGTCAAGTTTTTTTATTATTAATGACAAATTTAATATCAATCTCTTAAGCCTTATGGATAAGCAGTTCATAAATTTAATTTTTATTTTGCACAGGTTCTTGATCAGTAGTGATAATTTTGAAAAACATTTTTTCATTTTCAGAAAAATTATATATTAAAGTTGTATCTTGAATTGTAGTTATATAAGAAGAATCATTACATTCGAAATTGGGTGAGTAAGATCCGTATATTTTGTACCACACTCCGTTTAGTTCAGGAAAAGAACTACCATTATAAGTACCATTTTGAACTTCAGACCACTCCATCTGCAGATTGTTGCCTCCATCTAAAGATACATTTATATTATCTGTAGAATTTGGTGCAATATTATCTACAGAATATCCCGAATCCGGTTCAGAATTGTAAAAGACATAAGGATCGTTGGTCTCGGCAGCAACTAAATAAGTGTAATAAGGAATATTGCCGGCAGAGGAATCACTAACTGTAGGCGCAATGAAAGCATACTCATCAAAATAATGGGCATCTGTAAATCCTATGTATTCCCACGGATCTTTTGCCCAGTCCTGCTTTCTCCAGATTGAGTAACCGGAAATTTGTTGATATTCAGGATCATCCAGAGGACTGGCAAACCAATTAATCACAACTTTTCTGCCCTGGTCGTAAGGTACATCAGCTATATAGTTAATAACAGGCTCCGGTGGCTCAGAAACTTGAGCAGTTACCACCAGCGTTGAATCAGAATTGGTAGCATTGCTTGATATAAAGAGGGTATCTTGATAAGTTCCGGAAGTAGTTCTGTCCAGAGTTATGAATATTTGTGAACTATCATTCATTGTATTAATAGTATCAGGTGTGGAATAATTTATGTCAAAGGGGGTTGATAATCCGGATGTATTGGTTACGATTAGATTAGAATTTCCGGGGTTTGAGATAACAAAAGGCAGAGAATCCTGTTCCGTACTAATTTGAACCCAGCCAAAATCAAGAGTATCAGGATTAGCCGAAATTAGTGGTTCTTGGATTTCTGCTGTGACTACCAGGGATGTATCCTGATCATTATTCATGATATTAAGAGTATCACAAAAGTTGCCCGATATACTTTTATCCAATTTTACCTCAATTATAGAGCTGTCACTTAAAGTTGGGGTAATTGTATCAGGGAGTACATGATTAACACTCAAGGGAGAGCTTAATCCAGTTAATTCGTTAATAATTAAGGTTCCGTCACCCAAATTTTTTACCACAAAACTTAAGGAGTCATAACCGCTTGTCTTTTCGATACTACCAAAATCCAAAAGTTCAGGGGTCAATGATATAATAGGTTCAGTAATGTCTGCTGATAAAACGATAGATGTATCAGTATCATTATTATTTATTACCAAAGTATCCTGGAAATTTCCCGCAGTTGATCTGTCCAGAGTTATAAATATTTCAGAGCTTTCGCTAGGTTCAACATTCTCAGGCAGATTATGATTAGAACCAAAAGGATAGCTTAGACCTGCTAGATCTTCAATAAATAAAGTGCCTGTACCCTGATTCGTAACCATAAAAGATAATGAGTCTGTTTGAGAGCATTTAGCTAAAGTGCCGAAATCCAGATTATTGGAATCAATTGATATAATGGGTTCTGTAATTTGCGCTTTAATGACAACCGAACCATTATTATCGTTATTGTCAATCGTGAGAGTATCAAGGTAAGTGCCTGCTGAAAAATCCCTCTCTAGTGTAACCGATACATCTATACTATCTCCGGGTGAAATTGTAGCCGGGGTGGAATAATTTTGGTTAAAAGGAGCATTAAGACCGGAAAGTTCATTTATAGTGAGATCTGCCGTACCGATATTTTTTATGCGTATTGTTTTAGTAGAATCCAGCGTGGCAGAAGTGCTCATACTGCCAAACTTTAGAGAATCTGAAGGGATTACTGAAATTATGGGAGATGTAAGCTCTGCATTAACTACCAGGGATGTATCTTGGGCATTATTATAAATATTTAGTGTATCTTCATATATGCCGGCTGTACTTTTGTTTAATTTTATAAAGATTGTTGAGCTGTCCTGAGGAAAAATATTATGCGGAGTGGTAAAATTGACACTAAAAGGAGAGGCAAGTCCTCCTAAGCTATTAATAGTTAAAGTATCAGTTCCGGTATTTATAATCGCAAAAGCCAGGGAGTCAAAGTCCGGTGAGATTAATTGTGTGCCAAAATCCAGGGAACTGGGGTTGAGACATATATCAGCTGAGATAATTTCAGCATTTACAACTAAAGAGGTATCTCGGTCATTATTATTGATAATAAGAGTATCGAGATAAGAACCGGGCGTACTTTTATCTAATTTGATAAATACGATAGAACTGTCCTGGGGTTGGATTGTTTCTGGTGTCGAGTAATTAATTTCAAAAGGTAGCGATAAGCCGGAGGTGCTTTCAATGTTAAGATCTTCATTGCCGGTATTTCTAATTACAAATGATAAAGAATCGTATGCAGCTGCGCAGGAAGTAGTGCCAAAATC
>JAGXLO010000089.1 GCA_018334695.1 Candidatus Cloacimonadota bacterium
TATCAAAACGGTGATGTAAAAAAGCTGGAGCAGCTGCTTTCCGGTATTACCGCATTAAATCCGCAGCTGTTTCATATAGATAATGCCAATCCCATTATGATAAATGCAGAAAGAACCAGACTTTTTATCCGTTACCTTACTCCAGGCAGCACAGCCGCTATTGGTGTGGAGTCATTTGATGATAAGGTTATCAAAGCAAATAATCTCAATTCCAATTTCGAACAGGTCTTTACAGCTATTGAAACTTTAAATAAATTCGGTTCAGATAAAGGTAAAAACGGCTGCTACAAACTCTTGCCCGGTATAAATATACTTCTGGGCTTAAAGGGTGAAACGAAAAAAACCCTGGAGATAAATTTTGAAAGATTAAACCAAATTATGGAGGCGGGCTTGCTCTTCCGGCGCATAAATATAAGAAAAGTTGTTCCCTTTCCCGGTACGGAATTAGCCAGAACCACAGGCAATTCAGTATTACAAAAAAACAAAAATCTATACAAGAGCTGGATTAGCAAGGTTCGCCATAAAATCGATCTGGTTATGCTAAAAAAGCTCTATCCTGCAGGTTCTGTCCTAAAAAATTTATATAGTGAAATCCACGACGGTAATACTACTTTCTTGCGGCAGCTTGGCAGCTATCCCATAGTACTAGGAGTAAAAAGAAGGCTGCCTTTGAATAGAAAATATGATGTGAAAGTAATTGGACACAATCCCAGGAGTTTGGTGGGAGAGGTGGTTGAACCTGGTAACTAAAAGAAGAATAAAATGAACACTAAAAAAATTAGTTATAAGATTTGACAATGTGATTAAAGTTCTCATTAATTATGAAAATTAAAAATTGATTTGGGTAAAAATACAAAAAATTTTACAAGGAGTATTGTAATTCTCTGTTTGAATATTATACCACAGGTCTAAAAAATGATATATCAATAGGTGGTCAATGGAGTAGATTAATAAATGTATTTAGTAAGGATTTAAATTGTAGAAATTATTATTGTGGAGCAAATGGTGGCATTTTTTGTGTTCGCCCCTCGGGCAGGATAACTGCCTGTCATACCATTAGCGCTCCCAAATTTGATAGCTTAAATGATTTCTTAAATTCTAAGTATTTTAAAGATGGAATAAGAAGAAATTACTTGATAAATGAATGTCGCAATTGTGAAATAGAAGGAATTTGTATGGGAAATTGCCGCTCTGAAAATGAGAGTCTATATAAAGAGAGTGGGTGTGCTTTTCATAAAGAAATGTTTCGCAATTTATTAAGTAATGTCATTAAATTGAAGGATGTAAATAAAAATGGATAAAAAGGCATTTTGGGAAAAATATTATAAATTAATGAAAAATATCTACGGAAATCAAGAAAAAATTGAAAATTTGATTATACTACAATTGAATGAAGCTGAATTAGATTTTTTTAAAGATTCCAAATATGTATTAGGAAGATTTGAATCTACATTAAATCAATTTTGTAAGATTTGTGAAAATAATATTGAGAAGCTTAATAATAATATGTTGGTACTTTTATTACTATCTTATGTACATTTAAACGATCTGAAAAATGCAAAACGAATTAGAAAAGTACTTAAAGAAAAGGGAATGGATAAAGAAAGACCTACTTGGTTAGATGGTGTAGATGATTTCCAACCAAGCGAAAATATTTTTAAAGGAAAATACATAACTGCAAAATATGATAAACGAATAGAAGATTTAGGAAAATTTCTTATAAAAGATTTTGATAAAATTGAAGAATTTATCGTTAAAGAGTGGGGAAATATTTTACCCAAGAAAATGTTTTTTAACCTTATTGATAATGTTGGTCCATCTCCATTTAATGGGTTACTTTATGAAGCTTATTTTAAAGTAGGTCACTTTTATAAATCAGAATTCATCAGAGATTATCTTTCAAGTACAATTGTGCATGAAATATTTCATTTTCATAGAAGCAATTATTTAATATATAATATTGATGATACACAAATAGGTCCTTTTAAATTTATTGATGAAGGTTATGCGGAATGGAAGAGAACTGAGTATTTGAAAAAACACTCAGAATATAAAATATATGCCGATAACTGCGCTTATCATATGTTGGGAAGTAATCTGTTTGAATTGAGTAACCTTAAAGACAAATGGTTCAAGGTGATGTTCGACTTTTTGAATTTTCCTATTTATGAAACAGCAACATCATTTACATACTTCTTAGAGGATAAATTTGGTTACGATAAAATTAATAAGATTTTTAATGCAATTCCAGATTATCCTGAAATAAAGACATGGACTGATTATTTGAAAACATACTTTGAAAGCGATTTAATAAATTTAATGCAGGAATGGAAAAATAAAATTCTTGAAAATAGGGACAATAAAGAAAGTATTTCAGAGAAGATAATTACTTTTCTAAAAGTAGAAAAGATAGATGATAATGAGATAATTATTTATTATAAATCAAGATATCCCTTATGGGCCGGACATAATATTTTTATTTATGATGATATGATGAAATTGCAATCTATAGATAAAATTGATAAGTATAGATTTTTGAAAGATGGCAAGCTTAAAATGAATACAGTAAAATCTAATCAACTAACTATTTTTGTACATTTCTTTCAGTATAGTCAGCAACTAAAATTCAATTTAGATGATAATGATATATATCTTTAACTATCTTAATTAAGTTATGATATACGAATATAGCTGGATCCAGTTTAAGTTCTGGGAGGAGAAAAAACATTAACAAATATTGAAAAAAAATTAAAAAAATTGGATTTAAAAAATTATGTTGAACAATCATACAATAAGTTAAAGGATTTGATATGATTTTACCTATTATTAAGTCTATTCAATGGGTTATAAGTAGAACTTGTAATCAAGAATGCATTTTTTGCTATAATAAACATAAAAAATCAACTTCAATTAAACAATCAATTACAGAAAAAAATTAAACACAAGTGATTATTTTTATACACTTAAAAAGATTATCAGTTCTTCAAATCCTTTACAAATTGGTTTCGGTGGTGGTGAACCTTTATTATTTTCAAATATATTTGATTTAATAGATATTGTATATAAGGCTAATATTAAAGTCTCATTATTAACTAATGGAATACTATTAGATAAATATTTACAATTAATATGATTTTTCAATTACTCAGTCTAATTATAAACTACGTTCTGTTTCTTGAAAAAATCAAATTCACTTAACATATTCCTTCTCTATTATAAATAAGGTGGATTTAGAGAAGGAAATTACTTGCTTCTTCCTGAACTTATCCCGGTCGGGAGGAAAAGTGGAGGGAAATAAAATTAAATTGGTAGGATAAAATGAAAGATTTACTAGATATAAAAGTAATTGATTTCGCTGAATTAGAATCTAACATAAATATATGCACAGCATTAATGAATTGTGGGGCATGTGGAGGACAACTTCTATGTGGAGCCTGTGGTTCTTGTAATGTGCCGGATGATAGTGACAAAGATGAGAATGATGATTAAAAATAAAGATGATTGAAAACATGACGGGTAAAGGAATTATAATTCCTTTACCCGTTAGATAATAATGAATGGAGATATAATTATGATTAGTAATAATAAATTAAAACAAATTCATATTATTGAAAAAAGACGAAATAATGTAATAGTATATTGTAATTGGATACAGGAGTTGTTAGAAATGTCACCAAAGACATATGAAATTTTAGATTTATATATAAATAAGAATTTCAAGGAGAAAGAGATATTAAATACTTATTCAAACTTGAAAGACCGACAATTAGGACAATTAATTGAGAAATTCAATCATGTTGTGTTAAAAATTACAAAAAAAATATATAACAAAAAGATATCTAATAAATTTCGGAATGCTGAAATTAAAATAAATTTAACTCATAAATGCAATTTGGATTGTTCATATTGTTATGTAAAAAAAAGATATCCTTCTATGGGTAATATGACAAAAAATACTGGTAAAAATATTATTGATTTTTTTAATAAACAATTTGATGGGTATAATATAAAAATAACTTTTTTCGGAGGTGAACCCTTATTAAATTTTTCAACGATGGAATATATATGTGAATATGCTACGAATAAGAAGAAAAATAATTTTCAATTTGGTATGATATCAAACGGTACGATTCTTAATAAAAAAATAATTTACCTAATTAAAACATATAAGATGAGATTAACTATAAGCTTTGATGGTCCAAAATATGTTCATAATAGATTAAGGTGTTACCAAAACGGAAAAGGAACTTATGATGATATAAAAAGTAATATAAAAACACTACAAAAAAACAAAATACCAATTGATTATGAGACTACTTATACTTCAATACATGAAGCCTATAATCTGACAAGGCATGAATTAATTGAATTTCAAAAACGTGAATTAGGCTTTGAAGATGGAGTTATATCGAATGTTTCTACATTTGATGTTGATACAAAGAAATTGAAAAATAAAAATAACAAATCTAAAGATTCACTTGATTATATCGAAAAAGGTGAATTAGTTGAACCATGGATGTATTTTCCCTTCCATGCGTTTTTTAATAAAATATTCATTAGATATTTATGTGGTGTAGGTAAAATATATTTCGATTTAACGCCAGATGGATCAATATATCCTTGTCAATTATTAGTTGGTTTAAATAATAATGAGCTGAAAATGGGAAATGTTAATTCTGATGTCAATAAAAATTTCCTTGAATTACAAAAAAAAATTGATATTTTTGATCATTTTAAAAACAAAAAATGTAAATCCTGTTGGGCAAAATTTTTATGTAAAGGTTGTCCTGCTCAAATGTATTCTGAAAATGAAAAACTAACAATATCAGAAAAATTTTGTAAAACTATGAAGAAGAATATAGAATTGCTATTAAAAAAGTTTTATCATATTAGAAAAAATGAGAAAAAATATAAACTTTTAATAGATAGGTGCAAAGAAAAATATAAATTGAATTATTAATTATTTTTGGAGTTTTAATGAGAATAAAAACAAAATTTATAGTTTATTTTTTGTTAGGCGTACTTATTATAATTATAAACTATTTTCTTTTCTTTAACAACTTAGAAAAAAGTAATGATATATTTTCTATACAAAGTAACATAAAAAAAATTGAATATCATGATAAAGGTCTAAACCTTAATAATTTACAATTAGTTTATCAAATTGAAGAAGAATTATTTTTTCCGCTATGTATTACAACAGATCATTATGGAAGACAATATATCCTCGATAAGGTGTCTCAAAAGATAAAAGTATTTAGTAACCAAGGTGAATATCTAACTTGTTTTGGTTCCAAAGGAAGTGGTCCGGGAGAATCATTAAATATTTCTTCTATAAATGTAGACAAAAATACAATTTATCTATTAGATCAACAGACCCAAAGAATAAAAAAATATTCCACTAAGGGTGAATTAATTTGGGATAAAAAGATTGAATCGGATAATTCATTATATTTTAATCATATCAAAGCAAAAAGTGAGTCAATATATATTTCAGGTGTTATATCATACCACCATTATAACTTTGAAAATCAATCGATAGGATTATGCCGAAAATATGATCAAGATCTAAATTTCATTGATCAGTACTTTGATTTAAATAAAAATTTTCTAAAAAATTTAAATACAAAAAGTAAAGATGGTATAAAAAATATTATAAATAAAACAATTAACATGTTAGCAATAGATAAATTTGATAATATATATTTAGCAAAATTATTGGGTAAAAACTTAATTTATAAGTTCGATCAAAAGAAAAATAAATATGTATTTAAATTTGTCCATAATCCCAAACAAGAGGATTCAGTAATAATGGAAAAAAAGCGAGGCTTCGGATTAAAATCTAATGTAAATCTTTCCTCTTTTACCTGTTTCGATGATTTAATCTTTTTGTTAGAAGGACCATTTAAAAGAAAAGACATAAAATATGCACAAAAAATAACGATTTTTGACTCTTCAGGAAAATATCTTGATTCTTTTTGGGATAAAAAGTTACATTTTGATAAATATGGTTACCGAATGAGTATTCATAAGAATCATAACAATTATGAAATTTTTCTAATATCTCCGGAAAGAGGAAAGTTGTATAAATATATATTAAATGAGGTGTATTTTGTTGAAAATAAATTAAATAATATTCTTTTCAATACAAAAAGTTATTTATAAAATAAGATGAAACCTAAATCCATCTACACCTTCCTAAAACCCTACCTAAAAAAGCATATCCTCGCTTTAAGCATCGGTATTATCCTTATCTTTCTGCTGGCTTTGTTAATCTTACCTACCCCTCTGATAACCAGGCATATAATCGACCATACTTTGCCTGATAAAAATCTATCACAATTGCTATTTCTTGTTTCTCTTGCTGCGGTTCTTCTTATTATCTTAAAAGTTCTGGGCTTTATTCAACAACTCATATTTCTTAAAATAAACAACAGAATCGTACTGGATATTCGAGTGGACTTGCTTAAAAAGATAAACCTTTTATCTCTAAAAAAGAGTAAAGAATACGGAACCGGTTATTTGATATCACGCATAAATGCAGACACAAGCAGGCTCCGTTCCCTTTTTGCTGATACCTTTGCTAGAATTCTTAAAGACATTCTTACATTTGTGGTAGGTGCTACAATTATATTTATTTTCAATTGGAAATTGGCACTGGTAGCCATATTTATATTGCCTTTCTTTGTAGCTTCCACGCTCTATTTTGGCAAAAAAATCCGCAGACTCTCTAAAGTGTTCTACGAAGATAATGCACAAACTACAAAACAATTAGAAGAATCACTCAACATGCTGGAATTAAGCAAAGTCTTTCATCGATATAAGCACAACCTTATCCGTTACTTCAGAAAAGCAAAAGTATCCTTTCGATCCAATATTAAACAGAGCAAAACATCATTTCTACACGGTGCGGTAACAGGATTTTTTGGTGGAATTGCTCCCATATTAATAATAGGTTTTGGTGGTTATTTAATAATCCAGGGGCAACTTACTCTCGGAACCCTTATCGCGTTTAATTCTTTTGTGGGATACCTATTTGGACCTACCAGCAGATTAATAAATGTGAACATTCAGATTCAGAAATCTTTAATGGCTCTGGAAAGAGTAAAAGAATTATTTGCCTTACCAGAAGAGAATATCGAGGATGTCCGATTACCCAAAGTGATAAACAGTTTGAGTTTACGAAATGTATATTTTTCCTATGGAGAGAATAATAAAAAGAATGAAAACATAATCAAAGGAATAAATTTTAAGGCAAACATGGGAGAAAGAATAGGTATAGTGGGTGGTTCGGGAAGTGGTAAAACAACCTTATTCAGATTGCTTTCCGGATTATATGAAATCGATGCAGGAAAAATTATTGTAAAGACAAAGAATGGGATCAAAAAACCACTTTCAAACAAAGAATTAATAGCATTCCGGAAACGAGTTGGCATTGTAGAGCAAGAGCCATTTCTTTTTAATGATACGATATATAATAATATTAAATTTGGTAGAACCAAAGCAACTAAAGCAGAGATAGAAAAAGCGGCAAAGCAGGCTTATGCTCATAACTTCATTAAGGAATTACCCGATTCTTACCAAACGATAGTTGGACAGAGAGGAAGTCATTTATCTGTGGGACAGAAGCAGAGAGTAGCCCTGGCTAGGGCACTGGTAAAGCAACCCGAGATACTCATTCTGGATGAGGTAACCTCCAACGTGGATAGCATAAGTGAATACTACATAAACAAGACAATATATTCGCTTCCGAAGGACAGATTGGTTTTCATCGTAGCTCACCGTTTATCCACCATAAAAGACTGCGATGAAATTTTAGTTTTGGAGAATGGTAAAATCGTAGAATCAGGCTCGCATGCAGAATTGCTAAAACTGAAAGGACATTACGCCAAGTATCGGGAAAATTATGTGTGAGAATCTGGTTGCCCTTAGAGCCTCAACTCACAGTGATTTTGTCACACTATTGCACATTCAAGTAGCAAGTATGCAACATAAAGTAGAAGCCATGCAACATAAACAATAGTATATTAAAAAAGAGAATTATACCATTAGACTCTTAATTCCAGCAATATTTGTGAGTTGCAGCTTTTTTATAAATGTGATCGAATTTGGCACGAAATTTGTACTCTAATCTATTAAATAACAAAATTTTATTTCAGTAATTAATTTTGGGACAATAAAATGGAGAACAAAAGATCAAATTATATGCGGTGTAAAATAATTGAGTGCCAAAGGGAGGTCTATTATGAACAAATTCATTTAACCAATTCCTTTTCTTGTAGCCCAAATGTTTTACTAGAGAAGGAAAACATCGACTTCTTCCTGAACTTATCCCGGTCGGGAGGAATGATTTTTGGGAAATAAATTATATGGAGTTAAAAAATGATAAAACAAATATTAGAAAAGCAAGAAATAGTTTTGAAAAGCGATACTCGGCCAATAATTAATTCGACCCCTTGGTCTGCCACTGGTGGCATTAAAGCATGTGAACCGACAAATGATGGTGAAAATGAAATATAACTAATACTGAAAGACAGGGTGAAGTCGGACTTCACCCTGTCATATATAAGAGGAAAAATTTAAAATGAAATACTATAAAAAATCTAAATATAACTTACATTATAAAATCAATAAAATTAATTATATTTATAACACTTTATCTGGAAATTGTGTTAGTATTATGAATGAACAGAAATCAAACGAACTAATTTCGATTATTAATAATCCGAATATATTCAAAAACAATAATGAGTTAAAGCAAATTTCAATAAAAAACAATTTTATCATAGACAAAGAAATAAATGAAGATGATATAATTAGAATTAATATAATGAAAAATAGCTTTGATACAACTAACTTAGACTTAAAGATATCTTTGACAGAAAGGTGTAATTTTAAATGTGATTACTGTTTTGTTGCTAACAATTCAATATATAAAAATATTAACAAAGAAATTATGGATTCAATTATAAATTTAGTCAAAAATTCTAAAAATA
>JAGXLO010000090.1 GCA_018334695.1 Candidatus Cloacimonadota bacterium
AATTAAAAGATATATTTCGAGTAGTTTTTAGATATTTATTTGAATCATTATTTTTGGATTGATACAAAAACTGAAAAACATTATGCATAAATTCCTCACGTAAATTTTTGATTAAGTTACACTTTTTGATTTAATTAGTTAATGTCAAGTATTTGTGGTTCTATAACAAAAAATTTAATATTCTAGTTTCTTTTTTAGGATAATTGACAAAGGAAAATTCCAAGTAAAATTATTAATGCTTTATAAATTTATAATCTGTTAATTAATTTGAATAAGGATGTAATTATGAACTATTGTGTCGGCACATCGGGCTGGAATTATAAGCACTGGAAAAAAAGATTTTATCCGCAAGATATAAAGCAAAAAGAGTGGCTTGATTTTTACAGTAAAAAGTTTAGCACGGTGGAGGTTAATTACAGCTTTTATAACTGGCCAAAGGTAAAAACACTTAAGAAGTGGAGAAACCAGACTCCGGGGGAATTTAAATTTACTCTTAAAGTTCCACGATTTATCACACATTACAAAAAATTAAAGAATATTGATCAAGATGTGCAGAAGTTGTATCGATTAACTTCAAATTTAGAACAAAAGCTGGGCTGCCATCTTTTTCAGCTACCGCCCTCGTTTCATAAGGAAGAAGAAACTGTGGAAAGGCTAAAACACCTTTTGAAGATAATGGACGCCAGAAAAAATAATGCCATAGAATTCAGGCATAAAAGCTGGTGGGAGGATGAAACTTTTGATCTGTTGGATGAATATGGCATTGGATTCTGTACAGTGATTGGTCTGGGTATGCCTGATAATGTAGTTGTAACAGGAAATATTGTCTATTTTAGATTCCATGGTGAACATTATGATACTCTATATTCAGAATCCGAAATAAATGAGTTTGCTAAAACTCTGAAAAATATCAAAGGCAAGAATTGTTACGCCTATTTCAACAATGATGCAAATGCTTACGCTCCCAGGAATGCTTTGCAGTTGAAAGATAAATTGGAGGTTTAAAATTGCCTGAATAATACTTATTTTGAAAAAATAAACAATTAAAAACATAAATTTTATTAAATGGTAAAGGAAGAACAATGAATAGATATATTGGAGTTTGCGGTTGTATTTGCAGCGATTGTAGAGTTTTCCAAAAAAGTTGTGATGGATGCTATGATATTGAGGGCAAACCGGTATGGCTACCGGATGTGGATATGAAGATTTGCGATTTCTACGATTGTTGTGTAAATGAAAAAAAGTTTAGCCATTGCGGGGAATGCGAAGATATCCCCTGTGATAAATTTTGGAAGAATAAGCATCCTGAATGGTCAGAAAAACAGCACAAAAGAATAGTAATAGAAAGAGTAAAAATGTTAGTTGAAATAGAAAGTAAAACCTGAAAAGAAGTTTAGGCATTTTTCTTCTGAATAAAAAAGATCATTTGATTTTAAAATATCATGTTAACTGTACTAGCTTTAATGACAGCAGGAGTCATCCTGGGCTTTTTGCTTAGGGATAAATGTAAAATCATAAAGCATATTGATAAATTGATCAACATAGCAATCTACCTTTTACTTTTTTTGCTGGGAATTTCTGTTGGAACTAATAGGACCATAATCAATCATCTGGATAAGTTGGGAGCAGAGGCTCTAGTATTAAGTATTGGTGCTGTAGCAGGTAGTGTAACCCTAGCATTCTTTACTTACAAATATTTTTTTAAGCAAGAAGAATGAAAAATTCATTCATTATTGTGGGATTTTTTGTACTCGGGGTATTTGTTGGTTTAATCAATTTATTGCCTCAAGTTTTAGCTAAGGCTGATCTTAGTACTTATGCCCTTTACATTCTCATGTTTTTGGTGGGGGTAGGGATAGGTATTGATAAAAAAGCGTGGAAAATACTAAAAAATGCCAATTTCAAAATTATGTTAGTACCTTTAACAGTGATAATAGGAACCGCAATTGGAGTGATAATTGTTTCAATTTTTTTAAAAGATATAAACATAAGGCAGGCTTTGGCAATAGGTGCTGGTTACGGATATTACAGTCTTTCCAGTATATTTATCAGTAAGATCAGTGGAGAAACTCTGGGAGTGGTTGCGCTAATTTCAAACATTTTAAGAGAGATAATTACACTTTTAGTTACCCCTATATTTGTAAAATACTTCGGTAAAATTGCTCCAATTGCTTCCGGTGGTGCCACAGCCATGGACACTACTCTTCCTATAATCACCAAGTTTTCCGGCAAAGAATATGCCATCATCTCTGTTTTTAGCGGTATAGTTTTGACTGTACTGGTGCCGTTTCTTGTTACATTTGTATTAAAAATTTAAAATTAAAAATGTAAAATTTAAAATTCCCTTTTTATAACAATAAATTCCTACTATTTCCAAACAATTGCAATAAATATCCACAAATACCTGTACTACTTCACTCCTAAACCCCTAAACTCATAAACCTTACAACTAGCACCTCGAAGGCGTTACAAGAATTACAATCCAAAGTCGTTTTGCTTGACATAATATGATATAGAGGATTATTTCTACCAATCAAAATTTACTTATTATATCACTCATAAGTCTAAATATATTCATGCGAAAGGAATAAAATGATAAAAGTAGAGGATTTATATAAAGTTTATGAATCTAAGAAAAAGAATGTAAAAGAAAAAATTGAAGCCGTTAACAACATTTCTTTTCAATGCAAACCAGGTGAAATCTTTGGCTTGCTGGGACCTAATGGTGCAGGAAAAACTACTACACTTCGCTGTATTTCTACTTTAATAAAACCGACCTGGGGAAATATTTATCTGGATGAATATAATGTGCTGGAAGATGAAAAGATCATTCGCTCAAAAATTGGGTTCCTTACCACAGATATGAAACTGGATGGATTTTTCACTCCCGACTATATGTTAAGCTATTTTGGTCGCCTTAATAAAATGCAAAAATCTGAAATTGAGCAGCGAAAAGAAAAGTTATTCAATGATTTGCAAATGGAGGATTTCATTGATAAGAAAATCGATAAGCTGTCGTCGGGTATGACCCAAAAAACAGCCATTGCTATTAGCCTTATACACGACCCGGAAGTTATCATTTTTGATGAACCCACTAATGGACTGGATGTTATTACAGCTAAAAATGTTACTGATTTTCTGGAAAAATATGCAGAACAGGGTAAAACCGTAATTATTTCTACTCACATAATGAGTATCGCAGAAAAACTTTGTGATAGAATAGGAATTTTGATAGAAGGGGAGTTAAAAAAAATGGGGAGCTTAGAAGAGATAATTTCCGGCAGTAATGCTGATAATCTGGAGGATGTGTTCTATAAATTCTTAATTCCGGATTATGGAAGTCAGGAAGGAGTAGAAGATGTTTAAAGATTCACTGGTAATACTACAAAAAGAACTAAAGAGAATTTTTACTGATAGAAGGATGCTCGTTATGTTAGTTATAGTACCAATGGTTATGCTTCCTGTAATGTATTCTATAATGGCAAAAGTTAGTAAAACCCGTTCTGCCGATATCGCAGAATACACCTCTCAGATATATATTCACACTGGTACCCAGTCAAGCAGTGAAATTATAGATAAATTTACAGAAGGTTTGCAGGAACTTAATGCAAAAATCACTAGAGTACCCAAAAGTCAAATTGAGAATATTAAGCAGTTAGTAAAAGAAAAAGAAGTACAATTGTTGATTGTTTTTCCCGATAATATTTCTGAGAATTTACAGCAATACGACCCTTTTGATATTCGGGTTTACTATAATTCGATTTCGGATTATTCGGAGCACGCTTATAGCTCTGTTAAGGAAAAATTTAATGAAATCAGCAAAAATGTGGTGCAAGATAGAATTGTTAAGGAAAATTTACCTGATAATATTTTAACACCCTTTACTATAAATAGAACTGTAAAACCATCAGAGGTTAATTTGGCAGAAAAAGGTAGTATGATTGGAAAAGTAATGGGAATTTTACTGCCATTTTTTATACTGATATATCTGTTTGCCAATTCCATGAAAGTCGGCTTGGATACGGTTGCAGGAGAAAAAGAAAGAGGAACTCTGGCAATTCTACTCGTGAATCAGGTAGATAGGCTTGCAATTGTTATTGGTAAGATGTTTTCTGTAATAATAGCTGCCTTTGTAGGTGCAGCCAGCTCTGTGGTTGGATTAATAATAGCTTCAAGATTTTTTATTAGTATGTTTGGAGCCTCTAGTACTGATGTAGGAAGTTATGCCATGCATTCTCAAACGATTTTACAATTTGCTATTGTAGTGCTCCCACTTGCTTTACTCTTGGTTAGTCTGGTTATGCTGGTATCAACTTATGCTAAAAATCCTAAAGAAGGGCAGGGTATGATCATGCCAGTTTATATTGTTGTAATGATTATGGGAATATCAACCATGCAGATAGGGGATGTGCCACCACAATGGATGAGAATCGCTCCTGTTTTTAATTCGCTAATTGCTCTAAAAGGCGTTTTTATGCAGAATGAAACATGGGCAAATGTTTTACAGGCTTTACTGGTTAATTTGGTTGTTTCAGGAATACTAATCTATATTATCCTTAAAATGTTTCGGGACGAAAAGATTTTATTTAAAATATAAAGTAAATTACTCGAAATAAGCGAGATGTTTACCGCAAAGGCAGGAAGGCGCAAGGGAGCGAAAGACAGTGAGGCTATGAGACTGGGAGACCATGTGAATATGAGATTTTGTTGAAAATTTAGCAACGAACGCTAACGAACAAAAGCGAACAAAACAAAATGATAGGATTTAGGATGCCAGGGTTAGGATTTAGTTAGTAAGAGGTGAATAGTGAATCGTGAAAGTAACGAGTGACAAGTAATTCAAATTATGATCCTAAAATAGGTTGAATTCAGCTTTCAATCAATTTCTACCGATACCTACAAATTCCCCTAAATACCTAAGTTTCTAAACTCCTCAACCCCTACACCTATACACCTCTAAATATTTTTTCCATCTATCTTAAAAAATTTTATTTTTTCCCCACAAATTATTTGACAAACTAATTTTAAATATTTTAAATCCGTAATCACTAAGAGGATATAAAAAATGATCAAAGCGACGAGGTTTTTGCTAGAAATAAAAGGTATTCTATTTAGAATAATCTATCTCTTGTTTGCCCCCCCCCATTTATGCTCTAAGTTACTATTATACAGCCAATTATGAAGGATTTAATTTATTTATAAATAATGATAAAAATATTTCATCAGTTTCTTACGGAGGTAACAAGTTCATTTAATTAGAACCTCTTCTTTTATTGATTTAGGGGAAGAGGTTTTACAGAAAAACTTGAAGGAAGTTTCCTTAAAAAAACCCGAGGAGTAAAAATGGGTGAAAAAATTTAATAAAGGATAAATTATGAAAAAAATAGCGATAATAAGCATGGTATTCATTCTTTTTGGTTTATCTAATTATGCTTTTTGTGAGGAAGTAGAAATTACTCTGCTGAATCAAGGTGGAATAAATGGAAATAATTATGTATCAGATTGTACAATATACGAGGGTTATGGAACAAGTAATCCGTTAGTTACAAATCTAGAATTTGACAATTCTACAACTATCTATGTTAATATTGATAATCCCACTCAGACAGTGGTCTGGGCAGAGGGATATGGAGAGCCTTATTATAGCGGTCAGGAGCCCTTGTATTTAAGTTCACCTACCTATAATATAGATGATGACCTCTGGGTGGATATTTATTTATCTTGTGGCGTGGTTCCTACATTATTCGACTATACCCTTACCGCCGAAAGCTCTGATGACTGGAACTGGGTCTCCTTTCCTGTGCTCGACCCCGATTATGTGGATCCCCTAGACCATGTACTTGCTCCGGTTATAGATGATCTGGTGGAAGTACAACATTATCAAGATTATATCTTTAAAGATTATTCGGGAGTATGGCAGAACGAGATAGGAGATTTTAGCAGTATAGATGGTTATAAGATAAAGATGGAGAATGAAAGAGCTCTGACAGTTGCTGGAGAATGGGAGGATCCGAATACACCGATTCCATTAGAAGCAGAAAATTCTAACTGGATAGGTTATTTTTTACAAGAATCGCATTCTATTAGCGATGCCTTTGCCGCAATATGGGATAACATCAGTTTTATAAGAGCTGAAGATTGGTTCTACTATGCTCCTGTACCTGATCCTGATACCTGTAATAGTATAAGAGGAAGTGTTAATCCGGGAGAACTATATATTGTAGGAGTTAATCAAGATTGTAACCTGGTTTGGGACAATTCTAAACCACCAGTAACTCCCTATACCAGGGAAGAGACAGATTACTTTACATATCAGGAGAAGGCTGAGTATATGCCTATTACCATAGATACTGTTATAGGAACTGTACCGGAAGAAATAGCTGCTTATGTTGATGGTGAATGTGTTGGAGCCAGTAAAGCAAAAAATGACTTCCCTATCCAGATTTTAGCATATACACCGGATGCAGGAAATAAAAATGGAACTCTTGATTTTATGATCTATAATAGCCAGAAGGGTGGAAAATCTACAACTGATTATGCAGTCTATAACAGAAAAATAAATGCTTATATTGATGAAACAGTACATTATAATAAAGATGACTTTGTCACTGTACGCCTGGATACAGAAACCACTTCTGAACAACAAGCAGAATTCAGATTACTAAGAAACTATCCCAATCCGGTTAAGAATGGAATTACTCATATTAGTTTTGCTTCGGCAATAGAAGCAGAAAATACAGAATTAATCATATACAATATTAAAGGTCAGTTAATAACCAGTATGAACTGTAATAATGCGCAGGTTGGAAAAAATGGTTTACAAACAGTAGCCTGGGATTGTACTGATAACAGCGGCATAAAAGTAGAGAATGGTGTCTATTTCTACAAACTAGTTTCGAATAATAAACAGGCTGTTAGAAAAATGATTATCTTGGAATAGATTAAACAATCGGCTCGAGCGTAATTGCTGCGTTCGAGCCGAGTTTTACCAAGAGAAAAACGGAGCTTAGATGAGAAAAAACATATTATTATTTGCCCTTGCTGGCATATTATTAGTTTTAATTTTCAATTTACTGTTTTCTGCCATTGGAACAAAAGAACTAATAATAGTGGATATAGAGGGAGCAGGTCATTATACAACCATTCAGGCGGGAATAGATGCTGCAAGTACAGGAGATACAGTACTCGTGTATCCTGGCACCTATTATGAGAACATAAATTTCAATGGTAAAAATATCATACTCTGTAGTAAATATATGCTTAATAATGATGCAAGTTATATTGATTCTACTATCATAGATGGAAACCATAATGGTAGTGTTGTTACTTTTGAAAATGGTGAAGATACAACAGCCGTCTTATCTGGATTTACTATTCAGCACGGCAGCGGAACTTACCACTCATTTTTAGTTTTAGGAGGTGGGATATTACTAATAGATTCACAAGCTACTATTCAGGATTGTATAGTTAGGGATAATACCAGTCAGGGTGGTGGTGGAATAGGCTTGTACTACTCTTTTATTAATATTGAGAACACAACAATTTATAATAATCATGCTATCTTTTGGGGAGGAGGAATAGGCATATATTATTCAGATATAGATTTTAGTTCAACCAAAAGATGTAATATTTATTTGAATTATGCTGGTGAAGGCTGTGATTTAAGGACAATACAAAGTAATGATATTCAAGTTTTTGTAGATACTTTTACTGTTGCTGAGCCTGATAATTATTTTGTATTTCCTCTGGACTCTTTCAGTTTTGACATAGAGAATCATAAAATAGAACAGACCAATAATGACTTATATGTTGATCCTAATGGTAACAATCATAACAGTGGTTTATCACCTAATGAACCTTTAAAAACAATTTCCTGGGCCTTAACAAAGATAAAATCAGATTCAACCAAGCAAAATACAATCTATTTATCATCTGGAAAATATTCTCCTATAACCACAGAAGAGAAGTTTGCCCTTAACTGTAAGAGTTATGTTTCAATAATTGGGGAAAGCAAGCACAATACATACCTGGATGGTGAGAATCAATTCTTTATATTACACTCGAGAGATGATTCTTGTTATTCTATTGATAATATTACAATACAGAATGGTATTAATGAAATCACCGGTGGTGGAGCCCTTGTTTATTATAGCTATGATTTTAGGTTCAGAGATGTAAATTTTATTGATAATCAAGCAGATGTAGGGGGAGGAGCGATTTATATGAGAGGAACAGAAGGTATCTTTGATAATGTATTGATTAAAGGTAATTCTTCTGACGGTGGGGGTGGTTTAGGAATTTCAGGGAACTCTAATCCTGTTTTTATTGACTGTGTAATTGATAGTAATTATACTTTAACTCCCGGTTGGGGTTTTGCCGGAGGAATTAGTAATAACGTCGAATCTAATTCAATTTTTATTAATTGTAAAATTACAAATAACATTTCGAGCGAGTGCAGTGGTATGTCTGTTTCGGGTGGTGCAGGAGATTACTGTGATCCCATGTTGATTAACTGCACTTTAAGTGGAAATTCTGACAATCCCTATGGAACTATATCACAAGGTGATAATTCCAATGTTAGCTTAATAAACTGTATTCTTAGAAATCCTTCTGAGCATGAAATAGTATTTAGCAGCAGTGCACCTCCGGAAACAGTTATGGTATCATACTGCAATGTAGATGGAGGTATAGACGCGATAGACACAAATAATAATGGGACTATATTTTGGGGAGAAGGAAACATAGACCAGGATCCTTTATTTGTAGGAGGAGATCCATTCAGCTATCAACTGAGTGAAGACTCACCCTGCATAGATGCAGGTACTCCTGATACAACCGGTTTAAATCTGCCTGCTACTGACCTGGCAGGTAATCCCAGAATCTATAACGGCAGAGTGGATATAGGAGCTTATGAGTATA
>JAGXLO010000016.1 GCA_018334695.1 Candidatus Cloacimonadota bacterium
CGAACAAAAACGAACAAGAGAATTTAAATTACCAAAAATACATTCCCCGAAGGGGATAAATAAATTAGCATAGGGTTCTCTACCCTATGTTCATAGTTTAAAATAAATTCATTCGCTGAAAGCGATACATAAAGTAGTTGAAATCTAAGGCAAAAAGCTTCAAAATTATACATCTGGAGTAGCCGACTTAGGCGGCTGTACATTCCAATCTAATAAATTAATACTGCAAGGAGGACTCACCGACTCCAAAATCACTTTTCTGAGCTGCCATGAACTACTCCGTGACGTTTTTGCCCTGATTCCGATTTTATAAATATTTCATATTTACATTTTTCTTGACAAAAACTTATATGTTTTATCAATAAAAATATCTCACTATATTCATGCTGGATAGTCGTCAAAATTCTAACTTGAATTCATCTCATATAGTTTTTACCAGAATTAAAAGACTGAAGGAATAATCTTTTTAAAACTTAGGAGAGTAAGTTATGAAAAAATGTGCATATTTAATATTGATTTTAGTTATTTTAGGAAATATACTTCATGCTGCTGGTACAGAACCACCCAAAACAGGTGGTGTTTATCAAGTATCAACAAAAGATCACCTGCTCTGGATCTGTACGAATGACACTTCCTGGAGCAGTGATTTCGAACAAACTGCGGATATAGTATTCTCATCTTCCGATTTTGTTGATGGTGGCGATTTTTATAATAGTGGCAACGGGTTTTCTCCTATTGGTAATTCTACAACCTCCTTTACCGGTTTTTATGACGGAAATAATCATAATGTCGAAAATATTGATATTAATAGAAGCTCAGATAGCAACCTTGGTTTCTTTGGTATTACCTCTTCTGCCACTCTACATAATATTAATTTAGTTAATATAGAAGTTGACGGCAATTCGTCTGTAGGTGGCTTAACAGGTAGTACAGACAATTCAAATATTAACAATTGTTCTACCACTGTTACTATCCTTTGCAATGCTTCTTCCGGAGGATTAATTGGCTATACAAACAATGATACTATAAGCAATTGCCACAGCACTTGCACTATAACGGCTACAGGCTCCTCCATTGGTGGACTAATAGGTTGGCTGGGAAATGGAACAATAATTTATAACTGTTACAGTAGTGGTGATGTAAGTAGTTCCTCCAGTTCAGGATGCGTGGGTGGTCTCATAGGTGATTGTTATGCAGATCTAGAAAGAAGCTACAGTACTTGTAATACATCTGGTGTGGTTGATGTAGGTGGTCTAATTGGATATATTCCCGGTTATGAAGGCATAAACATAAATATAAAAAATTGTTATAGTAGAGGAAATGTTACCAGATTAAGTGAAGCTGATTCTGATAATTTCGGTGGTTTTGCCGGGTATAATAATGGAAATATTGAAAAATGCTATTCTACGGGAAATGTTTATTATGAAGATGCTGCTGATCCAGAGAAAAATGGATTCTTGGGGAAAGCAGAAGCACCCACTAAAGCTAGTTATAATGGCAACTTCTTTGATAGCACTGCCTCCAACCAGGTTCATGATAATCCCGATTATACAACCTTAACAACTGCCAGTTCAGAAACGACCGCAGAGATGACAAATACTTCTACTACAGATAATATTTACCTGATTGCCGGCTGGGATTTTAAGGGTGAAACTGCAAACGGTACAGATGATATATGGAATATAGGCAATGGTCGCAACGATGGATATCCTTACTTAAGCTGGCAATTTCCTGAAGATGATCCCACTCTGCCTGTAACCCTTTCTACTTTTACAGCAATCTTCAATAATAACAACTTAACCCTTTCCTGGGAGACACAATCAGAAGAGGATAATGTGGGCTGGAATATCTACAGGAATGTGGAAAGCGACTATGCATCAGCGCAATTAGTAACACCTGAAATAATACCCGGAAATGGTACAACCACAGAACCCAGTTATTATAGTTACTCCGATAATTTTGATTATAGTATAGGACAGACTTATTATTATTGGCTGGAAAGTATAGATCTGAGTGGTGAAACACATCTATATAATAATATTGCAACTATTACAATACCAGACCCAGATCAGAATCCACAATTTGATGAACCACCAGTTATCTATGGACTAAAATCAGCACCAAATCCTATGAGAAATAGTACCAAAATCGAATTTACTCTGGATAAAGATGCTGTCGTCGATATCTCTATATATAATATCAAAGGTGAACTGGTAAAAGTTCTACCATCCGTAATTGCAGATTCAGAGGAGCTAAAATCTATCTACTGGAATGGTAAAGACAAAAACGGCAAAAAACTAAGCTCCGGTATTTATTTCTATCAGCTTAAAGCCCATGACAAAGTCATTGATTCAGAAAAACTTATAATTGCCAAGTAATTAAATTTAAAATTTATCATACCAAGTCCGATTTGTTTGGTGCAAGTCGGACTTTTTTAATAGTTACAACAGGCTCTGATCCATAAATAATCAATCTTATTAATCCCATGCTTCAGCTTGGGGTATTTTAGCGTAATATACGTGTGATATTTCCTTCAGGGACTTTCTGCAATCAAACTTGTGACTTCAGTTTTTTCAATTAATACTCATAAATACCTACTTCCCTAACCTACTAAACCCCTAAACTACTAAACTTCTAAACTACTAAACCCAGACCCAAAACATTTCAAATTTCAATCCTTGACTACCAGTTATAAAATAAATTATTATTTAATAAAAACCACATTCAGAATTAACAATTTTATCTTACTACAAATAAGAATAAGTTTGACACCCATAACTACATACTTTGAGTTGACATATAGAAAAAGATAAATTTAAACTTACAATTATAGGAGTATAAATATGCGTATAACAAAGAAAGTTTTCCTTGATCTAACAATCTTTATGATAGGATTTGGTATATTTGTTGGTCTGATATTCCCCCTATTTTCTTATCTTATTGGAATACCTGCTCAATATGTTTCGAACTATCTTTTTATTAGTGCTTGCATTTTTGCAGGGATAACCGTAGGAGTAGTAAATATACTTCTGGCGAAAGGAATAGTAGGAAAAAGATTAAATAAACTCTCCACTAGTATGCAATACGTGATTAATGAATTGCAAAACAAAAAAGAATTCAATATTGAAGAGGGTCTGGACAAATGCACTCTTCCTGTTAATAGTGATGATGCTATCGGTAAAAGTGCATATTCATTTAATAAACTTGTAAAATCATTTATATCCACACTTAACAGTGAAACATCTCTTAGAAAATTTACCGAAATATTTACCAACGAACTAGATATCAATAAACTCTCTGAAAAAGCATTATCACATATTATGGAGTACACCGGGGCTAAAGCGGGGTTAGTTTTAATAAACAAAGGCGGTGAGATAGATATCGCCAGTTCTCATTTGATAAAAAACCCGGAGAAGATAAAGGACTTGGAGATCGTTCATAAAAGTTTTTCCAGTAATAAACAGATCCTGTTTGATTTGGAAAAAATTATTCAGATTGAAGCAGTTTTGATTGATTTTTATCCCAGATCAATCTTGATTGAACCTGTAAGTTATAAAGAAGAAGTGCTTGCTCTTATTGTCCTGGCATCCACGAATAAGTTTGAAAAAAAACTAATCAACCAGCTCAATGTATATACTCACGGTTTTTCTCTGGGCTTAAATAATGCTATTATACATGAAAAGCTGCAACAACTTGCTGTGCTGGATCCTTTAACCAGAATATATAACAGACGTTTTGGTATGGAACGTCTGCGTGAAGAGTTTGGCAAATCAATAAGATCTCACAAACCCCTGGCTGTTATGATGCTGGATATAGACCACTTCAAAGATATTAACGATACCTATGGACATATTGTGGGAGATCAAGTCCTAAAAAATTTGACCGCTATCTTAAAAAACAATATGCGTGATGGTGATATCATAGTAAGATACGGCGGAGAAGAATTTATGGCAATTCTACCCGGTGCTACCAAGGAAGGTGTTAAAAAAGTTGGAGAAAAAATGAGACGTATTATTGAGGAAAACGCTTTCAAGTATAAAGACCAGGAAATTAAAGTCACGGTTAGCCTGGGTGCTACTTCCTTTCCGGAACATGAAGTTGAGACTTATAAAGAACTGGTTAAAGAAGCAGATGAGAATCTATACCATGCCAAGGAGACAGGGAGAAATAGAGTCGTTTGTAAATAAATACAATTAATTTTCTCTAAGTTTGACAAAAAATACGTATAGTTTTAAGTTACAAACAAAATAAAACCTTAGGAGAAAAGATGGAATATGAAGCATTAGCTCTTACAATTGCTGGTTCGGATTCCGGAGGCGGAGCAGGGATACAGGCAGATCTGAAAACATTCCAAACCTTCAATGTTTTTGGTATGTCCGTAGTTACTTCTGTTACTTCCCAAAACACTCAGGACGTACGTTCTATTGAGGATATAGACGCCAAAATCGTAGGCGATCAGATCGATATGATAATGGAAGATATGGGTTGTGACGCCGCCAAAACGGGAATGGTTTCTAATGAGAAAATCATCGAAACTATTGCCAAAAAAGTGAAAGAACACAATATCAAAAAATTAGTGGTTGATCCAGTTATGGTTTCCAAAAGTGGGGCTCGTTTATTAAAAAAAGAAGCAGAGAAGGCTATGCTCTTGAAACTAATCCCTACTGCTTACCTTTTAACTCCCAATATTCCGGAAGCAGTACTCATTACGGGGATCCCCATCAAGAACAAAGATGATGTTAAAATCGCTGCTGAAAAGATTTATGAACTCGGTGCTGCTAATGTTCTTATAAAAGGTGGACATTTTGAAGAAGATACTGTTACGGATGTATTGTTTGACGGTGACTCATTTCGCTCATTCTCCGATAAAAGAATTGATTCCCAAAACACGCATGGCACAGGCTGCACACTTTCATCAGCCATTACAGCTTCTCTGGCAAAGGATTTAACTCTTTACGATTCTATTAAAATTGCGAAGGATTTTATTACCCGCAGCATAGAGAATGCACCTCATATTGGCAAAGGCTACGGACCTCTGTATCATAAAACCATACCAAAGGACATTTCAGCTTTTGACCGTGAAGCAAAAGACTTCGATTACTGGTTTAGTAAAAACGAGAATGTATTCCAAGCAGAGTTTTTGGCTGAAAAAGAATTATTCCCCGAATCAGAAAACTCACTAAGTATTGGAGTAGGTAGTGGTTTGTTTGCTGCAAAACTCGGGATAAAAAATGGAGTAGAACCTTCCAAAGAGATGGCAAAATTAGCCGAAAAAAGAGGCATAAACGTAGAAATAGGTACAGCAGAACAGATTCCCTTTGCCAGCAATAAATTTGATGTGGTACTCTTGTCTACCGTACTTAGCTATGTAACCGATCCACTAAAAGCTCTGCGGGAAGCACACAGAGTCCTGAAAAAGGACGGACATATTGTGGTATCCTTCCTGGCAAGAGAAGGCTCCTATACAATGCTTTATGATCTGGCAAGACTTATGGGTAAATTCGATATGGAAAGAGCACCCAGTTACCCTTATCCCATAAAATTTATTAAAGGCGCTAGTTGGGTCTCATTTGAACAAACAGACAAATTGATGCACCAAGTTGGATTCACTGATTTTGAATATGTGCAAACCTTAACAAAACACCCCAAATATACCGATGAAGATGTGGAAAAACCCCAAAAAGGCTATAAAAAGGGAGATTACATCGTAATCAAAGCGAGAAAAAAATGACACTCTCGGCAAGATTAAAAAAAGATGCTTATCCCGTCTGGGAAAAAATATTTCATACCCCTTTTGTGGTGGAATTATACAAAGGAACTCTCCCCGAAGAAAAATTTAAGTTTTATGTTAAACACGACTACAATTATCTTATCGGTTCCATAAAAAATTTTTCTATCCTCGCCTCAAAAGCAGATACAGCAGAAAACACACAGCTCCTGACCGAGATCGCCTTTGAGGAAGCCACTACAGAATTCGCCGGTTATAAGGAATATCTAAAAAAACTCGAAATTCCTCTAAATGAAGTAAAGCAGACTGAGCCAACATTTATTGAAACTTCATACGTAAGCTTTTTACACTCCACTTCTCTTATGAAATCTTTTGCTGAAGGCATCACAGCAGTACTTCCCTGTTACTGGAGTTACAGCGAAATTGCCAAATTTCATAAAAACAAATTACAAAATAATCCAAATAAGCTATATCGTGAATGGGCAAGTTTATATCTTGAGGAAGATTATCTGGAAGTTGTGCGGAAAATTATGAATATTGTGGACCATATTCCATCTGACTTTCATTATCATAAATTAAAAAAAATATTCCTACAGGCAAGCAAATACGAATTACTGTTCTGGAAAGCAGCATATAATTTGGAAGAATGGCATGTCTGAATTAAACTCAATACAATTTGAAAGGAAAAAATGAAAATAATTCTCTATCTTGTAGCAACAGGTATCGGCGGCTTAGCCGGTTGGTTATTTTACAAATATATCGGTTGCAAAGCGGGCTGAGCAATTTATTCAAATGCTTGGTCAAGCATTATAGTCGGTGCAATTATTGGTTTTTTGTTACTCTCTCCTGTAGTTGATAAATTACTAAAAGATAAGAGCACAGAACAAAAGAAAACAGAAATTTTTGAAGACAGTTCTAAGACAGAAGAAGGAAAAATTGATGAGGAAGAAAATTAGATATTGTCCTGGAATTATTAATTATCAAAATTTTTGTAAAAATATTTTCCATATATTTTATTTCTAAATTATTTGACAAAATAATAGACATTTAATTCGATTTAGTAAGAATAAATTTTTCGGGAGGATTATATGGGCAAATATTTATTTCCAGCCTTTGTTGCATCTCTGGTGTTCATAATTATTCTTATTTTGGGGCTTTTTCATAAAAGAAAAGAGCAATCAAAACATAATAATTAGTTTGATAATTTAATTCAGATTTATTCTGAGGAGTCTTATGTGCAAAAAGTGGGGACTTTTATCTATACTTTTATTTTTACCGGTTTTTTTATACTCTGCATTTCTACAGTTACCTTCTTCCGCTGTAATAGCAGCAAATGCCAATATCTCTATCTTTGATTCTTCTTCCGCCTCTATCTTTTATAATCCGGCAATAGTAAACTCCGCTTCGCTCACCATCTCCTTCCACCGTCCCTTTTCGCTTTCTGACTTGAAACATCAAAATATTTCAGCCTCATACACCTCACACAATCTTCATATAGCCCTTGGACTTCAGCAATTTGGCAATGCAATGTACACAGAATCCACCGCTATGATGGCTTTAAATTATCCTTTTACCAAATCTATTACAACAGGAATATCATACCGCTTCTTACAAAAAAAGGTTGATGGATTTGCCAATAAAAACGCTCACCAGTTGGATACAGGGATTAAGATTGAATTAAACAAGTTTTCCTTTGCCACTTCTTTCCTTAATCTCAGCTTTAGCAAATTGGGCAAAGAAATTTTACCTCAGGAATGTAGAAACTCAGTTTCCTACTCGCTTTATAACAATTTGGAAATTGCCATGTCACTCGTAAAAGAAATGAGCTATCCTTTTTCTTTCCATTTTGCTACTTCCTACAAACCCTTTAGTATCCTAAGATTAAGTAGCGGCTTTCAGACAGAACCCCACACTTTCTCTGCCGGAGTAGGAATTAAGATCTACAAAGCTACTTTCTCTTATGCAATTCATGTAAATAAGATTCTAAAGGAAACACACTATCTATCATTGCAATATCCTTGATATGAAATTTGCAATATACACTTGGTGCTTTCTAATTATTTTTTTCAGTTCACATTTTATTTATGCCGATATTAATTCGGAATGGGAAGACCTGTTTATTCCAGAAGAAGAATCGGAGCAGATAACCGAGAAAGCAGAAGAACTTCTGAGATTGAAAAAAAATAAACTTGATATTAATAAAGCCATATTTGAAGAACTGGTAAAACTACCCTGGCTTTCTCCAATTGATGTGGATAAAATATTAGAATTTCGTAAGGATCATAATTTAAAAAACAAACAATCTTTAAAAAATGCCGGTATAAGCTCGAAAAAAGTAAATAAAATACTACCCTATATTAAGTTTGAAAAGAGACACTATCCTCTTAATTTTGAATATCGAGTCAGAACTCAATACTCTTCTACAAATGAATATAATCCCCCTCTCAAATTTTATCAAAGGGTTAGGGGCAGTTGGAAAAATTATTCGTTCCATTTTCTTAACCAAAAAGATAGTGGCGAAAAAAATTATTTGGATTACTATTCAGGATCTCTGGTAGCAGAAAATCTTGCTTTTATTAATAAACTGGTAGTGGGAAATTATAGATTATCTTTTGGTCAGGGAATTATTTTTAGTCCCAAATTAGGATTAGCCAAAGGGTATAATACAACAAAGCAGCCTATAAAAAGTAGTTCCAGCCTCAGATCCAATACCAGTGCGTCTGAAAATTATTCTCTTTTTGGGACTGCAGCCAGATTTTTATTCAAAGATTTTAGTATAGTCCCCTATTATTCCAATTACGATCTGGATGCCACTATAGAAAACTATATGGTAACAAGCATATATGATCTTGGCTATCACAGAACAGATACGGAAAAAGAAAAGAAGGACAAGCTTAATGAGCAACTGTATGGTTGTAATATAACCTATGGAAAGAGAAATCAAATAAGCTTGCATGCGCATCATATTGAATTTGAGCATCCCTTTGCAGATAATGATGTGGAACAAATAAACAATATTCTCGGAATTGAATATCGCTACTTTTATAAAAACTATTATTTTTTTGGAGAGTCAGCCTATTCAAAGGAAAAATTTGCCAATATTGCCGGAATATTTTTTGAAGTAAATGAGTTTAAGAATCTATTAATCTATCGAAATTTTGAAAATCATTTTCCCACCTTTCATGGTAATCCATTCCATGTTGGTGGTGAATTTGATAATGAACATGGGATTTATTGTGGAATTGATTTCAATCTATTAAATGATTTAGAGATTCGTTTATATTTTGATCTATACAAATTCCCAGCAGGTTCTTTTTATACAGATATCCCCTCCTATGGAACTGATAAACTTTTAGCAATAACCAAAAAATGGCAACAGACCGAGATGCGGTTTATTTACAAAAATGACCTCAAAGAGAAATGGAAGAATGTAGAAGAAGAAAGTAAATTGTATCAAATAGATAGGTCCCGTTTTCGACTTGACATAAAGCATGATTTAAGCAACAATATTCGATTTAAATTTAGAATAGAATACTCATTCCATGATTATATTGATGCGGAAATATATGATAAAGGGTTTTTGTTGTTTGAAGAAATAAGATTTGATTTTACCGAAAATCTAAAAAACTATTTCAGAATTGCACAATACCACTCAGGCGATATCCAAATTTTCATGTATGAAAATGATATTAACGGAGTAATGCAAAACTCGCAATTTCAGGGGGATGGGATAGCAGGCTATTTTTTACTGAAATATGAATTATGGCAACATTATTCATTCCAGTTTAAATATTCTCAAGAATTCTGGAAAAGGGAAACAGGTTATCATACGGGCTTTGAAAAACAGCTTGGTAAAGCCTATAAATTAAAAGCCCAGCTGGAAATAGATTTTTAGAACCCAACTTGTGTTAAACATTACTTTACAATAATTAATATACTCCGACCTTATAGTAAAATCTCAAATTGCTGAAAGGAAATTATATGGACAAAAGAAAAGTTATGCTGATAATTATGGATGGTTATGGATTGCGAGAAGAAGACAAGGGAAATGCAATTCACGCCGCCTCTACTCCTAACTTAGATAAATTATTCAAGAAGATTCCAAATACCAAATTAGAATGCTCTGGTGAAGCTGTGGGATTGCCCGAAGGTGTAATGGGTAATTCCGAGGTGGGGCATCTAAATCTCGGTAGCGGCAAAATCGTATATCAAGCAGTTACCAGAATAAACAAAGCCATCTCAGATGGTTCTTTTTTTGAGAATGAAGAACTGCTCAAAGCTGTAAATAATTGCAAAGAAAATGATTCAGCTCTGCATATCTTTGGCTTGGTTTCAGACGGCTTAGTTCATAGCTCTTTAGAACATCTGTGGTCCTTACTTAAGTTGGCAAAAAAACACAATCTCCACAAAGTTTATCTGCATGCTTTTATGGACGGACGGGATACGCCTCCCCATAGTGGTATAGATTATATTAAGCAAACTAAGAGAAAGCTGCAGGATATAGGAGTAGGAAAAATTGCTACAATATCCGGACGCTATTATGCTATGGATAGAGATAATAGATGGGATAGAATCCAAAAAGCCTATAGGGCAATTGTTCATGGTGTAGGCAATAAAGGTGATAATCCGGTAGCTATAATGCAGGCAAGTTACGACAACAATGTAACAGATGAGTTTGTAATTCCTACTGTGGTTGAAAATAAAGAAGAGCCTGTTGCTACAGTTAATGACGGTGATTCTATTATATTTTTTAATTTTAGGGCGGACAGAGCAAGACAGATCACAAGCAGCTTTGTTGTCCCTGATTTTGATAAATTTGGAGTAAAAAACTTTTCTGAACTGGTTTTTACAACTATGACCGAATATGATGCAAAACTAAATCCATATGTAAACGTTGCTTACGAACCGCTTGAGCATAAAAACTTACTGGGAGAAATTCTAAGTAAGAAAGATCTCAAACAACTAAGAATTGCCGAGACAGAAAAATACGCTCATGTAACATTCTTCTTTAATGGTGGCAATGAAACACCTTTTGAGGATGAAGATAGGATATTGATCAACTCCCCCAAAGTTTCCACTTATGACAAGCAACCTGAAATGAGTGCCTTTCTGGTTCGAGACAGGGTGATAGAAGAGATAAAAAAAGGTAAATATGATGTTATCATAATGAATTTGGCAAACTGCGATATGGTGGGTCATACCGGAGATTTTGATGCTGCTGTAAAAGCTGTGGAAGCCGTAGATAACTCAGTTGGTGAAGTTATCCCTGTTCTGGAAAAACAAGGCTATGACTATATTATTACAGCTGACCACGGCAATGCAGAACAGATGTACGAAGCTGACGAATCAGCCATGACTGCACATACCACCAATCTTGTACCGTGCCTAATTTCTTTGCGTAACGCGAAGGATGTAAAATTGCGAGATAACGGAATTCTGGCTGATATATCTCCAACTATACTGGATATTTTAAATATAAAACAACCGGATGAGATGACCGGTAAAAGTTTGATTAAAGATTAATCTCTTTTATTAATTTTTCGATACGGTAAGCCAGTCCAAAAATTTTATCTTCCCTAAATTTATCTCCCACCAGTTGCAGACCGATTGGTAAATTATTTTCACCATTACCTGCTGGTATCGTGATGGCGGGATTACCTGTAATATTGGCAAATGATGTAAAAAAATCAGAATGATACATATCGAGTGGTTTTCCGGATTTTTCTCCGAATTTAAAGGCAGTTGTAGGAGTTGTGGGCAGTAAGATTGCATCATAGGAGGTAAATATTTCATCTACTCTCCTGCTCAAATCTCTTTGCAATTTCTGTGCTTTTTGATAAAATTTATCCTCATAACCGGCAGATAGTATAAAAGTACCAATCATAATCCTTCTTTTTACTTCCTGCCCAAAACCCTCTGACCTGTTTTTTACAAACATTTCACGAAAGCTATCAACTGATTTTTCATTCAAGCCAAATTTCACCCCGTCAAATCTGGAGAGGTTGGAAGAAACTTCCGCCGAAGCAATAGTATAGTAGATGGGAATGTAATATTGATCATACAGGACCGGCACTTCTTCCACCTTATAACCTTTGGTTTTAAGTTTTTCTATTATCTTATTTGTACTTTTTATTATTGCAGGTTCCGTCTTATTTTCAAAAATTTTGTAGGGAACAGCAATTTTAAAATTGTCTCTGCACTCTAATTTCTCAAATGTATCGGGGCCGGAAAGCGGATGTGCCATGGAAGCATCTCTTTTGTCCTCTTTTTTCAAATAATCAAAAATATAAGCAACTTCTTTTATTTTTCTGCCCATTATGCCAATTTGATCCAGAGAGGATGAAAAAGCAATCAAACCATAGCGAGAGATTGAACCATAGGTAGGCTTTAATCCTACTACACCACAAAAGGCAGCTGGCTGTCTTACAGAACCACCTGTATCAGAGCCCAGAGAGATACATTCATCTACTGCAGATACCATAGCTGCAGAGCCGCCACTGGAGCCACCCGGTACTCGCGAAGTATCCCATGGATTCAGTGTCTTATGAAAATAGGAATATTCAGTAGAGGAGCCCATGGCGAACTCATCCATATTTGTTTTACCTATGATAATCCCATCTTCCTTTTCAATATCTTCTATTACTTTTGCAGCATAGGGAGATTTATAATCTTGTAAAATCTTTGAGCCACAGGTGGTCTTACCGATTTTCATAGCAATATTGTCTTTAATGCCAAAAGGTATTCCCGCCAACCGCCCAACTTCTTCCCCTCTGGCAATTTTATTATCAATCGCTTTCGCCTTTTTTAGTGCATACTCTGCGAATAAAGATAGTGTAAAATGATATCTGTTATCGGCTCTTTTGATCTGTTCTAACTTATCAGAAATAAATTTTTGAGCAGATAGCTTTTTATTCTTCAGCAATAAAGGTATTTTATAGACGTCCATAAACCAAAACTATCTTTTCCATCTTCTGTGCACCCAGAACCATTGTGCGGGATATTTTCTAACCTCGTTTTCCAGCATATTTGTAAGGAGTCTGGTATATTGTTTTACCAATTGTTTTTCTTCACCTTGCTTGGGAATATTAATCGGTTCTGAGAATTTAAATTTAAACTTAAAATTTCCTCTGCGTGTTAATGATGCAAAAACTATAGGGCATTGATACCTTAGGGCGATCTTAGCTGCTCCCACCGGTGTAGCTGCTTTTCTGCCAAAGAATTTCACCCTTACATACTGTTTACGTGCAGTCTGATCACCCAGCATTAGCACTATCTTATTCTTCTTAAGTGCCCGGGCGATTCCTCTAAGAGCAAAGTTTCTCTTAATAATTTTTATGTGATTGAATGACCTTATCGAGTTTACAATTTCAGTGAAATATGGATTTTTTTGGCTTTTAGCTACTGCTACCATTTTCTTTGTTTTTTGAGCAACAACCTGTGCTGCCAGTTCCCAGTTGCCGAAATGCCCCATGAAAAGAAGGACTCCCTTGCCCTGCTTTAAAGCATATTTTAAATTTTTCAACCCCTCATAACGAACAAATCGCTCCTTTTCCGCAATTGTTTTATTAGCAAACCAGCCAAACTCAATGGCGGTCATTGCCAAATTTATAAATACTCTTTCTACCAGTTCTTCGATTTCATCCTGATTTTTATCCACAAAAGATTTTCTTAGCTGTCGCCGGACAACATCCACTCGGATTTTAAGTATACGCAGATTTAGTTGGGCTAAAAAAAATGCAACTTTATAAGCCAGAGTCAGTGACATCTTTTCTATAGAAGTAAGTAAAAACCGAAAGAGAAAAGCTTCTATAAAAAATCTTATTTTTTTCATAAAAATTTTAGTTCTTTTCTGGGCACTGTAATACTTCTACCCCAGCAGCTTCAAACATCTCTTTAGCTAATTTATCGGGATAACCGTCTGCAATATAAATTTTTTTTAATTCTGCATTTATTATCATCTTGGCACAGATGGAACAGGGATGATGGGTGCAATACATAACACCATTTTTTACACTTACTCCATTCACAGCTGCCTGTATGATTGCATTTTGCTCGGCATGTACTCCCCGACATAATTCATGCCGTTCACCGGAAGGAACATTCATTTTTTTTCTTAAACATCCCACTTCACTACAATGTTTAACATTTTTGGGAGCTCCATTATATCCTGTTGACAAAATTTGGTTTTCTTTTACTATCACTGCTCCCACTTTTCGACGCAGGCAGGTAGAGCGCTGGGAAACCAGCTGCGCAATTTTGAGAAAATAGTTACACCAGGATGGTCTATTCTTCATCATTACTCCTGTATTTTTTGATCATATTGTTTGCAATACTAAAAATTTGTGTTGGTCCTATTTCCCGCAAGCAATTAAAATGCTTTAAGGGACATTTTTTTCTTCCATGCAAAGAACAGGGACGGCAGGACAAATCCTTCTGCACAACCTGGGCTTTATCATTTAATGGAGCAAAACCCAGCATCGGATGGGTGGACCCAAAAATAGCAATTTGCGGAATATTGAACGCCGCTGCAATATGCATAGGACCCGTATCACCGCTAATAAATAAATCAGATACAGATATGATTGTAGCCAGTTCCGTGATATTGGTTTCCCCACAAATATCATAAATTTTTTTATCAGTAATTCTCTTTATTTCTTCTACAGTTTTTTTATCGTTTTTGTCCCCTACCATAATAAAATTGGGTTTGAATTCATCATGTAATTTATCTATAAGTTCAGCATAATAATCTGCCGGATATTGTTTTGTATAATGAGCTGCTGACGGGGCAATAACAATATTCATTGTAGGCTCGGGTAAATTGAATCTGCGGTAAATATAAATTGCTTCTTTAGGAAGATAAAAATAGAGTTTTCTGGTTTTTAGCTGTAGCCCCATCTTATCAAATGCAGTTTTATATAAATCCACAGTAGAGTTTATCGGTTTTATCCTCTTGCGGAAACTCTTTTTCGTTAAAAGAAATCTTTTGAGATGCTTTTTGTTGTAAGAATATTTTTTCGTATTAAAATTTATGGTTTTAATAATTAGTGATCTCAAATTCTTATGCAGATCAATAATTACATCATAATTGAGTGATTTAATTAATCGAGATAACTTAATAATCGGGTCTTTTTCGCTGTTAAATTTAATAATTGTATTAATATCAGGATTATGGGCAATTATATCAGCATACTCGGATTTGGTGAGATAATCGATCTTTGCCCTGGGATATTCTTGCTTTAGACTATGGATTACGGGAGTGGTAAGTACTATATCTCCCATGGAGCTGAAGCGAATAATTAATATTTTCATATTTTGAATTAAGCTAAATAATGCAAATTCTGTCAAATAAAAAAGGGCGAATAATTAAATTCGCCCTGAATGATTATTCCACAACTTCAAGCTGCAGATAAACTTTTTTATTATTAATATTCCATTCTTTCATATCGGAATCATCTTCCATGCTAACAATATCACGAGCTAGTGTTTCTTCGCTAATATACTTGTCATATTCATTTATAGTTTGTACAATCTCTTCATTTTCCGTATAGTATTTGATTTTTATTCTATCCATAATGTCATAATCATTTTCTTTACGCATGAATTGAATTTTATTAACCAGCTCCCGGGCATGCCCTTCTTTTCTTAAGTCTTCATCAATGGTAATATCCAGAGCAACAAAAGTATTTTCATCCTGCTGAAAGGCATAGCCCTCTTTATTTTCTGCATTAATTTCCAGTGAATCGGGATTCAGTTTTACTTCTACCGTATCAATATCCATGTGATATACGCCTTTTTCACGAATCTCCTGCACAATATTCTTACCATCCACATTATTTAAAGCCTGGGCAATAGCAGGCATATGTTTTCCGTATTTTGGTCCCAGCACTTTAAAATTGGGTTTAAGGTCATAACTGATAAATTGAGTTTTATCTTTTACATATTCAATATCTTTAATATTAATCTCTTCTACAATCAGGTCTTTCATTTTCTCGATTACTTCTTTATGCTTTTTGGGAACATACAGGGTTGGCAAAGGTTGTCTTACTTTAATTTGAACTTCATTGCGAGCAGCACGGGCCAGGGTTACTACATCAATGACCACTTTCATTTCTTCTTCCAGGGTTGTATTAATGAATTTTTCTTTATATACAGGATAATCAGCCAGGTGCACACTCTCTTCATTGGTCAAGGTTTTATAAATTTCTTCCGAAATAAAGGGGGCATAGGGAGCGATAAGCAGGGCTGTGGTTTTTAGTACTTCATACAAAGTCATATAGGCAGACACTTTATCATCTTCCATACCTGCAGCCCAGCAGCGTTTTCGGATTCGGCGAACATACCAGTTACTAACTTCATCCACTACAAAAGATTGTATTTCTCGGACTGCTTTTGTAAGATTATAATTATTTGTGTATTTGGTCACCTGTTTTATTACACTATTCAGGCGAGAGACAATCCAGCGGTCCACTTCCGGTCTGTCTTCGATTTCAATTTCAAAATTTTCATATTCAAAATCGTCGATATTCGCGTAAGTTATGAAAAAAGACAGAACATTTTTGAGAGTTCCAAAAAATTTTTTATAGACTTCATCAATTCCATCCTGATCGAACTTAGTGGGGGTCCAGGGTGGGCTTACTGCCAGCATAAACCAACGAGTAGCATCTGCACCGTAGGTGTCCAGCACCTGGAAAACATCCAGGGTATTACCTCGCGACTTACTCATTTTTTTTCCTTTTTTATCAAGAACCAGATCATTCACCAGGCAGCGTTTATAGGATGATTCTCCTTTAATATAGGTGGAGATAGCAAGGAGTGTGTAAAACCAACCACGTGTCTGATCAATACCTTCTGCAATAAAATCTGCAGGAAACCAATCTTCAGTAAAATTATCTTTATTTTCAAAGGGATAATGGCATTGGGCAAAGGGCATGGAGCCTGAGTCAAACCAGCAGTCAATAACTTCCGGTGTTCTTTGCATTTTTTCGCCACATTCAGGGCATTCCAGCACAATTTCATCCACATAAGGACGGTGCAAATCGATATCTTCCGGGACAGCGCTTCCATCTTTCATCTTACCATTTTCTCTGAGACCATTTATGGATTCAACAGATTCCTGTTTTCCGCATTTAGGACAAATCCAGATATTAAGTGGTGTGCCCCAGAATCTATCTCTGCTTATTGCCCAATCGATATTGTTCTCCAGCCAGTCACCGAATCTACCTTTACCCACATATTTCGGGTGCCATTCGATATTCTTATTATTTTCAATCATCTGCTCTTTGAATTCGGTAGTTTTGATATACCATGATTTGCGGGCGAAATATATCAAGGGACTATCACAGCGCCAGCAAAAGGGATAAGTATGAACAATGGTGGATTTTTTATAGAGCAGATTGCGGTCTTTTAGATCTCTCATGATACCGGGATCCGCTTTTTTGATAAACTGCCCGGCCCAATCTGTAATCTCTTCCGTAAAATAACCTTTTTCATCTACAGGTTGAATAAATGGCAGGTCATAGCGTTTTCCGATCATAAAGTCTTCTTCACCAAAAGCAGGAGCAGTATGCACTATACCGGTACCATCTTCCAGAGTTACATAATCTCCCAGTGCCACATAAAAAGCTTTTTTATTGGGTTTAATAAAGGGAAAGAGCTGCTCATATTCTTTATTCTCCAGATCAACTCCAATATATTTTTCTACAATTTTATAATCTTCTTCAATAACATCCAGACATTTTTCTGCCAGAATGAAATATTCTTCATCAACTTTAATTTTTACATAATCAAAGTTGGGGTGTACTACCAGAGCCACGTTTGAGATCAAAGTCCAGGGAGTAGTGGTCCAGGCTAGGAAGTATGTGTTTTCTTCGCCCTTGACTTTGAATTTTATAAAAATCGACGGGTCTTTTGTCTGTTCATAGCCCTGAGCTACTTCGTGGCTGGAGAGGGGAGTGCCGCAACTGGGGCAGAAGGGAACGATCTTTTTATCGGAGTAGATCATATCATTTTTCCAGAACTGATGTAAAAGCCACCAGACGCTTTCCATGTAATCGGGTTTTAGGGTAATATAGGGATTATCCAGATCGAGCCAGTAGCCCAGCAGTTCAGTCATCTGCCGCCATTCCTTTTCGTACTTAAATACTGACTCACGGCATTTTTTATTAAATTCTTCAATGCCATATTCTTCTATTTCACGTTTGTCTGAGATGCCAATCTGTTTTTGGACTTCTATCTCCACGGGTAAGCCATGTGTATCCCAGCCTGCTTTTCTTTTTACCTGAAAACCCTGCATGGTTTTATAGCGGCAGACTACATCCTTTAGGGTTCTGCTGATAGCATGGTGAATGCCAGGCATACCGTTAGCGGTAGGAGGACCTTCGTAAAATATAAACTTGTCGTCTCCCTCACGTATATCAATGCTTTTCTGAGCTATTTTATTCTCTGACCAGAATTTATTGATCCTATTTTCCAGATCTGTTGCCTTCTCTTTTACATCGATCTCTTTAAACATATCACCATCTCCTTAAATTTAATAAAAAAACCGCAATAGGAAGCCTATTACGGTTAAAAGAATTGCTTCTTTCAGCCGTTTGTGTTAAATTATAATAACTTCTGTTTCTGCAAGAAATTTATTTGTCTTCATGTGGACTGTAAAATCAAATTCATTATTCGGTTGTCAAGAATTTCAGGATGGATTGGAAATTGCAGATTCATAATTTTATTACAAATTAAGCATCATTCTTATTAATTTTATCTGTAATTGAAATTTGAACAAATTGCTCTGCTTTTGGAAGTGTTTTGACTGCGTCAAAACAGCATCGACACAGTCTAGGCACACCAAAGTAAACAAAAATTTAATAAGTAAACAATCAATATCCGCCACGGAATGATCCGTGACGGTATTTGTAGTTATTGTAAAAAAAATGAAGATAGGATAAATTATTATAAGTCCCTGAAGGGACTATGCTTTATTGGTTATTTCAAATGCCACAAGCTGAAGCTTGCGGTTAATGAGAAGCTTTTCATTAATTTTTTTAACCATTCCTTCTCCTTCTTTCATAGTGTCAACCTATTTTAGGATTAGAGTCATTTTTATATCCTTTATGGGCTTACAGATTTAAAATATTTAAAAGAGAGCTGTCAAATAATTTGCACTTTAGCAAAGATTTTATATTATAACTCTATTTCTACTTAATTAGATAATCCAGGTCAGTCAACCTAATTATATCAAAATATATTATCGGGCATAGTTGCCAATAAGCTCTGCTTTCTCCAATATATCTTTATCCATAGCCTTTTCCAGCTCTGATTTTGTAACTCCAGCTTTTAGATTCAACATTTTATCAAGGGCATAAAGTTTAAAGAAATATCTGTGTTCTTCACCGGGTGGACAGGGTCCGCCGTAACCAAATTTATGAAAGTCATTTATGCCCTGCCTGGCACCGTTAGCTAACTCCTGAACTTGTGTTACATTCTCTTCCAAACTGTCTACATCTGCCGGAATATTAAAAATCACCCAGTGTACCCAGGTCCCGGCAGGAGCGTCAGGGTCGTCACAGATGAGAGCAAAACTTTTTGTATTCTCCGGTGCATTTTCCCATTTAAGTGAAGGGGATACATTCTTACCATCGCAAGTATATTTTTCCGGTATCATTTCTTCCTGTTTAAAGGCATTACTTGTCAATTTCATGGAATAGCCTCCTTTAGAGTTATTCTGACATCCGAAGTTACATAATAAAAACGTACGGAATGCCAGTAAAATTAAATTTTTTTATCATAATTATTATTACTCTTTCTCCAATTTATAGAGTAATTCTATCTCTTGCTGCCAGATCTCCGGCTCCGGAGTCTCCAGTATAATCGGTATTTCATCAAACCGCTCGTCCTGCATAATGAATTTAAAAGCATCCATGCCGATAAGACCTTTTCCCAGGGAGGCGTGTCGATCCACTTTACTACCAAGTTCTTTTTTAGCATCATTCAAATGCATACCGCACAATTTATCAAATCCGATAATCTTATCAAACTCAGTAAATGTCTTTTCAAATGCTTGTTTAGTTCGTATATCATAACCGGCAGCAAAACTGTGGCAAGTATCATAGCAAACTCCAACACTATCCTTATCTTCCACCATTTCAATGATTTCTGCAAGTTGTTCAAATCTGTAACCCAGGGTTGTGCCCTGCCCGGCAGTTGTTTCCAGAACAGCAGTAACTCCTTTTGTTCTATCTAAAGCCATATTTATTGATTCGGCAATCTGCTTCATACAATCTTTGGGGGTTATTTTATTCAGGTGATTTCCGGGATGGAAGTTAAGCATTTTCAAGCCCAGTTTTTCGCAGCGTTGCATCTCGTCAAAAAAGGCATTACGAGATTTCTCTAATTTGGCTTTTACCGGCTGTCCCAGATTTATCAAATAACCGCTGTGAGGCAAGATCTGTTTCGGTGTATAATTAAACTCAGAACAATTTTCTGTGAATCCGGAAATATTTTCTGCGGTTAAAGGTTTTGCTTGCCAGCGTCTTTGATTCTTGGTAAAAAGGGCAAAGCCTTTTGCTTTTATTTCATTCGCGTTTAGGGGAGCGTTCTGTACTCCACCACTTGCACTTACATGCGCTCCTACATATTTCATATTACCTCTATTCAGTTTAATTATTTATTTTATCATAATCAATTTTAAATGTCAAATTTTATGAAAAGAGAGAATAAATATGAGAAGGAAAGTAAAATTAAATTGTGGCAGTTAGAAAAAACGGGGGAAGAATAGATTTATCATTTGCAAAGTGATATTGGCATACAGCCCTGCCAATAGATCATCCAGAATAACTCCCCAGCCGTGTGGTAATAATTGCACCTCATCAATAATGGGAGGCTTGGCAATATCAAAAATTCTAAAGGTAATAAAAGCATAGATAGCTACAAGCAATGAATGTGGCATAAACAAGACAGCTACAAGATAGCCCAAAACTTCGTCGATAACAATCTTTTTGCTGTCACGTCCCCAATCTTTTTCAGCTGATTTAATTATGGGAACAAAAATTAATGTTAAAATTAAAATGGAGCTAAACAACAAAAAATTTGGCAAGAAAAGTACTTGATGCTGCGGTGACAAGAAATCAAAGAAAAAGTAATATACAACTGCAATGGCTACAGAAGTGATAGTACCAGAAGCATAGGGAAAGTATCCCAGGAAACCTACAGAAACCAGAAAATTTCTAAAAAATTTTAGTTTCATTTAACTCTTTTTATATCGGCACCAAGCTTTTGCAGTTTTTCTTCCAGTTTGTCATGCCCTCTATCCAGATGATAGATTCTGCTTATTTCAGTCTTCCCTTCTGCATAAAGGCTGGCTACCACCAGTGAAGCTCCTGCTCTAATATCGGAAGCCATAACTGGAGCACCTGAAAGCTTTGCACCACCTTTTATGATCAATTCATTTTCATTCAATTTTAGATTAGCACCCAATCTTTGTAATTCGGTAGTGTAGATAAATCTATCGGAGAAAATCGTTTCCAGAATTGAGCTATCTCCTTCTATGGTAGAAAGTAAGGAGCAGAATTGAGGTTGGAGATCCGTGGGAAAACCGGGGTAGGGATTGGTAGTTATTTCTATGGGATGTTTAGGACCTTTACTGTTTAGAGAAATACTGTTTTCTGTAGTAGAAATTTGAAAGCCTGCTTCTTCCAGCTTATCCAGGACAATACCCAGATGATCAGGATTACAATCTTCTACAGTAATAGAGCCCCTTGTGATAGCCGCTGACAAGAGAAGAGTTCCGGTTTCAATTCTATCCGGTATTAATGAGGCATCGGCTGAATGCAATTTTTCCTTACCTTTGATAATGAGTGTCTCAGTCCCGATTCCTTTTATATCCGCACCCATTCTTACTAAAAATTCTGCCAAAGCCGCAATTTCCGGCTCGCAGGCTGCATTTTGTATTTTTGTTTCACCTTCAGCCAGTACTGATGCCATGAGAATATTGGCAGTGGCTCCTACACTTTTTTTCTCAAAATAAATTCCTGTTCCCTTAAGTCTATTTGCAGTAGCGTAAATATAACCGTGCTTCAACTCGATATTAGCTCCAAGTTTTCGTAACCCTTTTAGGTGCAGATCAATAGGTCTGGCACCAAGTGCGCAGCCTCCCGGGAAAGAAACTCTTGCCTCTCCTTTTCTGGCAACGAGAGGTCCTAATACATAAATTGAAGCGCGCATAGTTTTTACTAATTCATAAGGAGCTTCATGGTTTTTGCAACCATTTGTTTTGATTTTAATTTTTCCATCTCCCCATTCAATTTCGGCTCCGATATTATTTAATAATTTCGCCATAGTACGAATATCAGTAAGATTGGGAACATTGGTTATCTCATATTTACCTTCAGCTAACAAGGTGGCAGCTAAAATTGGTAAACCTGCATTTTTAGCCCCATTTACACTAACCGTTCCTTTTATATTTGCTTTTCCTTTTACAATATACTTATCCATATTTACTACTCTTTCATTTTTAATATCATAACTCTATCGCGATCATTAAAATCTTTATTTATCCCTAAAACTTCAAAACTATGTTTATCAGCAAGTTGCATAACATCTTCAGCCTGTTCAGCTCCTATTTCCAGGAATACTCTTGCATCATCCTTCAAATAGTCTCTACTTTTTGATAATATAGATTTATAATATTTCAATCCCCTCTCTCCTGCCAGAAGCGCTTGTTTGGGTTCATGGTCTTTAATCACCAGAGGCAAATCATCCCAATCTTCTTCTGCAATGTAGGGCGGATTGGATGTTATTATATCAAATATTGCGTCCACTTTTTCAAGAAGATCAGATTCAATTAATTTAACATTGTTCATGTCGTATTTTTGGAAATTCCTCTCAGCGTTTTTCAGAGAAGCAGACAAAACATCTGTTACAGTAAAATTGATATCACAATCTTTATCTTCAAAATATTTGTGAATAGAGATGGGAATAACCCCTGTTCCTGTACCCAAATCCAAAATATTACAGTTTCTCTTATCACTATTTTTCAGATAAGTTACTACAGCATCCACCAGCACTTCGGTTTCTGGTCTGGGAATTAAAACACCTTCATTCACATAAATTTTATGACCATAGAACTCTGTCTCGCCCAGTAAATATTGCAGGGGATAATGATCTGCTCTTTTTTTAATAAATTTTTTTATTTTTGCTAATTTTTTTGCGGGTAACACCTCATCGTAATGCAAATAAAGTTTAACTCTGGATAGATTCAGAATTTTTGACATTATCATTTCGGCATTGAATTTAGGGGAATCAATGTTATGCTTTTTAAAATAATCAGAGGTCCAAAACAATACTTTTTTTATTGTCCAGACCTTATTTTTTTTATTATCTGACATAATGAATTTCTTACCTGTAGATTGTTGTAGGTATAATTTATGTCAAGCTTAAAATAATTAATTCAATTTGTAGTAATCGCTTTAATTTCTTGACACCAAAAAACAATAAAACAGATAAATATGAACAATACTATATAATTAAGGAGAGATATGTTAAAAAAGAAAAATAAACTAAAAAAATATATTTTTATAGGTTTTATTCTGGCAATTTTGCCATTTACCCTTATTGCCAGCCAGCGCTGGATTGTAGGAGAAGTTTTTACTACCAGTAGCTGAGGATACTGCCCTGATGCCCGTGCGGCATTACATCAGATGTGGAATGAATCCAGTCAATTTCCCTATCTCGTTCCTGTTATCTGGCAAATCGATGCTAATGTTAGCCCCCATGTTAATCAAAGAGCAAACTTGTATAATGTTGGTGGAGTTCCCCATGCCCAGTGGAATGGAACAAAAAACGTTATTGGTGGAGGCTCAGGCGTTTATAGTGCCTATGTAAGCCAATATAATCAACTGATCGATTATCCGAGTCCTGCAGAAATAACTACAGATTTCAATTCGAATAATCCAGGTGAACTAACCATAGAATCAGAAGTCAATCTTACAGATGATATAACTACAACGAATAACAAGATAATATTTTTACTAACTTATGACTATGGAACTCAGCAAACTCCGGACTATTTCTGCTCTGTGATTGCCTACGAAGACCAAGACTTCAATCTTACATCTACGGGGCAAACTGAAACTTATAGCCACACTTTTACTATTGGCTCTAGCTATGAAGTTCCTCAAATGAATGCAGTTGTGATTGTCCAATCTCTGGATACTCAGCCCTTGATCCACCAAGCAAGCATAACCGGATTTACCGGTCTTTATCCCAGTTTCTCCAGCAATGTTGTTCAGGGTCCACCTGAGTTACAAGTTGATTTTACAAATCTTTCACTACCTGATTCAATTGATACGTGGGAATGGGATCTGGACGGAGACGGCACAATTGATAGTTATGAAGAAAACCCCACTTTTACCTATGGTGAGGTGGGTACATATAATGTATCACTCACAATTTATACGGATAATGATTCCGCATCCACTTCAGTTGATAACTACATCACAGTTACACAACCTTCAAATGTTTCAGGTTCTTTAGCAGGAAACTGGAAAGAAGCGCACAGTCCCTATCAGATTATGGATAATATTTTAGTACCTGCTGATGCAGAACTGACAATAGAACCTGGAGTTGAGATGATTTTTGCCAATAATACTGAAATGAAAATCAAGGGAAAGCTAACAGCTAATGGTCTGGTAAGAGGAGATGAGCCTATTTCCTTTACGTCAAATGAAAGCTGGAAAGGAATCTTATTTAGTTTTACTGATGAAAATAATCTAATTCAAAATTGTATAATTGAAAAGGCAACAACTTCTGCAATTCGGGTGGAAAATAGTTCTCACGTTCATATCATTCAAAACCAGATTTCAAACAACAGCTCTACTTCACGCGCAGCAGGTATTGATCTTCTGGCTTCAGACAGTATTTATATCCAAAAAAATATAATCTCAAATAATACCAACACAAATCTTACCGCAGGAATTGGCTGCACTGGTACTACTGCAGAAATTAGCAACAACATTATAGTCAATAACACAGGAATGATAGGAGCTTTTAGTTTAAAAAACGGATCTGATGTGGAAATTATTAATAACACTATAGCAAATAATGAATCTACCTACAATACACCCTATCTATTTTTAATATTTGACTCCAATCCTCAAATCAGAAATTCAATTCTGATTTCTGAGGGGAATCTATTTTATAATTCCGGTGGGTATCCCAATGTGAATTATTCCTGCCTTTCGGAAAATTATGTGGGCGCGGGCAATATAAATGCGAATCCACAATTTGTAGATCCTTCCGCAGGAAACGGCTCTGATTTTAATGGTCTTACAGCAGATTGGAGTTTAGCTTCTGGCTCTCCAGCTATCAATGCTGGAGATCCTGATTCTATCTACAACGACACAGACGGAAGTAGAAACGACATGGGAGCTTACGGTGGACCTGAGCCTTATGAGGGTCTTCAACTATCTGTTAATCAGGAAAATAATGTTTTCAGCAAATTATCAGTCTATCCTAATCCTGTAAAAACAAATGCTGAATTTCAGAATATTAGACTTAACTTAAAAAAATCAGCCCGAGTAACAATAGAACTCTTTAACATTAAAGGAAGAAAGGTTGCAACCCTAGCAGATGAAATAAGTGAGGCAGGAGAATACACTTTTTCCTGGGATATGAAAAACAATGATAATTTCTCACAATCAAGCGGAATATATTTATATAGAATAAAAATTGATGAGGAAAGTATATTCCGAAAAACGCTCATACTAAAATAACCAAAATAAATAAGCCGTTATGGAAGTTCATAACGGCTTGTTTTTTCAACTATAAACTTTTGCTACTACTATCTCTTAACTAACTCATTGGCAATGAGCGAAGCCAATTCTACATTATTTTTAACCAAATCAATATTCGCCTTTAAAGATTTTTTATCTGTTATATCTACAAGTTTAGAAAGCAGATAAGGTGTAAGTTTCTTACCCGATATGTTCTCCTCATCTGCAGATTTTAGAGCCTGCTGTATATATTCTTTCATCTCCTCATAGGGAATTTCCCTTTTTTTCGGAACGGGATTGGCTATCAGCATACCGCAATCTAAACCCATAGTTTTATTAGCCCCAAAAATACCAACAATATCTTTAACCGAATCGATTCTTTCTACAAAAAATGGGGAGGAATGGGAATAAAACGCTGGAAATCTGTCAGTTTTATAGCCATAGACGGGAGCACCAAGAGTTTCCATAATTTCCAGAGTTTTGGATAGATCTAATATCGCTTTAGCTCCGGCAGAGACGACTATAACAGGGGTTTGGGTGAACTCTCGTAAATCAGCCGAGATATCAAATGTATTTTCTGCATTTTTGTGTACACCACCAATTCCCCCTGTTGCAAAAACTTCTATCCCTGCTTTTTGGGCAAGATACATTGTGGCAGCCACAGTGGTTGCACCTTTCTTTTGCAAAGAAATGACTTTGCCAATATCACGTCTTGATACTTTTTCCACATCTTCGCTACTTGCCATAATCTTTAGTTCAAGTTCACTCAAGCCAATTTTTACTTTTCCATCAATAAGACAAATAGTAGCAGGGACAGCTCCGTTCTCTCTGGCAATTTTTGCCAGTCCTTTTGCCACTTTAAGATTTTGGGGATAAGGTAATCCGTGAGAAATTATTGTAGATTCAAGTGCCACTACCGGTTTGTTTTTCTCCAGTGCTTTTTTTACTTCTTTCTTAATTTCAATATAATTCATTTTCGTTACTCTTTTTTGATAAATATTTTTATAAAATTTTCTTTCATATTAACAACACTCCACCCATGCTTCTTACACTCATCCAACAACTTCTCGTGGTAATATTCATATTCTCTGGCAGGATCATTGTGATTTAGTACGAAAACATTATGGGGTAAATTATTACTGTCCACAAGTTGCAGCATAGCAAAATCTCCCATGGAATTACCAAAGGCAAATATTGGCTTTATGCCTATCTGACGTTGTATTTTTACCGGTTTTGCATTATCGTTATTATTCCAGGAAAATTTGTCTTTCCTGATAAATTCCACTCCGGAATCATTCTTTACAAATTCCAATTCAATCTGTGACCCGATAACATTTTTGCTTGGAATATTCAAATAATTTTCTGAAAAGCTGCGAATAAATCCCTGGGCTGAACCCGAGCAGATCCAGACCTCAAATTTATGCTCATGTAAAAAATCTATCAGCTCTAACATCGGAGCAAAAAAAGTATCTATATACCGCAAGTTGAATTGGGGATGCTCATGAGTTTTCAAATAATTCAATACCCAATTTCGATAGTCACTTTGGGAATGCTGACGGAAAGGATAAGCCATAAATTGATCAGGATGATGCCAAAGATACTTCATATCCTTTTCCAATGCAGCCTTGTACGGTTGCTTAGTCCTTAAGGTGGTATCTAGCTTAGCTGCTTCTTGGAGATAGGCAATAGAAATCAAACCTAAAGCATACATCGGCTTTTCGCATAATAATGTTCCATCCAGATCAAAAACAGCATGACGTTTTTCCACTGGTACATAATCTTCACTCTTAGCATCAGAGACGTCTGTGACAAATTCAGTTATCTCTTTTTTGATTTCCGTATCGTGCCATAGAGAAAGAGGTTTAGTTTCTGCTTTAAGAAAATTCTGGTTTGATAATAAGGAAAAAAGTAGTAGAAATACCAAAAATAACTTTAGATTTGTTTTATACATAAATTTATTCTTTCTTACGTAATATTTTTCCTTCACCCATAACAAGTTTGGGAAATGCAGATAATCTTAATGGATTTTTGTCCCAAACCACAATACTGGCTTTTTTATCTGCTTCGACTGTGCCGTATTCATCTTCGATACCCAGAATCTTAGCGTTTTTATAAGTGATAATAGATATCGCATCTGTATCGCTCATTCCTTGAATCAAGAAAAATTTTAGACTGTCCCGAAGAGAGGGAGACTGAATAACAGGATGATCAGTCATCAAGCCATAAAAGGCATTGGATTCCATGAGCAACTTAGTGTTTTGATAATAAGCATGTTTTAATTCAACTTTGTAAGCCAGAGAACCCAGAGGACCATAAACGATGGGAATATCATTATCTCCCAGAACATCAAATATTTCCTTATGGAACACATCACCGGTATGATCAGCAGTTACCTTAAGGTTATACTTTTTTACCAGATCTACCAGATAGAGGACATCATCCTCCTTGTGAACATGAACTTTGGCTGTCTTTTCTCCCTGCATCAATTGGAATAAAGCTTTTTCTACTGATGAAAAATTAAATTCATACTCGGATTGAATTACCTGCTTGTGCTCTTCAAATTGTTCTGGTGTAATTTTATCCTGTTCAAATTTTTCTTTGAGACCAAAAAGTTCTTTTTTCTTTTTAAGCTTTGCTTTTTCCTTTTTGATAAGTAAGTCGTCCAATTTTTCTTCCAGCAGAGCATAAACACCCATTCTGGTATTTGGTCGCTTGCCTTTCCAACCGGTGGTAGAACGGGGATTGTAACCCAGAGCCATTTTATATCCATAATCTTTTATCAGGGCTTCTCCACGATGTGAAGCATAGTTGCGAATAACCTTTGCCTCTCCCCCAATTAAGTTACCACTACCGGGAACAACACAACTATAAAGGACGCCGAAATCAACTGAATCTTTAAAGGCTCTATCGTCAAAATAGATGCTATTAAGAGGATTATTGGTAGGAAGAATTTGTTTCAAAAGATCATTGCCCTCTGATTCATCTGCCGGTTCACCTTCTCTAATCATACCAATATGAGAATGAGCGTCTATAAATGCAGGAGTTACGAATCCCTCATAATCGTATTCCAGATTTTTATCATTAACTTCCACAATCTTGTCATCTTCTACTACCACAGTTTTATCTTCTTGCTTATTTTTGCCATCATAAAGCACTCTGGCTTTAATAGTTGTCTGTTTTTTGCTCATTTTTTTCTCCTAAAGATAAATATTTTATTTTCAAAAAGGAAGACAAAATACACAATAGAAATTATCATTTTCCGGGACACTGTTTTACCACTTCAGTATCTATGTTCTTGTCAGCATAGGCTTTATCAAAGTGCTCGTTAAATTCTTTTGCCAGTTTTTTAGCTCTTTTATCATAAGCCGCTTTATCATCCCATGTGTTTTTGGGCTGCAATATTTCAGAAGGTACTTCCGGGCATGATTTAGGAACCTGCAGGTGAAAGATTTCGTCTGTAGTATATTCCACATCTTCCAGATCACCTTCCAGGGCTGCATTTACCATGGCACGAGTTAAATTAATATCGATACGAGAACCTACACCATAAGGACCACCACTCCAGCCTGTGTTTATAAGATAAACATTGGTGTTATGTTCTTTCATCTTTTCACCCAGCATAGATGCGTAAACATCAGGATTTCTGGGCATAAAGGGTTCACCAAAAAAGCGAGAGAAAACAGTTACCGGTTCCGTAATTCCAGTTTCCGTACCTGCAAGTTTACTTGTATACCCCATCAAAAACCAGAGCATGGCCTGAGCGGGTTTTAACTTGGAAACAGGTGGTAAAACGGCATTAGCATCTGCAGTAAGGAAAAGAATGGTGTTGGGGGGAGTTGACTGGGAAGACTCTTTTATGTTACTTAAAAAAGTTAGTGGATAAGAACCACGTGAGTTTGGTGTGAGTCTTTCATCATCAGGGTCAAAAGTACCATTCGGATACATCATACAATTTTCTATAATTGCGCCATGGTTTAGGTAATCTGCATCATGAAAAACCGCATGATAAATTTCCGGTTCCTTTTCCTGACTAAGATGAATTAGCTTTGCATAGCACCCATTCTCGAAATTTGCTATGCCATCATCACTCCAACCGTGTTCATCGTCGCCCAGCAGGGCTCTGCGCGGATCTGCAGAAAGGGTGGTCTTGCCCGTACCGGAAAGTCCCAATAAAAGAGCAGAATCTTCATTTTTGCCTTCATTGGCAGAGCAATGTAAAGGAAGTATGCCTTCAGCAGGAAGATAATAATTCATTACTGTGAACATCATTTTTTTCACACTGCCACCATAGGCGGAGCCAAAAACTACTCCCACTCTGTTATCAAAATCCATAGCAACAGCCATATCAGATGTTTCACCGTCAGTCAATTCTCTTAATAATCCTTTGTATTTCTCTTTATCCAATTTATCATAGGGAAGTGCAATAAGAGTAAACGGTTTTTTGGCAAAAATACTTTTAGCAATATCAGCGGGAACTGGTCTAAACATATTATCAGTAAATAGCGCCGTAGATGCGTAATCTGTGATGGTCTTAGTAGGTAGAGCATAGGCAGAATCAGCACCGATAACTCTATTAGTGACAAAGATTTCCTCTTTTTGTTCCAGAGCATTAAGTGCATCTTCAAAAACCATATTAAAAGTATCTGGATCCAGGGGAATGTTATTTGGTGAATTCCAATCTATGGTATGAGCACTGGCGCTATGTTTTACTATCAGTGTATCTTTGGGACTTCTACCTGTGGATTCTTCGGGAGTCCAGGTAGCTAGAGCGCCGTTAGCAGAAATCAATACCTCTTTGTTATCAACAGCCTTTTGAATCATTGTCTTTCTACTGATGTCCTCTTCAATATTGGAATGTGATTCCAGTAATTTGTCAATCAATGAATAGTATTTCATTCCTTCTCCTAATAATTTTTCGTTAAGCAAAATTAATAGTATCTATTATGTCAACTATTGCATTTTATGAGATAATATGAAATGATATAAAGAAATTGTTACTTAACTTAATTATTATTTTTAAAATTTTAGCATTAAGAAATTGTAATTTTGGAACAAATCAAAAAATCTCCAAACTTCTGAGATGAAACTTTTTGTGGAATTGGTACTGGAAATAGTTCTTAAAGATGGCATTTATCTCTTTTATCATAAAATTGGTTACTTCAACCTCTTCAAGCTGATTACCGATAGTTCTGAGATTAGCCAGTAGTTTTGCGGTTTTTTTGCTGCAGGAGTAGTTTTCGTTTACTGGCTTTTTCTTTGAACATTCTTTGCAGATAAAACCATTTTTATGAAACGAGATACCATGCATTTTATTAATATTATCTTCCGAACAAATAACACATCGGCGGAATTCCATGGAGAACCCTAAGTATGATGCTACCCTAAGTAGAAACCTCCAGAAAATAATGATATATTTATCATCAACTTTTTTTAGATATTGAAGGTAGTCATGTAAAAGAATATAAAACGATTCATAATCATTCTTTTCAAAGATCAACTGGAGATAAACTTCTGCTGCAGCTTGGGCTGAAGCGGTACAATACAGGTCATCAAACAGCTCTTTATTATCTTGGGTTGTAGAAATCTCCTTCAGCAATGATAGTGTATTTTCTTTTTTGTAAATTACTATTTCATATTCAGATAGATTCTGCAGGACTCCGCTCATTTTACTTTTTGGGTTTCGGCTACCTTTGGCAATAACACCTACTTTACCGAATTTATCTGTCATGAACTGAATAATCTGGCTGGTGTTGCTGTAATTTATGATTTTCAGAGCAACTGCATTACATTTATCAATTCGCTTGCTCAATTTCGCCCCGCTATTATTCTACAGTGACACTTTTAGCCAAATTTCTGGGTTGGTCCACATCACATCCTTTGGCGAGGGCATAATGCAACGAAAGTAATTGCAGAGGAATTACAGTAAGCAAAGGGGAAAGAAGAGAAATAGTTTTGGGAATAAATATTACGTGATCTGCCATATCCTTTATTCCATCACAGCTTTTATTGGTAATAGCAATAACTTTTCCCTTACGAGCTCTTACTTCTTCAATATTACTCAAAATTTTATCATAAACATAATCATCCGGTGCGATAAAAATTACCGGCATATTTTCATCAATCAGAGCAATGGGACCGTGCTTCATTTCTGCTGCCGGATAGCCTTCGGCATGAATATATGATATCTCTTTTAATTTTAAGGCTCCTTCCAGAGCTACGGGATAATTGATTCCTCTACCGAGATAAAGAGCATTTTCAGGTATAGGACTGGCTTCAACAATCTCTTTTATGTAATCATTATAACTTATAATTTCTGTAACTTTTTCCGGAATTTTTTTTAATTCGTCTCCGTATTTGGCTCCTATCTCAGGAGTTAGTAGGCGCATTCTACCCAACATCCAGCCCAATAAAAAGAGTACAGTTAATTGAGATGTAAATGCTTTTGTGGAAGCGACTCCGATCTCAGCGCCAGCGTGGATGTAAGAACCAAAATCAGTTTCTCTGGCAATGGTACTGCCAATTACATTTGTAATTCCCATAACTTTGGCACCTTTTTCTCTTGCTTCTCTAATTGCTGCCAGGGTATCTGCAGTTTCGCCGGATTGGCTAATTGATATTACAAGGGTTTTATGGTCGATAATTGGATCTCGGTAACGAAATTCTGAAGCATATTGCACTTTTACCGGAATTCTTGCCATAGATTCAATCATATATTCGCCTACGAGTCCTGCGTGCCAGGAAGTACCACAAGCTACAATGACAATTTGTTTTATATTTTCAAGTTGCTCCGGATTTAGATGTACTCCGCCCAATCTTGCTGTATTCAGTTCATCATTTAATCTGCCTCGAAAAGCATTCTCTATAGAATCAGGTTGTTCGTAAATTTCTTTTTGCATAAAGTAATCAAAATCACCTTTTTCTATCATAGAGATATCCCAATTTATCTTTTTAACAATTGGTGCCACAGATTCATTTGCTAATGTTCTAATTTTAAAAGAATCTTTAGTAATTTCTGCTGTTTCGTTGTCTTTTAGATAGATTACATTTTTGGTATGTACAACCAGGGCTGCAACATCAGAAGCTATGTAATTTTCCTCTTCGCCAACTCCAATGATCAGGGGGCTGCCTTTACGAGCAGCAATTATTTTTTGGGGCTCGTCTTTACTTATGACCACAAGACCGTATGTCCCCTCCACCAGCTTAAGAGCTTCGTTTACAGCTTTGTGAAAATCATTAATCTTATCATAAACCTCCTCAATCAGATGAGCCAATACCTCTGTATCAGTATCTGTATTAAATTTGTGCCCTTCATTTTGGAGGTTTTTTTTCAGTACTTTATAATTTTCTATAATTCCATTATGTACAATTGCAATTTTATTTTCACAATCAAGATGGGGATGAGCATTAGTAGTGGAAGGTTCTCCATGAGTAGCCCAGCGCGTATGTGCGATTCCCAAACAAGAATTAAAATTTTTCTCATCAGGTAAGGTTTTTTCCATTTCCACAATTTTACCTGACCTTTTATGTATGATTAGCTCTCCCTTGTCATTAATTACAGCAATTCCAGCCGAATCATACCCCCTGTATTCCAAGCGCTTTATACCTTCGATTAAAATCGGAAGAGTTTCCTGTTTACCAATATACCCTACAATGCCACACATAAACTATCTCCTTAATTATTAATTTGTTTCATTCCATTTTTTACGTTTACTTTAGTTAAAATCATCAAACCGATAACAAAAAATATTCCTATACTTAAAATTGCCATTCTCTGGTTTTTTACAAGGCTCATTATTAAACCATAAACAGCAGGTCCGATAATTGCTGATGCTTTTCCGCTGACTGCATAAAATCCAAAAAATTCGGCATGTTTATCTTTGGGAGTCAACATCGATACCAGGCTTCTGCTTGCCGATTGTACAACCCCAATACCAATACCAGCTAATATTCCCACACCATAAAATTGCAAGATAGTTTCACAGAAATAAGCAGCAATCACAACACCCAACCAAATGAATAAGCTTATAATAATTGTTTTTTTAGCACCAATCCAGTCAAGTATGTAACCAAAAAATATTGCCCCGATAAATGATGCTACATTAGCAATAACGAAATAGATAACCAGCTGAGAATAAGTCATGCCAAAACGAGATGCTCCATAGATAGCAGCAAAGGCGATGATTGTTTTTACTCCATCATTATAAAAAAAGAATGCTAGAAGAAATTTCCCCAATTCTTTAAATTTTCTAATATTTTTAAAAGTTCGTAAAATTCTATTATAACCTATTTTGATATAATTTACTTCACCAATCACAGCTTTTCCTCTTTTCTTCTCTTTCAAAAAAATAAATATCGGTAAAGCAAAAACTCCAAAAAACAGGGCTATACTCGGAAAAACATAGATAGTGCCCTTTTCTAAAACCAAAAATGTGATACCCAGAGAAGCTAATCCGCCCAGATAGCCTATACCCCAGCCCCAGCCGGAAATTTTGCCAATATTTTCTCTTCTGACAATTTCAGGCAGAAAGCCATTATAAAACACCATTCCACCTTCAAAACAAATATTGGCAATTATAAAAAAAATCATTCCCAAAAATATATTTCCGGCGCGGATAAAATACAATAGTGCAGTACACAAAACCCCAACATAGGTTAAAACAAAAAGAAACTTTTTCTTGGCTCTGGTATAATCAGAGATAGCGCCAAAGATAGGTGCCAATATTGCCACAACGAGCATTGACAAACTTATTGATATGCCCCAGAAGTAGTCACCCAGGCCCTCAATTCCTACTACAGTGTTTTTGAAATACACACTATAAACAACCGTTACAATTATCGTTGTAAAGGAAGAGTTGGCAAAATCATAAGAGATCCAACCCAATACATCTTTGGAAAATATACTTTTTTTCTTATTCTCGATTATATCACCTCTCTGTGACTCAACGTAAAAATTTTACACAAAATATGTTAAAGCTTTTTATTAAGTCAAATGAACTGATTTTAAATTGGCTAGAACATAAAAAGGTATCGACAATGTTAAATTAATTAGAGCTTTGTAAATAATTTAATTATTAGGAAATAAAAAATTTATTTTATATTAATTTCATCAAATCAACTAAATATATTCCTTGACAAAAATTATACATTGGCACGAGATAAATAAAAAATAAATTTACAGGAGCGATTATGGACGAACAACAGAAAGAAACATTCAAAGTAAAAAGCAATCAACTTTTTAATAAGGTTAAAGAGCTTCTACACGAGGGAAATGTAAGAAGAGTTATCATTAAAAATCACAAAGGTAAAAAATACCTGGAAATTCCAGTCACTGTTGGGATTGTGGGTATAATTTTATTACCTTTTTGGGCAATATTCGTAGCTTTTATCGCTGCCCTTGCCAGTGATTTTGTAGTAGAAACAGTAAATATTGAAGAAAAAGAATAAGATCTATATTTCTTAGTTATTTTTTGTCAGGAGGGATGCAAAGAAAGTTTTAATGTATCGATTTAGAAAAGATTTGCAGCATAAAGAAGCAGTTAAGATATCCGTTCCACATCAGGAAGTGATGATGTGTCTTAATGAAAATCCGCTTAATCCCTACCCCGAACTGAAGGAAGAATTTCAACAGATACTTACAGAGGTTCCCTTTAATCGCTATTTCAACGAAGTCACCCAAAAATTGCAAGAGCTGCTTAGCAATTATATAGAGATAGGTGGAGATTGTATTGCCATGGGCAATGGCGCTGATGAGATGCTCTACTATCTCTTCACTTCGCTCAATGCTCCTGAGTCATACATCTTATCTCTCGCTCCCTCTTATTTTGACTATAAAAGTTATTCCTCTGCTGTTGGTATGTCCTGCCGCTTTTTGCATCTGGATCAAAATTACAATTTTAAAGCTGATGAATTTCTGCAACTTTTGCAGCCTGTAAATTGCAAACTTGGTATCATCTGCAATCCCAACAATCCTACTGGAAATCTTTTTGCAGCAGAGAAAATTATTTATATTATTGAGAACACTGATAAACTCATACTGGTGGATGAAGCCTATTTTGAATTTGCCGGTGAAACTTTACTGGACTATGTTCATAAATACCCTAATCTGATAATTCTACGTACATTCTCAAAATCTTTTGCCAGTGCCGGTCTTCGCTTTGGCTACCTTGTTTCCAATCCTGAAAATATTACTGAAATAAAAAAAGTTATTACTGCTTTTAATCTGAGTCTGGTAACCCAAGCGTTTGCATTAGTTATTTTGCGAAATAAAGAGATATTTCTACAAAACATCGTCACTCTCATAAAGGAAAGAGAATACATTTATTCCAGATTATCACAAATTGATGAGATCGAACCTATAAAATCTTATACCAATTTCATAACTTTTACTGCAGGTAATAAAACTAAAAAACTCTTTAAATACCTGCAAACTAATGGCATTGCCTTACGAGCAGTTTGGCAACATCCCGTTCTGGAGGATCATGTAAGAGTTACTGTTAGTAGAAAAAAAGATAATAAACTGTTTCTACAAAAAGTTAAGGAATTCATACAAACATAAATCGAATTAACATAAGGAATAATAAATTGAAAAATTGCAATAAAAACCTGCTAAGATTGATTTGTGAAAAAATACCAACCTTAGTAATTATTTTGAGCGTTAGTTTTGGAGGATTAATGGCACAGGAAAAAGCAAAGCAAGAGGTACAAAAAATATT
>JAGXLO010000183.1 GCA_018334695.1 Candidatus Cloacimonadota bacterium
TTATAGCTAGGATTATGGTTTTTATATTTTTCATATCAATATTGTGTAGAGCATTTGGGAATATGGGGTAGAGTTCCGTCAAGAAAAGTAGGATTGAACTTTTTATTGAATGGACCGTCACGGAGTGTCAAGTCCTAAAATAGTTGACAGATTTTTGATATAATTTTTCATAGATTAAGCTACTTTTTTCTTTATTCCTCCCCATCAACCTCGTTTTCATTAATTTTATCTGAAAATGAAATTTTTTAAAAATTGTTCTGTTTTTGGGAGTGTTTTGACTGTGTCAAAACAGCATCGACACAGTCGATCAAACGATTGGCGGACAAGTTACACTACAAAGTAAACTAAAATTAAATAAGTTAACAATCAATATCCGCCACGGAGTAGTCCATGGCGGCTCGTTAACTAGAAAGTTGAAGTATTTACACACCCCATCCCGAATTTATTCGGAACATATCGGGATCCACCCCTCTTAATAGGGGATTTTGTATAATCCGATTTTATTTATGACTTTTTGCCTTTCATAGCGTCAACCTATTTCAGGATCAGAGTAGACTTCTGTCTTTGGACTTCAGTCCTCAGTATCCTGACCCTATATCCTATATCCTCTCCTCACTCATCACTTCCCTAAACTCCTAAACTTCTCAACCTCTAAACTTTTCCCCCCTTTTTTATCTTTTCTTTTCCTCCTTTTCACTATTCCCTTTTCACAATTCACCTTTTTCACCTTTTTTACACACCCCACCACTTAGTGGAACCACCCCTCTCGAGAGGGGACTTTGTAATGTTTATTATTTTAATTTATTTATTCCTGTTAGCCAGCATTCTGAAGTCCAGTACAAGCCTGAACTCCAGTCTGCTGGTACAAAATCCTGCTAATCTTATTTTTATACTTTTTTACTAAATCCTACTCCCTATATCCTAAATCCTCTCCTCACTCATCACTTCCCTAAACCCCTAAACTTCTCAACCTCTAAACTTTTTTCCCCTTTTTTATCTTTAATTTTCCTCCTTTTCACTATTCACTTTTCACAATTCACCTTTTTCACCTTTTTTACACACCCCCACCACTTCGTGGTTCCCCCCTCACAAGAGGGGATTTTGTATTGTTTAAATTTTTAATTTTATTCTTCGATAAATAGGGGTAATTACCTCAAATCTGGCTAATTAATTTAGTGAACTTGACAGATTTTATTCAAATAATAATTTGAATACATAAATTTTTTGGAGGAAACATGGAAATTAAAAAAGTTATTAAAGAATTTAAAGAACAAATTGAAAAAACAGGCAATGTCAAATCGCTTTTTGGTGAGCCTACAGAAGTGGGTGAACTTACAATAATACCAGTAGCCTCAGTCGATATGAAGGGCGGTGGCGGTGGTGGAATTGGCACTGCCGGCAAACCCAAAAAGAAACAGGTAGCGGAAGAAGAGATAGAAGTAGAAGAAAAAGAAGAAGCTCCGGCTCCAGAAGGTAAAGGCGGAGGTATGGGACTAAATGTAAAAGCCAATCCCGTGGGATATATCGAGATTAAAGATGATGTTTCCAGATTCGTTGAGATAGTAGATAAATCCAAAATAATATTTAAAGTGATTAAAATCATCGGTGTCTTATTGATTTTAGGTTCTATCAAAAATCTGTTCAAACGCAAAAAGAAAAAGTAAGGATAATTCATGAAAAATAAATATGCCCTGATTCTGGCAGCAGGATTAGTAATCGCTGCTCTTGTTTTTGGTATTTTCTTTTATTCAGCTCGCAATACAAAATCCACAATTCGTGTAGTTGGCTATGCCAAGCAGCAATTTGAAGCAGATATTGTCAAATGGAGTTTTAGCTTTTCTGAGCTAGTAGGTCTGGATGGTTTAAAATCCGGCTACACAAAAATGAATGATAAGCTTAATAAATTTAAATCTATCTGGAATTCTCTTAATATTGAAGTGGATGAGATGAATATTCAGCCCGTATCTGTGCGTAAGTCATACGGACGAGAAGGTAAAATAGATGGTTATGAGCTTACCCAAAAGGTTTTCATTGTCTCCAAACAAGTTGAAAAGGTTGAAAATATTACTGCGAATCCCACTAAATTTACTAACCAGGATATTGCCTTTGAATATTCACAGTTGCAGTATTTTTCTACAAAATTACCCGAATTAAAAATGGAGTTATTGGCAAAGGCAACCAAAAATGCCAGAGAAAGAGCCGTCTCCATTGCAGAATCCGCCGGTGGTAAAATTGGCAGCATCGAGCAGGCAAGAGCCGGTATCTTTCAGATTACAGAACCTTACTCAACCGAGATAGCATCTTATGGAGTTCATCAAACCTCATCTAAAAATAAAATTATTAAGGTGACTGTTACTGCATATTTTCCGATTAAATAGTATTGCAATAAGTTGTTCTTTTAAATTCGTTCGCAGTAATTATTCTATAATGAGGCTGATAGTTGTCTTTATAAATTTTACTGTGAGAAACTAAGGGTGGATTGTTTTTGATCTGTTTAAATAATTTCTTATTAGGCTCGAATGACCCAATTTTTTGGACTATTGGATATAGTTGGCTCCAGTATTGCTTCCACTTTTCGTTAGTAGCATAATTGATTTTATTAACACTATTTTTTAAGGTTGCAAACAATCTCTCAATTGTAATTTTTCCTTCCTTCACCAATTTTAAATTCACTCTCACAAAATTATTTAAAATCCCTATATCCTGAAATTCATAATTCTCAAATTTGTTTGTATTCCTTACTTCTTTTTCCAGATATCCCAGAGCTTTTGCTTCGTCTTGCAAAATATGTGCC
>JAGXLO010000184.1 GCA_018334695.1 Candidatus Cloacimonadota bacterium
GCTTCTCTTTACTTGATACAGTATCGGATACCACCTATACGGATACAGATGCAGCAACAGCGGCAAATAAATATTTCTATTATATTACGGAAGAATAATTTAAAGTAATAAAAAATTCTAAAGGCAGAAGGATATATTTCTTTCTGCCTTTTTTATATATTATCACTACTGAATGAATTCTATCTACAAAACTTGAATAATTTAACGTGTTTCAAAAAACTCGTCCTCAAATTAAATTCAATATTATTTGATTTTAAAAGGATATACCATGGCTGATATACCATATATAGGTGAAATATTTTCATTTTTATGTTCTGTTCTCTGGGCAGCTGCTGTGATTTTTTTTCGCAAGAGCGGAAGGTTTACCAAGCCGTTTGCTCTAAATTTTTTTAAAAACACAGTAGCATCCATTCTTTTTATATTAACATCCATAGTCCTCGGTAAAGCTCTGTTTATTAACGCTCCCGCAAAGGACTTTTTAATTCTTGCAGCCAGTGGTATTATTGGTATTGCATTGGCAGATACACTATTCTTTCAAGCTCTAAATAAAATGGGCGCAAGTTTAACCCAAATTGTAAATTGTCTTTATATGCCTATAATGATAGCTCTATCCTTTTTATTCCTGAACGAAACATTCTCGTTTATGCAATTTATCGGTACCGGCTTAATCATTTTGGCAATTAATATTTCTACGAGGAAATCTACTGATTTTCAATCATCTAAGAAAGATTTGTATATTGGTATGCTATTGGCATTCTTATCTATGCTCTTTATGGCAATCGGTGTGATAATTGTTAAGCCTATCTTGTCTGAATATCCTGTTTTGTGGTGTACGGAAATACGATTGATCTCAGGCACAATCGGTATGGCTTTAGTAGCCATTTTATTGAAAGACAGGCGGACAATTTTCAGAACTTTTAAGCCTTCCAAAAATTGGAAATATCTCATTCCAGGCTCTGCGATTGGTGCCTACCTGGCAATGATTATTTGGCTTGCAGGGATAAAATATACACAGGCAAATATTGCTTCTGCCATAAATCAAACTAATGTAATATTTGTTTTTATTTTTGCCTCCATTTTTTTAAAAGAAAAGTTCACTATCAGGAAACTTATAGGAGTGATTCTTTCCTTTGCAGGGGTTTTACTTGTTACTTTGGGTTGATTTATGAGGGATAGACACTTATTTTTACGTTTTTCGGCAGTATAGTGCCGAGATTTATACCCATTTTCGGCAGTATAGTGCCGAGATTTTTGACAAATCTGCTCTTTTTTTTATTTTTTGGCTAAGGAGTTATTATGAAATTTAATTTATTAGAACAAAATCCCTGGTGGAAAAATCAGAAATTGATAGAGAACGATTTAATGATAAAAGAATATGAAAAAAAACATTATAAATTTACACCACCATTACTAAAAGAATTCCCAAAAACTAATCCAGGAATTTATACACTAAGAGGTCCCAGACAGATTGGAAAATCTACTACTATTAAGTTATTAATAAGAAAATTGTTAAGAAAAAATATACCCCCTATGAACATATTTTTCTTTACTGTTGATCTTATAACCAATAACAAAGAACTTTCAGAATTGATAAAACAATACTTAAACAACACCAATACCAAATCACCTAAATATATTTTTCTTGATGAGATTACTCTCGTCGATAAATGGCAACTAAGTTTGAAACAACTTGCCGATTTGGGTTTGATACACGACTGTATAATTTTTGTAACCGGTTCATCAGCAACAGACATTCGTAAAGGAGCAGAAAGAATGCCCGGACGAAGAGGTAATCATAAAAAACATGATTTCGTTCAGCTTCCTCTATCATTTAAAGAATTCTTGGAGCTAATGGATAAACACTTCGAAAACCACCCTATAGATTTAAAAGATATTTTATACGGTAAATATAATTGGAAAAAGGAAAAATTATTATTACCAGAAATAAATAAACTTTTTCTAAATTATCTCCGTACTGGTGGTTATCCTTTTATAATAAATAGTTGCAAAGAAAATTATAATTTTGATTTCTATAAAAATTTTTTCTTAGATATATTAACAGGTGAATTTGAACAAATGGGAAAAAACAGAACCATACTGAAAAATATCACAACTGAAATAGGGCTTCAATTAACTAAGAGAATAACTATTAATAAATTGCACCAAAACATCGGAACAGTTGGTTCTCATCATACTACAAAAGATTATGTAAAAATATTAGCAGATTCTTTCATAATTTCAGTTTTGAATTTCATAGATATAAACAATAAAAAGATTAACCTAAATAAACAGATCAAATTATTTGCAAGTGACTCGATATTTTTCTTTTTATTTCATTCTATTTCCCATTTTACCCGCCCATATTCTATTATGAATAATCCTCAAAGCCTTTCTGTTTTAGTGGAAAATGTGGTGTTAAATAATTTAATAAAAAAATGTGAATCAAGACTTTATCAGGGATTATCGGAATTAGTAAATACTTTCTATTGGTACTCAAACTCGGGCAAGGAAATTGATTTTATACTAAAGAAAGATAATCAATTATATCCAATCGAAGTAAAATATAGAAATCAAATCCGCTCTAGTAATTTCGTAACGATGAAAAGAATCTTTCCTAAAGGCATACTTTTGACAAAAGATAAATTTTTTCAAACTAATAAAATTACTGCAGTGCCCGTTTCTGTATTTTTATTAAACATGAAATTTTAGGACATTTGAAATAATTTAGATATAATTAATACTAATTGAGAATGAATTAAATACACTCAAGCTAATATAGCTTCAGCCATAA
>JAGXLO010000091.1:0-1936 GCA_018334695.1 Candidatus Cloacimonadota bacterium
TCCGCCTACCGGCTGATGTCACCTCTTACCATCGGTGCCAAAAGATTGTTGTTCTAGCTTTAATTTATATTTGCGGTTAGGGATCCCGAGTTTACCTCGGGGAAACAAGGGTTGAGTTTGGAAAATAAATTATAATTTTCTGCAATTTCCCCATATGACCTGATTTAAAATTTTGTTTTTTGTTGTGTTTTCCCAAACTATATGAGGAATATTGTGAACATCCAATATTCAAAATTTAACATCCAACATCTAACCTCACATTTATTGACAAATTTTGTCACGTCCCTTATCTACCAGTAAAATATTAAAAAAAGGAGCAGTTTATGAAAAAATTAGCAATACTATTCTCTCTTATTTTAATTGTATCTATATTACCGGCTCAGGAGAAAGAACAGATAGTTCTGGAATGCCACAAAGAGATGGCAAAACAGGCTGTGCATAATATGGCTACGGGGATCAGTAATTATTTTAAAACAGTCCAGGATTCCAGCGAGAGAGTGGAGTTTCTCAGGACATTTCTTGATCCCATACGATTTTATGAAGATGATACCGGATATTTTTATGTTTATGATTATGACTGCAAGAATATTTTTCATGCCATACAAAAAGGCCTCCAGGGAAACAATCTCTATGATTACCAGGATCCCAAAGGCAAATATGTTATTCGCGAATTAGCAGAAATTGCCAAAAATGGTGGTGGTTTTCTGGGTTATTATTGGAATGACCCAAGAACATCAACCCAGCAAGCCAAACTCGGTTATGTGGAACCAATTCCCGGCACTAATTATTTTATCGGTGATGGAGTTTATCTGGAAGATTGATGTTTAAATTTTTTTGTTTTAACTGATTGTTAATCTGCCAAAATTGTAAAGAGGGCATGAATGCCGGAATTACCCGATGTAGAATATTTTAAATTCTATTTTAAGCGAACCAGTCTGCATAAAAAGATAGAGAATGTTACCTGCGAATCAAAGGAACTGCTGCAGAATATAGATTTTGAGAAATTTAAGAAAAAATTGGTAGGTACTCAATTCCAAACTGCTACCAGACGCGGTAAATTTCTAATAATCCGGGTGAAGGAACTGGAAGAAAAACTGCTCCTGCACTTTGCCATGACCGGTAGTTTACATTATGTAAAGCAGGGTGCAGAAAAAGAGGATGAGGACAGATTTACTCGCCTTACTTTTCAATTTAAAAACAATTATGAATTACGCTGGCGTAATATGAGAAAATTGGGCAAGATATATTTGCTTGAAAATTTACAGAAAATTGACTTGCTTAATGAGATGGGTCCGGAGCCTCTGGATATTTCTAAAGATGAATTTATGGAATTAATCGACAGCCACCCGCGCCAGATGATAAAATCCTTTTTGATGAGCCAGAGTAATCTGGCAGGCATTGGCAATGTTTATTCGGATGAAATATTATACCGGGCAAAAATACATCCTCGCACGAAAATTAAAAATTTGAGTGCCAAAGATAAAAGCAAATTACACGAGAAAATGCAAAAGGTACTGAGAGATGCTATAGAGGTTATGGAAAAGAAGGACTGGAACTTTTCACCCGATAAATGGATAATCCCGCATCGTCATGAGGATGATAACTGCCCTCGTTATAAATCACACAAGTTGGTGAGCAAAAAGGTAGCCGGTAGAACTGCAATATTCTGTCCCAAATGTCAAAAATTTGAGTAACAAACCTTGTATTAAGTAATAATTTTTTTCTTAACCTTTATAAGCAGATAAGCTGAAAGCCCCAGGAAACCGATCCCCGTAAAAAACCACACCCTAAAGCCCATAACCATAGTATATTTACTGGCAACAAGCCCGATAAGAGGTCGGGAGAATATCATAATTAGGCTGGCTACCAGATTAACAATTGATATGACAGAGGCTCTGATATTGTCACTAATCTCCCGATTTAAAAGAACGCTCAA
>JAGXLO010000091.1:2639-8533 GCA_018334695.1 Candidatus Cloacimonadota bacterium
ATAAAGTAGGTTATTGCAGCAAATAGAGCACCCAGAATATAGGTTTTTTTACGTCCGATTTTATCACCAAGAACACCCAGAGGAAACTCTAGAATAACGATTGAAGTACGAAACACCATATCAGCTACCACAATTTGATTAAGACTAAAATTTCTATCTAATAAAAATATTACCCAGATTGGAAACCAGAATTGAGACTCTAGCAAAAAATGGACCAGTCCCATCTTAATAGTATTGGAATTATTACTATTCCTGTGTAGCATCGGTAAGCAGGTTGCCTTTACTCTTCGATTTCCTTCATTGACCTTGTTAATTTAAAGAATAAATAAAAAATACCCACAACGATGAGAGGGGTGCTAACGATTACAAAGAATTTGCCGCCGATAAGATAGTTTTTAAGTGATGGTAGTAGTGAAAGGGTGGCATCCAGAAAGCCCAGCGAATCTGTGGCCCAGCTAAACAAGGTTAATAATGCTAAAATGGAGAGCAGTACATTCAGCCTGTTTGACATCTTATCTCGTTTGCTTTCTATATTTTCTTTTATGCGGGCTTCACCCTGTTCGTGCAGTTTACTCAGTGCATCTCGTTTGCTATCAAAATATTCCAGCATCTGGTTTATGCGCCAGCTTTTTGCTGTTTCCTGATAAAAGAAGTGGGAAAGAGGAGAAAGCATCTTAAGGTAATCCATGTGGTAGGAATAAAAAAGTTCACTTTCTATGGTGAGTTTTTCTATCTCGTTAAGAGATTGCTTTATCTTTTTCAAGGAGAATTTTTTTACCTGAGAGTATTTTTCCAGATATTTCATGATCAGGTCATTTAGTATCTGGGCTGATCTCCAGTAAAATTCCAGCTGTTCCATAGTGGACTGCAGGGCGAGTATTTCGTTGGGTAAAATATTCACAGCCAGAGAAATTCCCCAGCCTATATGTACAAAGCCAGCAGACAAATTATTCATATCAATAAGACCGTCAGGGTGACTCACATAGAGCAGATCTTTTGTGTTTTCGCCAAAAGGCAGGTTGCCTTCATAATCATGCTGCATAATAGCCACGGCGTGACCCCAGAGCGGATTGCCATAGGACTCGTTTGGATAGATTCTGTCTATATCTATTATATTATCTGTTTTTTCTTCGTCCTGTGAGATGTTTTTCGCAGCCTGATTAACGGTTTTTTCCACATTCTTTATTTTGTCCTGTAGAGATGCGGAAAGTATAAAAGAATCCCGGAGAATTTTTGTAAATATCTTATACACATTGTTTTCCAGAGGGGGGAATTCTTTTAGTTTAATATCAATAGTAGCGGAAAAAACGCCAATTCCCGTTTCATGAAACTGAATTTTTAATTTGTTGATTAGAGGGATTTCTGCAAAATATTTTTTTATTTCTCCAAAGCTCTCGTGTTCAGGCTTTATCTCGCAATCAAATAGAGCGCTTATAATACTGGAGTCGCGGTGTGTCTGTCCCTGCGTTTCGCTGAATATTAACTTTTTTGATTGTTGTTTGCCGCCAAGATCAGAGTCCAGCCACTGTTGCAGCTTTTCGGGAGAATCTTTGAATTTTTTGATATAGAATCTACAATCTTCTACATTATGTTTTTTAATTTCTTTTAATAACTTTTTGCGAGTTTGTTCATAGGTAACGGATAATTGGGAATAGTCAAACTTCATACCCGTATTAAAAGGTCCGGTTAGGAATATCTTGTATTCCAGAGGAAATTTATCTGGCATAGAAGTGTTCCCTCCTTTTAGATTAATGAAATTTTGCCCGAGATTTAAAACAAAATTTTACCTTTTTTAAAAATAACGCTCCATTCTGTCAAATGCTTTATTTATCATATTTTCCGGAACACAGAAGGAAAGTCTTACATGACCCTCTCCGGTAGGTCCAAAAGCAATACCGGGAGTGGTGGAAACACGGGCTTCTTTTAGGAGTTTTTTGGCAAAAGCCATAGAGTCTTTTTGCCCTTCTCCCAGAATCCCGGGGAACATTAGATAAGAACCATCAGGTTTTACATAAGTAAAAACGTCTTTCAAATTATCTAAACGCTCACACATCAGATCACGTGTTTTCCGGTAGTTGTTTTTAAATTCGGTAACGCAATCCTGAGCACCCTGCAGAGCTCCTAAGGCGGCATATTGAGAAACGACCGGAGCGCAGATAGCAAAGGGAATGTGAGCCTTTTTTATTTGAGCTAACATTTTTTTGCTTGTATGGATGTAGCCCAATCTCCAGCCTGTCATAGCGTAAGTCTTGGTAAAGGTAAAGGTGCTTATCACTCTATCACTCATTTCCGGAATTGACCCAATACTGAAGTGCTTTTTATCATCAAAAACAAAATATTCATAAGCTTCGTCTGTTATAACATTCAGGTCGTTTTTTATAGCTATTTTTGCCAGATTTCGTAATTGTTGCTCTGAGAAAACAGTTCCGGTGGGGTTGCTGGGCGAGCAATACAAAATGGCTTTGGTTCTTTCTGTTATGGCGTTTTCAATAGCTTCCAGATCCAGAGCAAAGTTTTCTTCTTCTTTCAGGGGTATGAGTATAGGTCTACCCGAAGCGAGCTGGACCTGCCGAATGTGAGTAGAATAGGTGGGTGTGGGCAGGATTACTTCATCACCCGGGTCGATAGTAGCCATAACTGCTGCTGCCAATCCTTCAATAGCTCCTACCGTTACAATTATTTCATCGGGGGCTGCTTTTATGTTGTTATCACGCTGCAGCTTTTTGGCGATTTCCTCTCTTAATTCCGGCAAGCCTTCGCTTTGTGAATAGCCACTGACCTTTCCTTTTTCAATTGCAGCGATGGCAGCTTTTCTAATGTGCCGGGGAGTGCCGGAGGTGGGTTTTGCCCAGGAAAGGAAAGCTACATCCTCATATTGCTTGGAGAGCTTTGTCATTTCATGAATAGCGGATTTTGCGATTTGCTGAACACGATGAGAAACTTTCATATTTTCTCCTTTTATTTATTTAATAATCTTCTATAAAATTTCTATAAGTTCCTGCATGGTTTTGGTAGCTTTGCCTTGCAGAAATATATCGGTAATGGATTCGGTATAGTTAGATGGTTTTATATTTACTTCGACAATTTTAGCTCCATTTCTTTTGGATTGATAAGGTATAAGGGAAGCGGGCATCACTTCTCCCGTAGTGCCGATGAGAATCAAAAGGTCGGCTTTTTCTGTTTCCTGAAAAGATTTGCGCATGGCAGTTTCGGGTATGGGTTCGCCAAAGAAGATGAAATCCGGTTTCAAGGGGCTTTCACATTTTTCACATTGAGGCGGCAGGTCTTTGAAATCGAAATCAACAGCTTTATATTTGTAGGAACAGCCGGTACAAACCAGATTGCGAGTGTTACCATGGAATTCATACACTTCTTTACTCCCTGCTTTTTGATGAAGATTATCGATGTTTTGTGTGATGATTGCCTGCAAATAACCCTTTCTTTCCATTTCTGCCAGTGTTATATGAGCAGCATTTGGTTTTGTATCCGCCAGTGTATCAAAAAAAATCTCTTTTATCAATTTCCATGATTTCTTGGGGTTGTTAACGAAATGGTCTATATCAAACAGGTGCGGATCATATTTACTCCATAAGCCATTTTCACCCCGAAAGGGAGGTATGCCGCTCTCCACAGAAATACCTGCTCCGGTAAATGCAGTTACATGTTCTGAATTGCGAATAATCTCTGCTGCTTTTTTAATCATAATTAAGTTTCCATTTTTTTATTAAATTATCATCTTTGAATATTTATTTATTTGCCAGTGAGCCCATTGGATCCCATGGTTTTAGAACTATGGGTTCTGTTTCCCAGGCTTTTTTCAATTCTTCAGTAAGATATTTCTTTTGTATGACAATCTGATAGGTATATTCATCAAACCATTTGTCGCTCATAACAAAGTAGCCCTTTTTGCCGTTATCCTTACCCCAGCTGTTTTCCACTTTCCAGCGGTTGGGTTTGCCGTCTATCAGATTTACTCCTGTAAACACCATGGCGTGTGTCATCACACTTTCACCATAATCCAATCTGCCTGCTTTGTCGAGTTCAAATTCTGATTGAAGCACATTCTCGTAGGCATAGATATCCTCATCCAAAATACCCTTTTTTCTGTGCATCTTTTTACCCACATCACAGCCAAACCAAACCGGAGTACCATCTTTTAATTGTGCAATAGCAAGCTTTTTGAATGTGTTCATATCAACATTTAGATATTTTACTCGATTTCCGCCTTCCACATTGCCCAGATATTGAACAGTAAAGGTTCTGTTAAAGGGTTTGTCATCAGTGGGAGCATTAATTACACTTACATAATCATCCAGATTCAGATCTACATATTTTTCATAAAATTCGTGTGGTGTGATATCAGCGTCTCTGTGAAATTCATCATCTTTGTCTGTGTATTCAAAGGTAAATTTTTTAGGCGGGAAGCCCAGAAATAGAGTTAAAAGGCGATAAAATTCTTGCATCATCTGTTTTTTATCTTTCCTTAATTTATCAACAGAAGTGCCGTTTTGGTAGCTTTTTCTAAGTTTGGCAGCAAACTCTCTTAGTTTGAGGGTAAGGATATGATTCATTTTGCGGGAGTTACTGCTATGATGAGTTTCGGGCATATTTGCTTTGGGCACAACGCCGTATTTTTGGACAATGCTGGTAAACATATCCCATTGCCCACCGTCATTTAAGGGCATCTTTAGCAGCCACATAAGCAGTCTGGAATCTTTCTTCTCATCCATTGTTTCCAGTATATTTTCCAGGAAGTAATTAGCTTTTTCTAGTTTATCAAAGAACATCTGATAAGCCTGGGATAGTTCGAAGTTTTTTAGATTTAATTTCTGCATAATTCTGTAGCGCATGGTGTTTAGACCGGCAAAAAGCCAGCATCTGCCACTTTTTTTCTGATAGGTAATCTTACCGGTTTTTAGCTCTGTGGAGAAGGTGTGTTGCATGTTGGTCTTGGATCTGTAATCCAGGGCAGTCTCATCCAATCCTACATTCAAAATGCTGTTTCTTACAATATCATTGATTTTATTTTCCTGTGCCTCGGTTTCCATTTTTTTATAAAAATCTTTGCTTATTTTAGTTCTCTTTTGCGTCATTTTGGAGCTCCTGTTTAAATTAATTTTATTTTATTAACACAATTTATTTTTTAGTAATTTATTTGCTTGATTTTATTGGTCCAGTTTATCTCCTGTTTTTTTATCATTCTTGGGAACCGCTAACTCCATTTTTTTGCGCTCAGTAATCTTATATAGTCCAAGAAGAAGAGATCTTCCGTGAAATTTTTAAAACCGTTTTCTTCTAAAATTTTTTTCCAATCTTTTTTTATAAAATCAAAAGCATAAATGCACTCGATGATTTTAAAAGGGTACTTGAAAATCAAGGGCATTCTATCAAGATTAAATTCGTTATAATCCAGCAAAAACAGTGAGCCCCGCGGTTTTAGAGCGTTGAATATATTTTTGATTATTTTTTGGCGAACAGCATGGGGGAAACCGTGTAGAACAAAAGAGATAAAAACTTTATCAAATTTTTCGTCATAGTCCAGAGGTTCATCTATGCGCTTATTGAATACTTTTATATGTTCATGCTGCCGCGTCTTTTTTCTAAACTGCTTAATCATCTCTTCCGAGATTTCCAGGGCAATTATTTCACCCTCTTCCGTAAGATGTCTATTCATAAGCAGGGCATTGCGTCCGCTTCCTGCTCCCAGGTCCAGGATTTTGTCTCGAGGCTGAATTTGCATCTTATTTATTGCCTTACGGATAAAGATGGAGTAGGTGCCCAGGGAAGAGATATTGAGAATAGTATCGTAAAATTTAGCTCCTAAACCTCTCACTTCTATTCTGGAATCAGGATAAGAACTTTGATTATTTTTCATAATTCTTTTCACCGGCGGG
>JAGXLO010000092.1 GCA_018334695.1 Candidatus Cloacimonadota bacterium
AGGTAGTGGTTTGTTCTGGAATTATATGGTTGCGGTCCTCTTTACTTCGGTGGTTTACGGATTCATCTATTTTGGAACCAACAGAAGCATATTAGCCGTGATATTATTTCATTATTTCGGTAATTTATCAGGTGAGTTATTTGAAATGAATTTCAGTGCAGAAATAATCTCAACAATATTACGAGGTATTATTGCACTAATCCTCTTAATTTACATAAGCAAAAATCAGTGGATAGTAAATAGGGTAGAAACAAACAGCCCAAAGTCATAAAATAACTTTAATTTATAGTTTTTTTGACACAAATAAGAATAATTCCGTTCTTTAATTCATAATAAATTAATTTCTTGGCACTACTCATAAATTAATTATTTGGATAAAGTCATGGAGTAAATTATGAAGAAGTTTTTTGTTTTCTTACTATGCCTTGCCTTTTCATTTACTATAGAGGCAGAGATAATAAATGTTCCCCAGGATTATGCTGATATCCAGGAAGGTATTTCCAATTCTACTATAGGAGATACAGTATTAGTAGATACCGGCAGGTATGTGGAAAATATAAATTTTAACGGGAAAAATATCACAGTAGCATCTTTATTTCTAACTACACAGGATACAAATTACATCTCCCAAACCATCATCGATGGAAATCAGGTTGATAATGTTGTAGAATTTACCGGAGGTGAAGACACTACTGCTATATTATGTGGCTTTACAATTACAAATGGCGCAAGTTCTGTGGGTTGGGAAGGAGGAGGAATTTACTGTTATCAATCCAATCCCAGATTAGAAAATTTATATATCACAGAAAATCATATAGATGAATCTAACCGGGGTGGAGGAATCAATTGCTGGTTCGATGCCTCTCCCATCATAGAAAATGTGGTTATAGAAAATAATAGTGCCGGAAAGGGAGGCGGTCTGTTCTGCAATGATTATTGTTCCCCCCAATTGAGGAATGTAACAATAGAGAACAATAGCACCTTAGGTTATTATGGGGATGGAGGGGGAATTTGCTTAATGAGTAACTGTAAACCTTTTCTAAAAAATGTTAAAATTAGCAATAATAGCCTTAGCCCAGCAGGTTGGTCTCGTGGTGCTGGCATGGCTTGTTTTAATTATTCCCATGCAGTATTACAAAATGTAACTATTGCTGAAAATAATTCTGAAGGAGATAATTCTAAGGGCGGTGGAATTTATGCCTCCTATTCCAATCCAGGTTTAGAGGGTGTGGTGATTAAGAATAATATTCTTACGGGAGATAACACTGAAGGCGGAGGAATTTTTCATCAGTATCAGAATCAATCTGGGGCTAAAACTAATCCATGGGAAAGAATTCCAAACTTTTACCTGAAAAATGTAACGGTCGAAAATAATTTTGCTACTCTGCGTGGCGGTGGAATTTATTTGGGGTTGCATTCTTCTCCAAATTTCGAAAACGTAGATATTATTGATAACAAGGTGGAGGGCTTTGAAAGTGGAGGAGGCGGAATTTACTGTAATGGAAATTCTTCTCCCGATTTTAAGAATGTCTTGATAAAAAGTAATCAAGTTACAGATTTTAGTGGTAATGGTGGTGGTATATATTGTACTGGAAATTCTATACTTAATTTGGAAAATGTTACAATAAGCTACAATAATGCTTTTTCCGGTGGAGGAATTTTTAATGATGAGGAAGCTGAAATTGTTTTTTCTGTTGATTCCCTCTGCAATATATATTATAATAATGTCGGCAATGCCTCCAAGAGTAATGGAACCGATATCTTTTCAAATAATTTTATTGAAGTTAGGTTAGATACATTTTCTGTTATTAATCCTACGGAATACTACGCAGCTCCTCTGGATAATTTTTCATTCAATATCATGCATGGTAAGTTTGAACAGGTAAATGCAGACCTGTATGTCTCACCCACCGGAGATAATTCTAATACTGGTCTAACACCAGACAATCCCCTAAAAACGATTAACTTTGCCATTTATATAATGTCAGCAGATAGTACGAGTACAAATACAATCCATCTGGCAGATGGTACATACAGTCCTACCAATAATAATGAGACTTTTCCCCTGTTTCCCAAGAACTATATTTCTATTATTGGTAATTCACAGGAAAATGTAATTATTGATGCAGAAGCAGGCTCCAATGTTTTCTATTGCAATAATTTAAATGATCTAAGCCTGAACAATCTCACTATCACTGGTGGAACAACCAATGGTAACGGCGCCGGCATCTATTGCCATAATTCAATACTGGATATTGATGATATTACAATCTCGGCTAATGTGGCAGAACTGGCTGGTGGGGGAATTTATTGTAATAATTCATCTGTAACTATGAATAATTTAGACATAATTGGCAACGCAGCTACTTCTTTCGGTGGCGGTATGTACATAAAAGACTGCGATATGGAAACAGGGAATCTATTCATATCAAATAATACATCTGAATATGGAGGAGCAATCTATTGTCATAGTATGGACACAAACCTCGCCAATATGACGATTTTGGAAAACACAACTTCCCAACTGGGAACAGTTTATTTGAATGAGAGTAATGCAAGCTTGTATAATATGCTTCTTAGAGACAACGTTTCATTGGTTGGAGCTACTGTTTGTGCCTGGAATTCTAATCCGACTCTGGTTAATCTTACCATTTCCAATAACTCAAATAATACAGGTAGTGCTATTTTTGGACAAGGTTCAAATCTCAATTTGTTTAACACAATCACAACTTCGAATAGTGGCAATTTCGGTGGGATATTTATAAATTCAGGAGATGCTGTTCTGCAATATTGCAACTTTTATAATAATGAAAACATAAATTATTACAATTGCTCTCCTGGCACAGGATGCATTGAAGCAGACCCACTTTTTGCAGATACATTAGTTGGGGACTACACACTTACTGATAATTCTCCCTGTGTCGATACCGGAACTCCCGATACTACAGGACTTAATTTACCTTTATCGGATCTTGAGGGAAATGTGCGCATCTGGGACGGCAACGGCGATGGAATTGACAGAATAGATATGGGAGCCTATGAATACGACGCTCCCGTTTATGCAGTCCAGAATCCTGAGATAGATGAGAATAAAGTTATATTCAATTATCCTAATCCAACTGGTGAATACACAATATTTAAGTATTCATTAAAACAAAATGCTCGCGTAACTCTAAAAATTTATAATGTAAAAGGGCAATTAGTAAAAACACTTGTGGATGAACACAAACAGAACGGTACACATAGTTTTAGATATGATACGGAATCATTAGCTCCAGCAATTTATTTTTACAGATTTCAGAGTAAAGACTTTTCTTATACAAGAAAAATGTTGATAGTTAAATAAACAAAACAACATATATTGAAAAGGGCTCATATGAAAAAAATTTTGTTTTTAGCGTTATGTGCAATTTTATTATTTAATTCTGTATTATTTTGTGAAGAGAAAGATCAGTCAGAACAGCAGCATTTTCATCGAATTGGAATCTCACCCGGATATATCACTAGCCTAAATCTGGGCCTGGGTTCCGCCTACTCAATAAATAATGAATTCCGGGAAAAATTTACCATGTTACACCTGGGAACCAATGTCAATCAAGCGGGAGATATTATAGTAGCTGGGCTTTTTGTTAAAACTAACTACTATAAAAATGATAGACCGAAGGGATTTTTCTTTAATACTAGCCTGGGCATGGATTTTATAAAATTTCCCGCTCTTGATTTTTACCCGGGTGGGGTTGATATTAATAATAATACTGATGGTTACCAGGAATTAATATTACCTAATGCTCGTATAGGCATTGGCTATGCTTCCAAATTTAGTGACACATCGGGTCTGGAATTCAATTTTGAGGTGGGTATTACAGCTGTGATTATGAGTTTGAATGTTGCTTATGTTTTCTAAATAGTAGAGTTTTGAATTCTTTCTTGCTTGACAATAATTACTAAACGAACTCATTTTAATAAAAAATTTATCAAAAATTTCATATGAAAAAATTCCAATCCAACATCCTTGACGTCCTCAACAAAAGCATCTTCCCCGGCACCCTTGCCGTGAAAAATGGCAGAATAGTTAATATTAATAAGACCAACGAAAAATTTGATACTTACATAATCCCCGGTTTTGTCGATGCCCATTTTCACATAGAAAGTACTATGCTGGTGCCCTCGGAATACGCTCGCATTGCTGCTTCGCACGGTACAATTGGCGCAATCTGTGATCCGCACGAAATTGCTAATGTTATGGGAATTGAGGGTGTTAAATTCATGCTGGCTGATGCGGCAAAATGTCCCCTTAAATTATATTTTTCCGCGCCCTCCTGCGTTCCTGCCACGGAATTTGAAACCAGTGGTGCCAGACTGGGGCCTGATAAAATTGAGCAACTTTTCAAAGAATTTCCTCTAATAAAACACCTGGGTGAAGTGATGAACTTTCCCGGTGTCATAGCCGGAGATCCCGAGGTCATGCAGAAAATTGCCCTTGCCAAAAAATATAACAAGCAAATCGATGGTCACGCACCCGGTCTGCGCGGAGATGAGTTAAAAAAATATGTGGAAGCAGGCATTACCACTGACCACGAATCTTTCACCAAAGAGGAAGCTCTGGAGAAATTAGCTCTTGGTATGAAAATATGGATAAGAGAAGGTTCAGCTGCCAGGAATTTTGCTGAACTGATATCAATTGCAAACAAGCATTATGATAATTGTGGTTTCTGTAGTGATGATAAACATCCGGATGAACTCATCAAAGGCTACATAGATGATATGGTACGAAGAGCTGTAAAGACAGGGCTGGACCCGATGAAAGTTCTGCAAATGGCATGTGTGAATCCCGTTCAACATTACGGACTGGAAGTAGGTCTTCTGCAAAAAGGTGATACTGCTGATTTTCTCATAGTGGATAATCTGGAGCAATTTCATATTATAAAAACAGTGATAAATGGAGAGATTGTATTTGCAGACGGCAAGGTAACCTTCCCCCGCCATAAAACAAAAATTGTAAATAATTTTAGGACAAAGTGCAAGAACACAAATGATTTTGCCGTTAAAAAAGAATCGGGAGAACAAACGCTCATTGAAGCTATAGATGGAGAGGTTATAACTAAAAAAGGAAAGGGGAAACCCGGTTGTAATAATGGAAATCTGATCTCTAACCCGAATCAAGACATACTCAAAATAGTGGTAGTAAATCGCTATAAGAACAAAAAACCTGCCGTAGCTTTTGCCAAAAACTTTGGCTTAAAAAAAGGAGCAATCGCTTCCTCTGTCGCACACGATTCCCATAATGTTATAGCAGTGGGAGTTTCTGATGAAGAAATCACTTCTGCTGTGAATTTGATTATCGAAAATAAGGGTGGAGTTTGTGCTGTCAGTAAAGAAGAGGGGATTGCAGAAATTTTACCTCTACCTGTAGCAGGCTTGATGAGCAATGACAGTTATGAAAGAGTAACAGAAAAATTTCAGCAAGTAGAAGAAGCTGTGCAAAAGTTAGGTTCTCATCTTAATGCTCCCTTGATGACCCTGTCTTTTATGGCTCTGCTGGTGATCCCTGAAATAAAATTAAGTGACAAAGGGCTCTTTGATAGCAAAAAATTTGAGTTCATAAATAAATTATAAAAATTGTTCTTGACTTATAAAATGTATTTTCCATAGGTTAGGTTACAACAAATTGAATTCTGGAGGGAACAGTTATGAGTAAAAGAGTATTCTGGATTTTTGGTATATTGCAAAGTTTATCTTTGGCAGTAATTATTTTTTTGATATTTAGTTCTTTTAATTTTATTGCTGCTAAAGATTTAATAGGACTTGACGCACAGGTGATTCTTAGTGTTGCATTTCCTCTATTCCTGCTATTAACAGAGTATGTGATTTATGAAAAGGTGTGTTCTGAAAGGGTAGAATAAAAACTTGGCACATTAATATTGAACTTTCTACTTTAGCAAGGACTCTCTGGCAAAAGAAAAAAGCTGCTTTATAAACACTTGCAGGTTATCCATATACTTGTTAACCAATTAATAACTGTGATTTATTTTGGTATTTTTTAAAAGTTTTCTCCATATAACGAAAATTTTTTAAGAATTTCTATTCTTTCAATTATTATGGAGTCCATTCTTCTATTAATATTCAATTATTTTTCCTGGTGATTTTACATGGTTCTCGGAATTCGCCAGAGTCAGCCTTTAGCAGTGCTGTCAAAAATGTGTTTTGCTTTTTTGGCAGACTTATTTTTCTCATAGTTTTTTACAGAAAATAATAACAAATTTAGAAAACGTTGTTATACTTTGCAAATCTTGACTTTTGATATTTTAGTTGTAAAATATTCTTTAACAAGACAAAAGGAGATAACATGGAAAAAAAAGAAGGAAAAACGATGCCACTTCTGGGAGATAAATTTCCCGAAATGAAAGTAGCTACAACCAAAGGTGTGCTGGAATTGCCAGAACATTTCAAGGGAAAATGGTTTGTGCTATTTAGCCATCCTGCCGACTTTACCCCTGTCTGTACCACAGAATTTGTTGCATTTCAGAAAAGATATGATCAATTTAAAGAACTTAATTGTGAACTTATTGGTCTTAGTGTTGACCAGGTTTTTGCTCACATGAAGTGGGAAGAATGGATAAAAGATAATATGGATGTTGAAATTGAATTTCCCATTATTGCCGATACAGGAAATGTAGCAGAAACTATGGGGCTTATTCACCCAGGAAAGGGAACTAATACAGTAAGAGCAGTCTTTGTAGTGGATCCTGAATCTAAAATTCGTACAATACTGTACTATCCTCAAGAACTGGGCAGAAACATGGATGAAGTAGTAAGAGTAGTCAAAGCTCTGCAGATCTCTGATGAGAAAAAAGTCGCTATGCCAGCTAACTGGCCCGAAAACGAGATTGTAAATGATCATGTAATCGTACCTCCTGCTTCCAATACAGAGATGATAAAGAAAAGAAAAGAACAAGAAGAAGCCGGTGAAATCGAATGCTTTGACTGGTGGCTCTGTCATAAAAAATCAGAATAGATTTTCAAAAATTAAGAGTTAAATGAGAACTTAGGCAGGATTTTGATAAATATTTCATTCATTTTAAGTCTGTAGGCTGATTTCAGATTCCTGCCTTTTTCTTTAAGGATAAATGGTTTTGGCAGTTTTAGGCTCTACCCTAAAAAACTCATCTATAATTCAAAATTAGCTCGGAGGAACGCTTTGAAACGCATAGCTTTAGTTCTAATATTACTTATTAGTTTTAATTTCCAATTAAAAGCAACTGAAACAAATTTTGCTTTTTATCCCCAGTTTTCTTATTCCGATGAAACTGGATTCATGGCTGGTATTATTAGCTATTTTCGCTTCCAGTTCAAAGATTATCCCCCGGAAATTACCAGGCAAAATATAACAGCAAATGTAGTTTATAGTGCCAAAAAACAATTTGCATTTCGATTTATACCCTCGCTATATTCCAGAGATGGTAAGTACCAACTTGAAAGCAAATTTGATTATGACTATTGGCCTTCGGAATTTTATGGTGTTGGTAATAAAATATTTGATAAAGAACCCGAAGAATACACACCGCAAAAAATTAATTTTGATTTACGTTTGAAGAGAAGAATCAAAAACAATTGGCATATTTTGGCTTTGGGGGAATATTTCCACTCCCGTTTAGTAAAAACCGAGGAGGGGGGAGATCTGGAAAAAAAGAAAATCTTGGGTAGCGAGGATTATCAGTTAGTGGGTCTGGGAACTGGTCTGGTTTATGACAGCCGCTCATCTACATCATATCCCACAAATGGTTCCTTACTGGATTTGTCCTTCAAAGGCTATAGCAAAGCCATGGGAAGCGATTATAATTTTTTACAATTTGATTTAATTGGAAGTAAATTTTTCTCATTTAACAGTAAACAAGTTCTTGCTTTAACTGCACGCACCATACTCACAGACCGTAACGCCCCTTTCCAGAAGATGCCGCATTTGGGTATGTATATGCGTGCCTATAATGATACAAGATTTATTGATCAGAAATTAGTTAATCTTCGTGCTGAATATCGTGTTTTTCCCTGGACCAGTAAATTTTTTGAAAGAATTGGTTTTGTTTTGTTCCTTGATACCGGTCAGACCGCTGCTCAGATAAATGATTTTAGATTGAATGATATGCGATGTTCTTATGGAGCAGGATTAAGATTTTCTGTTTTCCTGGAAGACCGATTCAACTTAAGATTAGATTTTGGGTTTTGTAAAGATGACAGCAATTTTGAGATTAGTGGGGGAGAAACTTTTTAAGATTTAATTTATATGTTTTTTATCATAAAATTTAATAAAAATCTTATGAAAAAAAGTTTGAAAAAAGATGTAAAAAAGTTAAAATGTTATACCCACGCCGCTGCGAAGATATTTTAAAATACCAGAATTTCTCTTACAAAAATTGAATACAATAAGCCAAAAGTATTTAAATAACATGAAGCAATTTTTATAATAATTTGGGAGATTGGATGAATA
>JAGXLO010000093.1 GCA_018334695.1 Candidatus Cloacimonadota bacterium
CCATTGGATACATTATTATTATTAGAATCTTTACCATTCCAGGTTACTTCATTATTATTTCCGGGAGTAAGAGTTCTAACAAGTTGACCTTTTGTATTATAAATTTTTACTTCTACGTTTCTAAGTTCTTGGGGAGCATTGAATGATATTGTGGTGGAACCATTAAAGGGGTTAGGACTATTTTGCAATTCGACAGATGAAACATCAACATTATGGGGATTGTCAACACCAGGAACCATACCAACAAAATCAATCTTGAGAGAGCCATACATTATCTGACCACCATTATTTTGTCCGGCACCTTGAATGAATGAACCAAATGAATTGTCATCGTAATAGCCAAAATGGACTTGACCCCAGCCATAACCAAGGTCTTCAATTTTATTACATAGATATGGATAAACTGTAATCTGCTCCATAAAATCAACTTCTGAGGAATATATATCGGTTACTTCAATAGGTTCTGACCAGGTTTCTCCATTATCATTGGAAGCAGAGAGATAAATAATTGGGTGGGTAGCATAATCTTCATATCCGGGTTCTCCCAGAGCGTTTAGTGTAATATAACTTCCATCAGCCCACATCTGGACCATCCAACCATTATCAACATTAACAGCATTTTTCATTGTATTTTCGTGGAACAATTCATCTTCATAAGTACTCCAGGCAACATTCGGGTATAGTAGTGTATCACTACCAACTATCTCCCAGGGAACTGAATGTCCGGAAAGAGGATCAACTCCTGGCATCTCGGGAACTTCATCATAAGTCCAAGTACTTCCATCCCAAACTGCTTCTGCAGGAGGCATGAAATTTGGCCAGTAAATACCGCCACCCTGGTTAACTGAGTAATGTCCATATTGTTGCAGATAGTTCCAGTGAAGATTTCCTTCACCATCAAAACGGGCTGAGTTGTGCCAGCCACCAGCAGTTACACCAAGATCATCTGCAACTTCATCATCTACTATAAAACCAGGAATATTATCTACGCGATAGAAGTATTGATCGACATTGGGGGTTCCGTGCAGGTTAGCCTGATCCCAGGTTGTACCATAATCAAATGATTCCCAAACCCAGGTACCTTCGTTAATAGGCATATCTCCTTGGTCTCCTGATAACCAGGTAGCAAATCCAGTAAGTGCTACATGACCAGGTTGATTAGGATCAATAGCGAAGCATTGTGATTGTGGTCTGCAATCTTTTTCTCTCCAATAATACATAGGAGTTGTTTTTGTCCAATTTGCTTGATCTAATAGATCAGAAAGGACGGAGGGATCAGCTGTATTTTCTACATCACAGTACAAAATTCTGGTATCTTCACAGGGATTTCCAAAAGGACTGTCTTCATAATTCTTTGCAGTTTGATATACTCTTACATGACCTGATTCAGGGGAAGGACCAACCCATACATAGGGCCATATGTATTCATCATCTTCCGGAGGTATAAACAGATATGAAGCCCAGAAACCGGGAGTATTAAAAATATAACTATCATAAGTCATAGTAGTTCCATAGCCAAGGGTTGCATCGTCTTGATGCCATGTGGCGATTCCAGCGCCGGATTCAGGATGTGTTTCAATAGAGCCATAACCCTGCCAGACATCTTGTGTAGAGATGGTACCCCAGTCAACGAGTGAACCATCAGCAGCGTTGATGTAAGCCCAATACTGTCTTCGGTTTGTAGTGGCACCATCATCAGGAGTGCCATGCCAAGTGTAATACAAGCCACCATCATCATTGTGCTGAAGGCGTAAGGGATAACTTTCATAACTGCTCGGCATATAATCATACCAGCTAGTCATAATTGAGTAGGGTTGAGTTACCCATTCCCAATCAGGAAGGGCAAAATTAATTTTCTTATGAGAAATATTTTCTAAATTAGCATTATTTACAGGCACTGCTTCATTTCCGCTTTTTTTCATAAAGTCATTATGAGCAAAAGCTAAAGAGAAACACAGTACACCAATCGAAATTAATAAGAAGAGTTTTTTCATCTTTTCTCCTTTACGTAAATCTTATATTATTAGATATAAAATTAACGCTTTTTTTGGTTAACACATTTTTAATTTTATTATTAACATTAACAAATTTTTTAAAAGCCCAATATCAATGAAGTCTCTTTAGGACCTGGAAACAACTTATCGTCCCAGCTTTCTTGCATATCACCATAATCTCTATAAGCAATATCTATATTTATAACTGCAAAAGAAGTAGCCACTTTCCAACCAACACCAAAACTAAAATCTTGTGCATCAAAATTAAACTGTTTACCTGCTCTTAGAGAAAAATTACTAATATTGTATTCAAGTCCGAAATTGTAAGTTTCTTTCCTATCCACACAGTTGTCAAGCTGGAAAACACCATACAATGATTGCATATCAGTTTTATAAAGGTTAGCAGACAAACCAAGGGAAAAGTTCATAGGTAATCTGAATGACAATTCTTCTTTATCTTCATCAATAAGTCCATCTAGATCATTATCAAGAAGATCAAAAGGATCTTCATCGTATAGTCCGTCACCATCCTCATCAACCCTATATTTTAGATCTGGTCCAAAATTCCTGAGCGCCATACCAATTGTTACTTCACGCCATCCTGTGTCATATTGAGAACCCAAATCTATTGACCAACCATTTACATTAAATTCATCAAGGTCCTGTCGCAAGTACTTACCAGAAATTCCGATCGCAAATTTATCTGTGAGTTTATTAGCATATGTTAAAGTTGCTGCCAGGTCACTACATGTAAATTCTTCTCCGGTTGGTTCAAAGGTTTCATCATCGGTTACATCCATATATGGCATATGCAAAAGAGCAGTACTCAAAGCAAAAGTGCCAAATTGAGTAGGATAGGCAAAGCTTGCATATTCATAACCAATATCTGCCACATACTCAGTATGGTGCAAAAACAGTTCGCTGCCATTCTGGATATGAGCTATTCCCGCTGGATTCCAGTAAGTAGCCGAAGCATCTTTTACGTATGGAGTATAAGCTTGTCCCATACCTAGAGCTTTTGCACCAACGCCAATTTTGAGGAATTGCATTCCAGCAGTACCGACTTTGGCAAAAACTTCTGCTTGAGCAATAGTGGGACTGGATATCAACAGTATTGCTAATGAGAACACGAATATTAAGGATTTAGCAAAAATACCTTTTTTTAACATTATAACCTGCCTTTTGAATTTATTTAATAATTACAAATTTATCTAATTTTACTTTATTTGTTTCATGGTCTTTTACAGAATAGATATAGACACCCGGAGCAATAATTTGATTATTCCTGGAAAGAAGATCCCAGGGATGCATTCCTCCAGCTGCAATTCCTGCTTCGCTAGCTTTGCTTGGATTAATTACATCTACAGAAGTAGGACCATCATGTTTAATCTCTTCTACAAGGTCACCTGCCAGAGTGAAGATTTTAATTGTGCATTTTTCGGGTAAATTTACAAACCATAATCTTTTACTTCTATCACCTTTAATATCTTCTTCTCTTCTGCCATCGAATTTTGACTGCCCAATATATGGATTGGGGACTACATATACGTTATCCAATGTGGAGGATGCAGTAGGACCGGGGAAAATTACTTGCATGTTTGCATCTTCATCTCTTCCGGATTCAAGTGGACCCAGATTCTGAGATGGAATACCACGATCAAAAGTAGTTACTGCAATATAATTTTCTACGCCTCTTTCAGGATACATTAAACGATGTTTAAAATATTTTCTTGCTAATCTATTCTTTCTCATCTGGTTAAAATTATCAAAACCTGGATGACTTTGACCTAAGTGAGCATGGTCTGCGTTGCCAGGACCATCAGGTGCAGGACCAAGTGGAATTAGAGCATCATCATATAAAGCAAGAAATAACTCATCCGAGATCATAGGATTCTTAAATAATAGAGCTTCGTTTTCTTCAGCTGTATAACCACCACCAGCTGTAATACCATGAGCATCAATAGATGAATCTATTTCTGCTGCATAAATTGGTATTCCATAGACTGTATCACCCAGAGCAATTTGGGAACTTTGGTACTGCTCATCTAATCTATAGTAATCAGTCCATCTGATTGTATCACCTTCATCATTTATATATAAATCATTATTAGATTCTGTAACAACTAATTCGTTAGGCAATCCTGTATTTACACCCAAATTACCTCCGTAGTAAACTTCCAGACTATCGATAGGAAGATCCATACAAGAATTATAATCAGCTAGATCCTGAGGTGTATCTATCTTATCCCATCTGGCGACTCTCATAAAAGCATCTTTTTCACCTGAATGAGCTGCTTTCCACAATGTATAACCCTGGAAATCGTGCCTTAACCTGAACCCGGTTTGAGGATCCAGCGTTGCATTTGCATTATAATCAGGGTCTCCTTCAGTAATTGTGTCACTATAACTTGGATAAAATGGCCATCTATTTTGATATCCAATAAATTCTTTTTGTATTGCCAGCCTGTCTAGAGTGAATTCTGATCGATTATCCCAATAGACATCAACATACTCTCCACCACTTTGATTTTCCAGGTACATATTGGGAATATCGGGTGGTCCGGGAGCTTGATAATGGATGAAAGTATCAGGTTTTACAACATTTGTCAGGGTTTGAGCAGAATCATAAATTGTTTTTGCCCATACAGAAGTTCTTTTTAAATCTTCTACAGTTTCACCTGGAAAGACTGCAGCGACAATTTTCATAGTTTCACCGGGCTTTAAATTCCAGGTAGAATCACCGGGTTCTTCTAATCCTTGCATATCTCCGTAAAATGAAAACATAAATCTAGTATCACATGGATCTCCTATTTGTGTTTCGGGATATTCCTTTAAAGAGGTGAATTTATCATCAAAAGGATTGGAATTATGGGTCATAAGCCAATATTTTTCATTTCTATCCTTATTAGGATCTTCATCTCGAGGTCCGTTTCCAACTGTCCAGGTCCAGCAGGCAAATTCTAGTTGTTCCGGGTCCGGAGTACAAACACGGCAGCCTACGTAACCTGAGGATAATCCCCCATCCTTATCAGCATCATATGTATAAGCAAATTCATAGCCTTCACCTGAAACATAACTACTAACATCATCAGAAGCTTTTTCGGAAGACCAGGATTGAGGGCCAACATCACTATCCATATATATCCCCATTGCACAGTCATAGAGAGTATCTTGAGGATTCATATTTGTTATATCAAATTCTAAATAAACTAGGTTCTTGATATATTCATAACTCCACTGAAAACTTGCCTGTCTAACTCGAATATTTAGGGGTGTATGTTCCTGACCAAAGTTCCATCCGCCCCACCAGCGTGAACCAGGGGTTCCAAAAGGACTATAATCATAATAATATCCTAAGAAATCCTGTTCTGAAGTAGGATAGCCATCTTCGTCTACCAGACCATCACCATCGTCATCTTGAGGTTGAGCAAAATTGTAGAGGCTATCAGGATCTTGATAACCAAGATCCAAAAAGCCAAATGGGAACCATATATCTTCGTTACTGGCAATTTCTTCTATATTAGCAATAGTTCTGTCCACTGGTCCTCGGAATTCATTATTATTGGGTTCAAAAGTTTGAAACTGTGTAGGCATATTTTCAACAGAACGATAAGGAAATTGAAAGCCAGCTGGATCTTCATCTATTAATCCATCACCATCGTCGTCAACACCAGCCTTTTGATTTCGAATTGAAGCAGATACTACCTTATCTTGCAATTGGAATCTATCGTATTGTGGGCCTAAAGCATGTTCTTCCAGTTCATTATAGGCGGGTAAGAATTCATACATATCAGCATCACCGTCGAATCCAGCTGAAACCAGAGTATCTATTACAGGCCCAAAACCAGCAGGTTCTGTACCCGGTGTTTCTTCTTGATTAGGATCTTGCCAGTAAAGTTTCTGACCAAAATCATTTCTTTTATACTTCTTAGCACCAAACCATAAAGCACCCTGGTACAGATAATCAATACCCGAACCTCCTGGATATTCAAGGGATGGATATTGGGGAACCACATCATCTCCAGAACCAAAAAAACCATAGTTACTAATACGTAACCATATATTTCCAACATTATGATAATGGAATATATCTAATCGTTTATTTCCGGAGCTTTCCACGGCTGAACGGGAAAGCAGCACCGAAGATAAACAAAAAATCATTATCAACAAAAAACTTATGAATATTCTTTTATTTAAGTGCATTGCACCTCCAGTATTATTTATTTCTACGTTTTAAAACATTTATTATAATTCAAAAGTAACAGGAAAGGTCACCCAAACTGCAACAGGTTTACCCTGGTTTTTTGCGGGTATAAACTTCCATTGTTTAACAGCTTTTATTGCTTGCTGGTCTAATCCACCTTCTCCGCTTTGCAGACTTTTTACAATTTCTACAGCTCCTACAGTACCATCTTCAAAAACTTCTGCTCTTAAAATTACAGTTCCCTCCAGACCACTTTGACGGGCAAAATCTGTATATTTGGGTTTAGGATTACCCGGAAGCGGAATAGGTTCGGAGTCGTGTACAACAAATTTGGGAGTAGTACCTTTTCTTTGTGCTGGTGGGGGCTTCTGCAAATCGAGTGTGGTGGGACCTATTGTTTCTACTTCTTCTACATCTTCATCTTCAGCCATACTGGAAGTTTCTTCCACGGTAAGTGGAATAACAGGTTTAACTTCTTTGGGAGGTTTGATTTTCTTCTTGATTTCTGGCGGAGTTTCTATGGTTTGAATTACTTTTGCCTTATGTTCATAGGGTTTAACCTCTATTTTGGGAAAAACAATAAAAGCAAAAAGTAAAATCAATATAGCAAAGCTTAATGACTTATCATACATTAAGCCTGTTTCTTCTTTCCAATCTAAAAATTTATGTTCTGGTTTATTTTTCATCATTAAACCTATTTTCTTATATTATAAGTTACACTACATCCTTATCTGATTTGTTTAGCCTCAAAAGATACTCGCAACGCTTCTGCCTTTTTCAATTCATTCATAATATCAACCATTATTCCATAATCTGTACTTGCATCAGTTCTAAAGCATGTTACAATAGAGGGATTTTCTGCAACCTTATTTTGCATAATCGGTTTTACTTGGTCTACACTAACTGCAAAATCATCAATAGATATAGTACTGGCTCTATTTACATAAATAGTCGCCGCATTTTGTCTATTGATTTTTTGTATTGCTTTAGCTTTGGGAAGTGTAACATCCAATCCTTTTTCTTTTACAAATGTGGTGGATACCATAAAGAATATTAATAGAATAAATGCAATATCAGACATAGAAGCATTGGGAATTTCTGTAGCTACTCTTGTTTTTCTTTCAATATTTGCCATAGCACCTCTTTAGCGTGTAGAGAGAGAAACGGTCTGGGCGCCTGCCAATAGCAATTTATCAAGTGCTCTCACCATCATATTATATTGACACCGTCTATCTGCTTCCAGGACGAAAACCATCTTTGGGTTTTTTTGGATTCTGCTTCTCACCATACTTTCCAGCTGACCTATCGGAGTAAGTTTATCATCAACAGCTACTTCACCGCGAGCATTAACTTTTATCTTTGTGACATTTTCTTCTTTTAATTTTACTTTCTTGCCACCTGATTCAGCATAAGGAGGAAGCACCAGTCCCAAACCTTTTTTTGTATCGAATTTTGTAGTAACGAGAAAGAAAAAAAGCAATATGAAAGCTACATCAGCCATTGATGCAGTTGGTATCTTAGCTTTTTTTCTAACTTTTTTCTCTTTATTTAGATTCATTTTACTCTCAATTTAAAAATTTCAGTTATTTCATCTCCAGTAAGGTTTCTGTTAATTCTTCGGAACCTTTTTGCATATCGATAATCAATCCATCAATGATTGAAACAAAGAAGTTGTTGAATAATTGAATCGGAATAGCGACTGCCAGTCCGGAGGCGGTAGTAACCAGAGCTACGGAAATACCACTAGCAACAATTGTGGGTTCCACTTCACCTGCTGCGGCAATAGCTTCAAATGCCTGTATCATTCCTACAACTGTTCCCAAGAAACCTAACATGGGTGCAACATTAATTGTGGTTGCAAGTGCTACAAGTCCTTTCTCAAGATATGACATCTCAAGAATTCCGGCATTTTCTACAGCTTTTTCTACATCTTCGATATCCTGGTCTGCTTTAAGAATTCCGGCATGTAAAACATTGGCAACGGGGCCACGGGTTTTTGCACAAAGTTCTGCTGCTTCATCGAATTTTTTCTCTTTTACAAGAGGCATCACTTTATCCAGAAAGTCATATACAGATATTTTTGCATATCTAAGGGAAATTGCTTTCCAGATAGCAGTTGCAAGAGCCCAGATAACAATAATTAACATAGGCCACATAACCCAACCACCTTTAATAAAAAGATCAACAAGTCCACTTCCGACAATTCTTCTGGCAAATGCTTCGAATCCACCAGGTC
>JAGXLO010000094.1 GCA_018334695.1 Candidatus Cloacimonadota bacterium
GGTACATTAAACTGGGGAGAAGGTAACATAGACCAGGATCCCTTATTTGTGGGGGGAGATCCATTTAGCTATCAGCTGAGTGAAGGCTCACCCTGCATAGATGCAGGCACACCTGATACTACCGGCTTAAATCTTCCTGCTACGGACTTAGCAGGAAATCCTCGAATCTACAACGGCAGAGTGGATATAGGAGCTTACGAATACATCCCCGAAGCAGTAGGAGAAGATCCTGACACTAACTTTGTTAATAAGCTTTATCTTTTTCAAAACAAGCCCAATCCTTTTAAAAACAGCACTGAAATATTATTCATAACTTCTGATTACGAGAGAGTAGAAAATTATAGTTTATCAATTTACAATACAAAAGGACAGTTAGTACGCAGATACGAAGGTAGAGCTAATAATTTTAGTTTTAAGACAAAAGTTAACTGGGACGGTAAGGACATCCGTGGCAGAGAAGTGGCTCCCGGAACGTATTTCTATAAGCTGGAATACAATAACAATGCAGTGGTGAGGAAGATGGTGAAGGTTAGGTAGAAGGGAAAAGGGTAGTCACAGCAAAGACAGAAAGACGCGAGGATAGAAGGAGGGGAAGACCGTATGACTATGCGTCTGTGAGAAAGGACGAAGTGGATTCATTCGCTGAAAGCGATAAATTAGAGGAAATCACCGCAAAGGCAGAAAGACGTCAGGAAGGAAGTAGTAAGAAGTAAGGAGCAGGTAGTAATTAGGATGCGGGATGCAGGCCGCAGGATTTAGAGGTCAGGAAGTGAAAAAGTGACGAGTAACCTTAATGTATTATCTTACCTGAAATGAGCTTTCATTGATCTTAAAACAATATTGTCACTCTGATGAGCGAAGCGAAATCCTGAAGTATTTCAGGGAAAATGAAAAAATTACATCCATCTTTTAAACAATTTTTATTTGAGAGAGTTTATTTATGAGAAAGTATGCCCTCACAATCCTTTTTTCATTAATCTTGACATTTTAAAACAGCATAGCTTTCAGAACATCTGGAGTTTTTTATGAAAAAAATATTACTATTATTTATCGCAATATCAATAACTGCCTGCGGTGCCTACAATTTTTATACAAGGTCCAATCCCCATCTGGAATCTATTATGATAACAGAATTTGCTAATAATTCCGAAGAATATGAAATGCCCGATTTGACAGAAGAATATCTTATTCAAGAAATTATAGATGATGATAGACTGGAAGTAAAAGGTGATAATGCTGATATAGAAGTTACAGGAACTGTGCGCTCTTATAAGAGAGAAGTCTATGCTTATGATGAACAAGAAAATCCGCTGCAATGGCGAATAACTGTTGTGTTTTCCATTAAAATACAGGATATGGTGAAGGATGAAACCATCTGGGAGAACAAAAACTTGAGCTTACAGCAACTTTACAACGAAGCAGATGCGAATAATACTGGACAAGGAGTAGAGATATATTCTGAAGAAGAAGCCAGAATCGAAATAGTAAAAGACCTGGCAGATCAGATTTTAACTAATACACTGGAACAGTGGTAAGATTAAGAGCCATAAATGCGAATTAATAAGTTTTTAGCTAAAGCCGGCTTGGGTTCGCGCCGTTCTGTAGAACAGCTTGTGCTGGATGGAAAAATTAAGGTAAACGGAAAAACCATTACTAAATTAGCGACAAAAGTGGATCCGGACAAAGACACAGTAACATACAAAGGCAAAAGACTTTCTTTACCAGAAAAGGAAGTTTACATAATGCTTAACAAGCCTCCGGGCTATATTGTAACAGCCGATGATCCTTTTAATCGTAAAACTGTATTTGAACTTCTGCCCGAATTTTCTCTAAGGATTTTTCCCGTAGGCAGATTAGATAAGAATTCAAGAGGTATGCTGTTCTTTACTAACAATGGCAAATGGGCTAACAGAATCATTCATCCCAGCAAAAAAATAACAAAAATTTACTATGTGCAAGTAAAAGGGAGGATTTCACAAGCTGCTGTAAAACAACTGAGAAGTGGCGTAGAATTAAATGATTTTACCACACAGCCCACAAGAGTTTTCTTGCGTGGATATAATAAATCGCAGGATCTTACGAAACTAAAATTTTATCTTTCTGAAGGTAAAAAACGACAAATCCGCAGAATGATAAAACATGTTGGGTCTTCCGTAGTTGACTTAAAAAGGGTACGTATAGGAAAAGTAAAACTAGGAAATCTTCCGGAAGGCTATTGGCGTTATCTTACTCAGAAAGAAATAAATCAGTTTTAGTTATAACTCACTTTTTATGAAAAAACAAAATCTTGCCTATCTGCTGGCAATTCTTACTGTAGCTCTCTGGTCAACTGTAGCATCCGCCTTCAAAATTTCACTACGCTACCTGAATTTCTATGAACTTCTGTTTTTTTCATCCTTCTTCTCCCTGGTATTGTTGTTTATAATTTTAAATATTCAAGGAAAATTCAAACTAGTTTTACAAAGCTCCTCGCGAGAAATATTACATTCTATAGCAATGGGATTTTTAAATCCTTTTTTTTATTACCTCATACTTTTTAAGAGTTATTCGATCTTACCGGCTCAGGAAGCGATCACCCTTAATTACACATGGCCTATCATGCTGGTATTGCTCTCTATCCCGATCCTCAAGCAAAAAATCAGTATCATTAGTATAGTTTCCATTTTTATCAGTTTTATAGGAGCTGTAATCATAGCCACCAAGGGAAGTCTGGCAAATTTACAATTCTCAAATTTGGCTGCTGATTTCCTGCCGGTTTTTAGTGCTGTTATCTGGGCTTTATTCTGGATATTCAATATAAAGGACAAACGAGATAAGGTGGTAAAATTATTTCTAAATTTTCTCTTTGGTTTTATTTTTATGCTCATATTCAGTATTTTCTACAAGATCGATGTTTTGCAGATAGTTGCTCATAATTGGGAAGGGATAATCGGTTCTGCCTATGTAGGATTTTTTGAGATGGGAGTAACCTTTGTCATCTGGTTAAAAGCGTTACAACTTTCGGAGACTACTGCCAAAATTTCAAACTTTATTTATATCACTCCCTTCTTATCTTTGGTCGTCGTTAATATTGTAATTGGAGAAGAAATTCTACTAGCTACTTTTATCGGCTTGATCTTTATTATTAGCGGTATAGCTCTGCAAAAGTACTCTGATTCCAGGATATTAAAGACTAAAAATAACGATATTAAGTGAGAAGTTAGAGGTAATAAGAAAGAAATGACTGTGGGACTATGTGACTGTGAGAAGAGAGGATTCAGGATACAGGGGACGGAGGTCGGAAAACGGATGACACGGGTTAGAGTTTAGTGAAAAAAAAGAGAAAAAAAGAAGTGAAAAGAAAAGTAAAAAGATAAAAATGTAAAGATGAAAGGTAAAACAAAAGAAGTTGAATACATAATAAATTTTAAAAAACACAATGTTTTTTCCCCGAAGGGGATAAATAAATTAGCATAGGGTTTTTACCCTATGTTCATGGTCTAACGACAGGTTCATTCGCTGGAAGCGATAAATAAGGTAGTTAAAATACAACAAAAAAAGCTGCTCATTAACCGCAAGCTTCAGCTTTTGGCATTTGAAATAACCAATTAAGCATAGTCCCTTAGGGACTTTTTATAGAATGTTCTTTCTTCATTTTTTCTTTGCTTGCCCAAAGAAAAAACGCAAGCAAAAAAAGAAAGGGCACCCGAACCTAACGTTTTCATATTTTATGACTTCATTGAAATTAAAAATTGTTATAGTCCGCACTCCCCGATACGCTTCGCTATCGGGATTAGTCCCCGAAAATCATTTCGGGATTAGTTCGCCTTGCTCCGACAAGTCGAAGAGACTCACTTAATCCAACAGCTCATTTTAATCACTTCGTTCTAAAATGGTGTTTCACTGAATGCGGACACTCGTGCTTTACCAAGCACTCAAACAGAACAATTTTTCAAAAATTTCAATTTCAGATAAAATTTATGAAAACAAGGTTGATGGGAAAAATAGGAAAAGAAAAAAATTACACCGCCAAGGTGGGAAGACGCAAAGAAAGAGATGACTGTGGGACTGTGAGACTGTGGGCAAGGGAACAGGATGCAGGGTTCAGGATGCAGGGGTTAGGATGTAAAAAAGTGACGAGTAACGCGTCAGGAGTTACAAGAATTATAAAATTGTAATCCTAAAACAGATTGAATTCAATTAACAATCAATTCCAATAAATTCCTATAAATACCAACAAATTCCTACAAATGCCCAGCACCCAAAACCAATCAATCCATATCGATAATTTAAAATTTAAAATTAACACCTTTCTTTTGGCAGATGCTTCGGATTTTCAAAAAGAGAAAATCCTCGAGGATGACAAAGTTTGGGGTTGTCTTATAAGCAACGATCTGTATCGAACAATAGCGTACAAAAATAGTAAGTTTGCTAGCTCTTGTTCGGTTTTATTAGTTGCTATTAATAAATTTAGTTCGTGGATTTGCGAAGATTTGTTTAGATAGAATAATTCATAAGTGAAAATAATTTCTATAATAATTGCCAATCTATTAATCATTTTCTTTCCGTGTGTATTCGTGAACAAAAAAATATAGAAAGGAACAAACAAATGAATGAACTATACAAATCAATTTTACAGGAAATTGAATCTGATTTAAAAAATGCGCCGGAAGCCAAAAGGCAATGCCTGCAGTATATATGTGATACTTTAAAAGAGAAGATAGAAGACTACGATTGGGTGGGTTTTTATCTGGTTTCCGAAAAAATACCGGAATTATTGGAGCTGGGACCCTTTAACGGTGCCCCTACAGATCATACAGAGATACCTTTTGGCAAGGGGGTTTGCGGACAGGTAGCCAGTAAAAAGAAGACTATGATTATCCAGGATGTAAGACAGGAGGAAAATTACCTTGCCTGCAGTATAGATGTAAAATCAGAGATAGTGGTACCTATAATCAAAGAAGGAAAATTTGTAGGAGAGATTGATATTGATTCCCACAAAAAGTCACCCTTTGGCGAAGATGATGAAACTTTTTTGCAAGAAATTGGGAAAATTCTTATTAAAGAAGATTGTATTTAAGCTAAACCTAAAACTATAGTCTGTATAAAAAAAGCGGATTGATAAATACCAATCCGCTTAATAATTTATTTATACTCTTGATTTATTGTTGCGTCGCTTCCTCTTCTTCTTGCATAGAATCAGCCGGCATACCTTCTATTTTTTCCAACAGATTTGATTTACCTTCAATTTCATCAATCATATAGCGGGCAGATTCGTGTAAAGCGCAATCTTCTTTGGGTACATCAGGATACTCGGGATATTCAAGTACTTCATTAAATAACCTAACTGCTTTCTTGGGTTGATTCAAATTCTCGGCATAAATAAAGCCTTTCATGAACCTAGCTCTATAGTCGTTTTTACCATCAGAATAATATTTGATAATTTGATCATAATAATTTAGAGCACGATGGAATTTCTGATCAGCAACTGCTTTGTCTGCTTTGGAGAATAATGTATCAACCGGGTGCTTCTTTTCCAATTTATCTGCCATTACCTGAAGATTATATTTTTCCTTTATCCGCTCTTTCAATTCTTCAAAACGCTGCTTCTGTTTTTTCTTATCAATCTTCTCTCTTACCATATCCTGTACATCTTCCAGAGGAGTATAAGATTTAGGCGTGTGATCAATAACTTTTAGGAACATGTAGTTACCTTCTTTGTCCTGAAATATTTCACTGAACTCACCTTCTTCGGTTTTAAATATCTGAGCATTAAATATTGAGTCACGTCCATGACCGGGAATAGTGCCTTCTTCATAAATTGGGCTAACCACACCATCTCTGTCTGTTTTTGTGCAGTATTCCTGAACCAATTCTGCTAGTTCATCCTTACTGGTTGCTTTTTTAGCACGATGGAGCAAGTATTCTGCGGTTTCTTTATCCGGGCAGACGAACTGCCGGATTTTTGCCATGGGGCGTACGGAGTATTCTTTCTCCTTTATTTCTTCGTACAGATTTTCAATTTCTTCATCCGAAATTTTCACACTATCTACCACAAAACGTTTATAATATTCACGCAGGATCGGTACCATCCTGGCTCTATGCAATTTATTCTGTATTTTAGGATTATCTTCATAGCCTTTTTCCAGAGCATCCTCAAACATGACCAGGTCTAGGGCTTTTCTATTCACAAACATCTTTTTGCCACGCAAATTAGTATAACGCTGTCGAGCTCTTCCGGATAAACTCTTAATATCTTCTGCCAGATCTTTGAGAGTATATTCAATTTCGGGATTGGAAGATGAGATTAAAAGCTGAGCTCCGTAAGATTCTAATGTATCAGCTTTTGCCATATCCACACCTTCCAGTAGAGTAGTATCTACCGTAACATTGTATTTTTCAAATAATTTATCTACAAGATCTTCTTCAATTTGTTGTCTTTTTTCATTTTTAGCAAAGTTTTCAACCTGCTTTTTCACTTCTGGATAAGGCTTATATTTACGTTCATTTTTTTCTACTACCTTATATACATGATATTTGTCTCCCATTTCCACTGGACCATTAATTTGATCAATCTGAGCAGAAAAAATCATCTCATTCAACTCGGGAAAACTGCCAACACCGGGAATTCTGTCTCCGGGATGAACATTATTAATCTTTCCCTTTCTTCTTTTTACAAAATCATCAGTAGCATATTTTTCTACAATTTCTGAGAATTCTTTACCCTGGTCCAGCTCTTGTCTGGCTTTTTGGGCAGTTTCGAGTTTTTCTGTTTGAATATACAGAATATTGGCTTGGGGAGATATGCTAAAATATTTGTCCTTTTTTTCCTCATAAAATTCTTTTAAATTTTTATCGGATAACTTAACTTTGTTGTCGATCATATCTTGTCTATAAACATCCAGAACTACACCTTCTGCTGCCTGCAGATATTCATCTTTTATACTGGCAAGAGTATCTACACCCTGAGCTTTTGCTTCATCATAAAACATCTCCTCCACGGCATACTGCTCCAAAAATTGCTTCTTTTGTTCTGTAGTAAAGCCGCCTTGGGGACGATAAAAGGAGGGAATGGTTTTCAATTTTTGTTCCAAATCGTTTTCTGTAATTTGCCCGCCATCCCATTTTGCCAGAACAGGGGATTTGTCTGCTTTTTCTTTCATTTCACACCCGATTATAACGAATGCAATCAATAAAAAGCCGGCAATTACTCTTACACTTTGCTTATTTATCATTTTAACTCCTTCGAATTTAGTTCGAGTCTATGTTTTTTTGGTTCTAACTAATGAGTGTCAAGAAATTTAGAAGACCTTCCGTTTAAGCCCAGTCAAAATGTTTTATCAAATCGTTATAAAAATTCCATTTTTTTGTAATATATTGATATCGACCGGCAACAATACCTGGAGATATATTTAGTTTATTAGCTAATTTAATAATTTGCAGATTATTTTTAACAGTTTTTATTTGTTCTATGTATTTTACAGGAATTAGAATATTTTCTGCAAATTTATCAGCAGATTTTTCGCTATCATCTTTATTGGAATCATCTTCTCTGTGTATATAAGTTAATTTTTTTTTGTGTTCCAAAACATGAGCAGCCTCATGAAAAAATGAAAACCAAAATTTATCCTCTCTCTTTCCTCTGAGATTTACAATTATCATAACCTTATCTTTGCCAATCCATTTAGTAGCCCCATTCCAAGGAACTCTATTCATTTTTGGCATAAAAACTAATGCTACCCCGGCTTCTGCACACAATCCAATCATTTTTTCTGAAAATATTTCAGGTTTTTCCTTAGTTAGTCTACTTATTTTTTTTAAATTCTCTTTAAATAAATTTTTATCAAAATTTTCACAATTAATCTTTGCTGCTTCAATTTCACCCATTCTAATCCAGGTAGCCGCGTTATATGGATCTGTTTCATAACACTCGGAACGTCGAGTGGCAATTTTGGGATGTAACCAAATATCTTCCCATGCTTTTATATTACTTACAGCAAAAAACGATAAAACTGATTCAAAGGTTTCTAAAACATTCTCATATTCCGGAATATATCCCCTTGAAATTAACTCCTTTAAAGGTATTTTACTTAACCAATCTTTTTTCTGTTCAAGCTTTGCTCTTTCCTCTAATTTTATTAATTGTTCACGATACTTTGCTTCTCGATTATTCCAAAATCTTGCAGGTGTACCGGTAACCTTTTCCAATTTATTAGCAGTTTCGTAAGTAAGAGGTTGCTCACCTTTTAATATCCTGTTTAGTGATTGAGGAGTAATATCCAACCTTATAGCAAATTCCTTTTTGCTCATATTCATGGCTTCTATTGTGTCTTCGATAGTTACACCCGGTGGTACAGCATAATCGGGCTCAAATATATATTTTTTTTGTG
>JAGXLO010000095.1 GCA_018334695.1 Candidatus Cloacimonadota bacterium
CTGAATGCTAAAGATGATGCTTATCCGCAAATTGATGGTGACTATCCTCTTGACAACTATGTTTTCTACGGAAAATTGATGGGAATTAATGGTACTGATTATGCCAATGATGTTACCATACATATGCAGAAAGCAGACGCAGTAGAACTGGCCATAGATATAACTCCGGACAGTCCTTATGTGGATGAGCCCTTTGATATTGCAGTATCTGCGGTTGATGTGAATCAGGTGGTTGTTTCTGATACTTCCACAAATATAGCATTCTCATCCAACTACGAGTCGTATACAGATTTACCACAAAGTCCCCAGATAATTAATGGAACCTACTATTCATCTAACGGTGGTATCTGTTCAGAACCCCTTACTGACCTGGCTATAACCGCTAGTGAGTTGCTCTATCCGGGAACAGGACTTACCGGAACTCTGGCTCCAATTACAATTCAAGATCTTAATCCTCCCGCACCTCCCACAAGCTGCACAGAACCCGGAACGGGTGTACCCGAATTAACTGATCCTGAAGATAATGGTGGCTGGATAGAAATATGTTACACAATGTCAGTAGATGATCCTTTCTACACAGATCTTAAAGATCCAAGCCATGGTGTTAGCTACTATGTAGTAGAAAGAGATGCAGATACAACTGCTACTGAAGACTGGCAATTCCTGGCTTCTGTTGCCTGTTATGATGACTCAAGTGGCAATAACCAAAGAACTGCCCTCCTCAACTCTCCTGCCAGTGACGTAGAATACGACTATCGTATGGCTTCTGTTTATAATCCCAATGCTAAAGTAGATTTTGGTAAAGACCATATTAGTTATGAAAATATTACAGCTAAAGCAGGTACACAATCTAACTGGCAATACCTCGGTGGCGTAGCTGCAGCAGACAACTTACCTGCCTATGCTAATATTGAACTGTTGTTGGAAGGTCCTTATGATAATGGTGTTATGACGAATGGTACGACTGTACCGCCTGAATCACCTTATACAGGAAATGATATTGGTTCTTTACCCTCTATTCCTGATCGCACAATCATTGACTGGATATATGTAGAGCTACGTGAATCTATAAGCGGACAAACCGTGAAAGAAACTGATGCCTTCGTGCTGGATAACGGTATGATTGTTGATACTCAAGGAAACTATAGCCTCCCATTCTACTATACTACTGATCAAAATTACTACCTCGTTATTCATCACAGAAACCATCTTGATCTCATAACTGCCAATACACACCAGTTCGGTGACTTCCAGAGTTCTGCTACAAATATCAATCTAACTGCTGCTGGTAATATTTATGTTGGTGACGGAAGCGGTGCTAAACAGCTTCAGGGTACTGCTTATGGTATGTACGACGGAGATGTGAATGAAGACGAACTAGCCTCTCTGATAGATGCAATGGAGATCTATAATCATAGAATAGATCCTCCTGGATACAATATATATGATGTTACCCTGGATGGATTTGTTTCTCTGGTGGATGCAATGCAGTCATATAACAACAGAGGTGAATTTTCATCCGTGCCCGCAGCTAGCAAAGGTAAAGGTAATGCTAACCCCGACCTGGATGAATTTGTTTCCAATATCAGTACCAATACAAAAGCCAAGACCATTGATCTTGAAATATCCAATCCACGTGTAGAAGGTGATTACTACAAAATGGAAATCGTAATTACCCGTACCAACGATTGGGATGGAGCTGCCATTGGTAACTCTGACTTCTTCTTTACATACAATTCCGATGCCTTTGATATTGATCCTACTCTTGATAATATAAACTCCAATATTACTGGCAGTGACAGATATAATTTATCCGTTTCTAAGACCAGTTCAAAAGTAGGTGTATACCTGAACTATGATGGTGCTCAAACGGGTGATGACTGGTTACTTGATCTTAATAAAGATTATACACTTTGCACCTTTTCCTGGGAGATTGCTGACTTTGCCCAAGAATCGAATATAACCTGGGAGTCCTCTACTACTGTTTGGACTGCTGGACTGTTTGACAATGTGGAGTACACCACGTATGGAGATGGAGATATAACACTACCTGTAGAACTCAACTCCTTTACTGCAGTCTTTAGTGAGAGTAAAAATAATATTCAAATTCACTGGTCTACTGCCACGGAGACAGATGTTGCTGGTTTTAATATTTATCGTTCAGATGATCATTCTGCTCCCGAAACCAGGATTAATGTAGTTCTTATTTCAGGTGCAGGTAACTCTTCCGAACCTCGCAACTATCTATTTGAAGATATAGATGCTAATACGAAGGTACCATATTATTACTGGTTGGAAGTAGTTAATTTTGATGGTTCCTACTCTTATCACGGACCTATCAACTATACACCTGGTGATAGTGACGGAGACGGTTCCTTGGATATAATTGCCAAAACCGAACTCTTTGCTCCTTCTCCCAATCCTTCCTTTGGTAATACTACAATTAAGTACCAGCTCAAGGGTTCTACTCTCAATCAAGCTGCAACTATAAAGGTATATGATATACGAGGCAAACTGGTTAAAACAATACAAGGTTCTAACGGTAGAGCTCAACTTGATACATCCAACATGGCTCGCGGTATCTACTTCTATAGACTTCAAACTAGTACCTACTCTAATACCAAAAAACTCATCGTTATTAAATAAATACGTTAACTAATATTAACTGCCCGGTTCTGCTTCATGCAGAGCCGGGCTTATTTTAAATATGAAAAAATCAATCATACTTATAGTAATTTTACAGTTAATAGCGTCATCTCTAATTGCAAAATCTATTGATCTCTCAATAGCTGATGCCAGAACTGATAATGATATATTTAAAATGGAGATTGAATTAAAAAGGACAGACAGTTGGGATGGTCTCGGTCTTGGTAACTCAGATTTCATTTTTACAAAAAACGGTGAAGCCTTTTCTGATAACCCCTGGCTTGAAAATTTAAATTCTAATCTGGTTGATAACGAGAATTACGAAATTAATATTAGTAATTTACAGGATAAAATCATTATTGGAATTGAATATTCCCAAAATGGTGGTGATGACTGGTTTTTATCCTTAAATCAAAAAGAATGCCTTGGTACTTTTAATTGGACAATTGAAAATCATAATAGTTATTCTGAAATTGAATGGCAGAGTTCAACCACTTTATGGACAACAGATTTATTTGACATAATCGAACCGACGTTTTATGGTTCAGCAAATATACAGCTGCTTGCTGCGGATAATGAAAATAATTCATATCAAAAAGATATTATAAAAATTCATCCAAACCCTTTTGGTACATACACCGATAACGCATCATTAACAATCATAACTCCTGAAACAGGGAATCTCAAACTAAAAGTATATAATGTCAAAGGACAATATATATCTCAATTAATTGATGACTTTTATCATAAAGAAGATATTGTAAATTGTAACTGGAAGGGAACAGATAACAACGGTAATATTTTGCCTTCCGGCATTTATTTATTCCAACTCTCGATAAACGGAAATAATTCTGGCACAAAAAAAATACTAATTATCAGGTAACATAAATTATTTTAATTATGTATTAGGAAAAAACTGTTGTTTCAATCAATGTTTATTATGAGATATTAAAATTCTTGTTAATTAGCGAAATTCTAGATTGCGCAATTAGTTTTTTCTAAATTATTTGACATTAATAGGAAGCATATTTTCACTTGTTTTATAAATTAATTTTAAGGAAAAATCTATGAGAAAATCAGTTATCATTTTACTGTTCGCAATTTTTATCGTATCATTTCTTTCTGCCGAACCTCAAATATCTTTAAAAGAAGAAACATATGATTTCGGCGAGATAAAGGAAAAGGATGGAAGAGTTAGTCATAAATTTGTTTTTACAAATACAGGTGATGATTCCTTAATTGTTAAAAGAGTCTCTTCTTCTTGAGGATGCACTGTAACCAGTAGGTCTACTGGTAAGATTGCACCCGCTGATACCGGATTTGTTAAAGTGACTTTTAACCCGCGTAATAGAAGGGGTAATTTCAGCAAATCCGCTTATATCTACTCTAATGCTACTAAAAAAAGGATAAGATTAAGGATAAAAGGCAAAATTATTAATAAACCCAAAGGCAATATTATTAATAAACCAAAAGGCAATAATACCAAAAAAGAAGAACACCCCCAAGCAACATCCACAATAGAAATTGAATGGGAGAATATACACTTTGGAGATGTTAATAATAATGCAATCAAAAAAGACACTATTTTAGTGGAGAACACTAGTAGAAATTATTTAATTGTCCTTTTCAGAAAAACTCCTTCCTATATAAAAATAAAATCTGAACCTCGAAAAATTCCACCTTCAGAAACGGGTAGAATTATTTTAACATTAATTCCGGAAAAAAAGGGTAATTATGGGTTCTTTTATGATAAATTGGAAGCACTAATAATAAATAAAAATAGATTTCGAAAAGAATTATTTGTATCCGGAATGATCTTGCCTTCTTTACAAAATGTAAAAGGCAATGATTCTGCTGAATTCCCTGAGCTGAAATTTTCAGAAAAAATAAAAACTATTACAATTACAAAAAGCACCCTAAAAAGTATATGTACATTTGAGTTTAAAAATGAAGGTAAAAGTAATCTTATCATTTTTGATATTCACTTGAATCAGGGTTGTGAAGTTAAGGATTATTCAAACTTAGTAGAACCTGGTGCAAAAGGTTTGATAGAAATTGTATGTGATGATGTTGTAGATGGTGAGGAATACCAAAAAGTAATTGATATTATTTCGAACGACCCCAGAAAGCCGCAAACTTCTTTAAGAATGAATTACAAATATATTGACTGAGGAAATTTAGATGAAATCGGTAAAAATCTTAGCGACTTCAATAATTATTTTATCCATAATTATATCCGCATGTAGTAATTTACAAAAACAAGTTAATCCTGTACCAATCTATGAAAATATTACACCCACAGAATCCTTCAGGTTAATCCAAAATAATCTCAATAATAATAATTTTATAATACTTGATGTTAGGACACAAGAAGAAATAAAAAACGGTTATATAAAAAATGCAATTTTTATAGATTATAAAAAGCCGAATTTTGAAAAAAAATTAAACAGCCTCAAAAAATCAAATATTTATCTAGTTTACTGCAAGGGCGGCTTTAGAAGCCAAAAAGCAATAAACCTAATGAGAGAAAGAGGCTTCCATTATCTTTATAATATGGATGGAGGTTTTGATAAATGGAAAGAGGCAGAGTTACCCTATAAAATAAGCCCAAAATCAAATTAATATATTTTCTATACAATTGGGATTGCGTCCTAAAATATTTAGGACTTGACATCAATAATTATATTAATATTAATTGATTTATTATGAAAAAGAAAAAAATATTAATACTGGCATTAACAACAATTATCATATTTATTTGTAATCTGGCTATTACAGAACCTCAAGAAAATACTGATACAATCGGTAAAAATCTACGTGAAACCAAAGCTCCCAGTGATACAGTCTATATATCAAAATTTGAAGATCCCATCGATACTGGTGGTAAATTCAATATTGAATTTTATAAAGAAGGCATCAGTGACACAGGCTTTTATCGCTTATATTATGCAGAAGGCTATACGACCTGGCCCGGCAACTCAAACGCCACAATAATTGATTCTATTAATTCACCCTATGAGCTTACTAGCAATGATGAGATTAATTATTTAATAAGAATTTATTGGCTGGATGATTCGGGAAATCCAAGCCCCAATTATGCTGAGGCAGGTCCTCAGCAGTCTATTAATAACGATATTGTATATGTTGGCACGCTAAATACATATGAATTTGGTACAGAAACCTATCCCTACGATACGATCCAGGAAGGAATAGATAATGGTCTGGATAGTGCTACTGTATTTATTGAAGGCAAAACTTACTCTGACAGCTGCAATATCAATAAACCTCTTGATTTAAAAGGTAATAATAGTAATACATATATTTTAGATGCAAATATTTCTCTTAATGCCAGCCCAATTCTTATTGAAAATGCCAACCTGCAAAGCCCATATAGCTGGTATATTACAGATAATGCAAACATCCAGGATGGTATAGATGCAGCCAGTTCCGGAGATTCTTTGAAGGTGGGTGATGGAACTTTTGTTGAAAATATTCTGGTTAATAAAACAGTAAATATCACTTCGATAAATGGGAAAGACTCAACTTTTGTTATTGCTTCAAATTCACAAGCTCATGCGATTGAAATAACAGCTGATTCAGTTATAATTGATGGTTTTTCTGTTTATGGCGCTGAAATGCCCTCGGATTATAAAGCGGGAGTGTTTCTAAATAATACTAATTTCTGTATAATTAAAAACAACAATTTTAGTATAAGTTTTACTAACAGAAACGATTATGGTATTTATGCAAAAAATTCTGATCACAACACCATTGAAAACAATAATAGCAATTATAATTATTATTCGGGCATCTCTTTGGATAATTGTCATAATAATGATCTTAAAAATAATGATTTCAATGAAAATTTAAGCTATGGTTTATATTTTATCACTAGTGACTCAAACTATATTTATAATAACGAGATACAAGATAATAGCGATCTTGGAATAAATTTTTATTCCTCTTTTTATAATAGATTCGAGAGTAACCATGTTAATCTAAACAGCAATTATGGTGTTAGCGTGGTAAGTGGTGGTAATAACTATATATTTAATAATTTAATAGAAAACAATGCTGCTTCCGGTATAAGGATAATCGGTTCCTCTACTGAAAATATTATAAATGAAAATTCTTCCATAGGAAACGAATACGGGATTACAATTAAAGTAAATAGTAATAATAATCATTGTGTAAATAACTACTTTTATAATAACACAGATCATGGCATTGTTTTAGACGATTCTGACAATAATTATCTTATAAATAATATTTCGGATTCAAATACTAATTACGGACTCAATATAATTTCTTCTAATGATAACAATATTTATTTAAATACCTTTGTTAATAATTCTTTTCCTATAAATTCCAATAGTTCAATTAATAACTGGGAACCTGATTCAAAGCTTTCCTATAGATTTAATAATTATTCATTCCATAAAAATAAATTAGGTAACTTCTACAGTAATTACTATGGTTCTGATGATGATAATGATGGCATTGGTGATACGCCCAAAGTATTACCGGGAGATGAACCTAACGATGATTATCCTCTCATTTCAAATGCTGATAATTTTGCTCTTAAAGTATGGAATCTATTAACAGAGAATGTTATGTACCAAGATTCTTTGGGCAACATATTGGATAATGTAACAATTAATAGTAACGATTCACACATATGGATCTCTGCTCAACAGGTAAATAATGATATCAGCTTTGCATCAAATGAATCCTGGACCGGTCAAATAATTTTTGCGAGCGCACTGGCCAGTGGTGAAAATTTTGGAATTGAGATTGGTCATTCTAGCGACGGTTCAAACTTTATTTCTTCTGGTAAAGATACAGTAATTACGGGAGATGGCTCTACCAAAAAATTTTCCTTCCAAACCGACAGTAGTGAGCAGTTAATTCCTGTCAACACTTTTTATGCATTAAAAATTAGTAATAACTCTTCTGCTGATTATGATATTGTAGCAGGAGGCAGTGCATCCTATATCTCAGCTCCAAAATATAGCCCTGTAACTGGATTAAACCCTTCTGATACTTTAAATTTTGGTAAAGTAGACACATCAAGCTTAAATGATTCTACCTTAGTAATTACTGCAAAAAATATGGGGAATGCGGAGTTAATTATAGATAGTCTTTCCAATATTGATTTACCTTTTATTTATTATTTTTCTACCCCAGAAACTTTAGAAATCGATGACAGTACTTTTATACCTATAACCCTAGAAAGAGATTTCCCGATGGGGCTTTATACTGATACATTAAATATTTTTGACAATAATGGAAATGCATCAATTATAATAACTGCCCAATTAACGGAACCCGAAATTTCAATTACTCCAGAGAGTATTAATTTCGGTTCTCAAGCCATATCGGATAATCCTGATTCCTTACCATTAGTAATCAATAACCAGGGGACAAGCAAACTTATTATCAACAGTATAAGCGGACTATCCAGTCCCTTTAATATCAATTATTTGACACCAGATACTATCTATCCGGAAAATGACAGTTCTCGGGTTTTCATAACTCTTGATAGATCTGTACCCGGTATTTTTAATGATACCCTA
>JAGXLO010000185.1 GCA_018334695.1 Candidatus Cloacimonadota bacterium
TTTGCCCTATCTGTTATCGCTATTGTGATTCAATATAACACTTTATCCATCACTCAAATTGTGCAAGCCCAGCAGGGAAGTATTCTCAACTGGACTCTTTTTACCAATCCCCTGGCAGTGATTGCAGGTCTTTTTGCCATGCTGGGCATGAATATGCATTCTCCCTTTGATATTGTAATTGCACCCCAGGAAATTCCTATCGGTCCTCCCACAGAATATCATAGCCAATACCTGGGTATGTTGCAGACGAATAGGGGATTATTTACTGCAGCTAAATTGGTTTTGTTTATGAATCTTTATTTTGGCGGAGCAACAAATTTTATTGAACTTATTGTAAAAACATTTTTTATCTACATGGTAAGTGTAGCAGTGGGAGTGGCTTTTCCCCGTTTTAGAACGGAAGAATCCATTAGATTTTTCTTAAAAGTGCCTTTGATAATTGCCCTTGCTGCTATTATATTTGTTAGTTTATAAGGAGTGATTAAATTGTCTGATAAAGAAAAAGATAGATTGGAAAATAAAGGCTTATCCCTGGATGAAAGACCGCTTTTTTGCGATAAGCGTCCCAAATCGTATAAGCCCTTGAATAAATACTGGGAAAAATTTCTCAACTGGGCACGTGCTAATTCACTCTGGCTTCTGGCTTACGGTACAGGTTGTGGCGCTATTGAGTTAAGACCTCTTATGACTTCCAGATTCGATATGTATCGCTGGGGAATTGCCCCGCGTCCAACTCCGAGACAGGCTGGAGTCTTCATTATCGGAGGCTATCTTTCTATCAAAACGTTGAAGCGGGTAATTCGCAGTTACGAACAGATGCAGGGACCAAAATTCGTGATCGGTTTGGGAAGCTGCACCATAAATGGCGGTATGTATTGGGATAGCTATAATACAATAAATCGTCTTGATCACTACATCCCGGTGGATGTTTATGTTACAGGTTGCATGCCCAGACCCGAAGCGATTATAGCCGGGTTTAATAAATTAAAAGAGCTAATTAAACAGGGCAAAGCAGACGGTGATAATGAATATGTTAAAAATTTGGAATGGTACAAAAAAAATCAGAAACAGATAATCAAGGATTGGGATATGCCCGATTATAATTGGTAAATGATTAACACGAAAGACACGAAAAATTATGAGCAATGATATAATATACAAAGCAGAGAGTTATAAAATAATGGGTGCATGCTTTGAAGTGTACCTGGAGATGGGTTCAGGATTTCTAGAATCAGTTTATCAAGAATGTCTTGAAAAAGAATTTATTAACCTGTCTATACCATTTGAAAGCCAAAAGCAACTAAATATAAAATACAAAAATAAAATTTTGAATCAATTCTTCAAGGCTGATTTTGTTTGTTATGATAAAATTATTTTGGAGATTAAAGCAGTAGAAGCAATAGTGAAATCTTTCGAAGCCCAATTATTAAACTACTTAAAAGCCACTAATTATAAATTGGGAATTTTGATCAACTTTGGTCATTATCCTAAATTGGAATATAGAAGATTAGTCAAATGAAAATTATTTTAAAGCACGAAATTGGTTTTAATAAATCAAACATTCACTTAGTTAAAAAATGCTTTATTAAAGAAAAAATAAAATTTTGTGTATTTTGTCTATTTCGCGTATTTCGTCTTATTTTTTTTGAGCAAAAAATATGTTAAAATTAATAAAAAGATTACAGGAAAAATTCAATATAGAAGAAGTTCAGCAGCAAAAGAATAACCTTACTTTTGTAACTTTAGCTGCAAAAGATCTGGTGAATTTTATCACCTATCTGAAAAATATTGAGGATTTCACCCATCTTTCTTTTTTAACTGCTGTAGATAGAATTGAACAAGATAAATTCCAGTTGACTTATATGCTCCATAATCATAAGACAAATTATAATCTTGCTGTAAAAGCTTTTATAGAAAGGGCTAATCCGGTGGTGGAGAGTATACATCACCTCTGGCAACAAGCTGCTACTTATCAGCGCGAACTGCATGAGATGTTCGGTATAGATTTTCCTGGCAGTCCCCGCTTAAAAGAAGATTTTATATTGGAAGACTGGCATGATATTCCACCTATGCGCAGAGATTTTAAAACCAAAGAATATTCAGAGAAAACTTATTTCCCTCGCCCCGGACGCAAAACCCATGACCCTGAAGAATATATGAAAGAAAAATTGTATCCGGAAGGAGATGAATGATGTTGCCCGGAGACAGAAGTAAATATCCTCGCAAGCAGGAAGAGCTGAACCTGGAATCCGGCAAGTACCAGAAGATATGGCAGGGTCCACAGCATCCCGGTGTGACTGGGAATATGGCTCTGGAACTAACGGTTTGCGGTGATGAAGTAGTGGATTGCAAAACTCATGTAGGTTACCTTCATCGCGGTTTTGAAAAACTGATGGAACGACGTAAGTATATCCAGTGCTTTCCCATTGTTTGTCGTATCTGTGTCCCTGAACCCGATACTAATGAGTATCTTTTTGCTGCAGCTACAGAGGAGTTGGCGGGTTTAAAAGTTCCGGAAAAAGCTAAATGGCTACGAACTCTCTCTCTGGAAATGTCTCGACTGGCAAGCTTTCTTATGTGGTTAGGGGGTCAGGCAGGTTCTTTTGGTATGGGAACTGTGGGGCAGTGGACTATGGTGCACAGGGATTATATT
>JAGXLO010000096.1 GCA_018334695.1 Candidatus Cloacimonadota bacterium
AGAGAAGGATGCAGGTTCTCTGAATCTAATTTTACTGTTCCGCTAAATTCTTTTTCCAAGCCTGTCAAAATACGGCAGAGAGTTGTTTTTCCACTACCATTATCTCCTTTGAGCAAAACTGTTTGACTGGTTTCCAGATGGAAAGTGCAATTTTTGAAAATTTGATCTTTATGATTATACGAGAAGGAGAGATTTTTTATACTAAACATTATTTATAATTCTCAATATTAATTTTTTCGGTGGCAAGGTTGTTTAGAATAGGGTTATTATCTGCAATTACGAGCAATGTACCAGCTTCTGTAAGTCCGCTAATTTTTTTCAGGACTAAGTCCAATTTTCTTTCTGACAAGCCGGCTGTTAATTCATCCATCAACAAAATATCAGGTTGATAAGTCAAAAGGGAAGCAAGTGCTACTAACTTTTTTTCACCAAAGGAGAGAAAAGCTGTATCTCTATCCTGAAGTTCCGAAATTTTAAGATCATGTAAAATTTTATTAATTCTATTTTTTATCTTTTCAGGAGCAACGTTATAGTTCTCCGGATAGAAGGCAAGTTCCATCTCAACCGTAGGGAATATAAGTTGTTTATCAGGATCCTGCCATAAAAGGCTCAACTCCCTTGAGAGCTGTGGCATCGTGTAATTTTGTAAATCTTTATTTTTAATTTTTATAGAACCAACGATATTTCCCGAATTAATATCCGGTATTATTTTACATAGAATATTCAAAAAAGTTGTCTTACCACTTCCACTGGGACCTGTAACTAATAAAACTTCCCCTCTTTCTAAAGTTAATGATATATTTTTAAACAACCAATTTTGTTGTGATTCATATTTAAAACTCAAATCAGAGCATTCTAGAAGAAACATTTTAATTTTTTGGGCTAACAAGTCTGTAAGAAAGTAGGAGATTGTAGATTCTGTAAGAAATAATGCCACCTACAGCTCCGGAGATAATTGAAAAAACAAGGGATATTAATAGGGGAATAAGGGGCAGGCGCATAATAAGAATGGTCACAAGCAGAGTACCCGCCAGATTAGCTGTAGAGCAGAGAACAATATGATAAAAAATTTGATCTTTATTTTTATATAAGAGCCTGATGATTTCAGGAACTAGAGCCGGCAGGGTGTAAGTAGCCAGAGAGATTATACCATGATTGCCGAACCAGCCTAGAATTAACACCAACAAACCCTGGGTGATTCCAAAGAGTATGCCAGCGCCGGTTTTATCTACTACAGCCATAGTAAGAACCAGCCAGATCATATAAATTCCGCCGGCAATAGCACCACCGGGAATCCAGCTGGCTAAGGAGTTGATAAGTGGTGATATTATGGGCTTTATTGCCAAACCAAGTGCGGCAAATATGGAAATATAAAGTAAATCTTTAGTAGAATAGTAGTCTAATATTTTCATAAATTGTCCTTAATTATATATCTCAAAATTGTGAATCGCAAAAGAATTTTTTAGCTTTCTGTGTCAATGATTTTGGTAAAAAAGGAATCAAAACTTCAGTAATTTTTGTATTAATTGACATTTTGATTATAAACGTAATAAATTATCAAAAATAATTATAAGGGAATTATTATGGAACGAAAAGTGAAAAGGATAGTAATTTTTACTTTAATTGTTGTATTTTTTTCAACTTTATTACTGGCTAATGATAATACTACACAAAGTTCAGAGGAAAAGATAGACTCTATCTACGTTTGGCAAAAAGAGATGCACAGAACCCATAAGGATGAGCCGCTTATAGGTAAAAGATATGGAGTTGAATTTAATTTTATTAGGTTTTTGCTGTTTGGAAGTGACACAGACGGTATTAACCATACACTTAGTGGTGGTGTGTCTCTATTTTATCACGGGAAAAATGTTGAACTTTCATTTCCATTTTTATATTCTGATCCTGATTACGGTGAAGAAAGTCACAGACGAAAATTTACATTAGATTTTCAATACCGAAAGTATCTTGGTAATACATTGAATAAATTTTATCTTGCCGGCATCCTGAGATATGCCTATTCAAAACATTTTGGTTATGACTATGTTGAAGGAACGGAAAATGCCCTTGGTCTTGGTTTTGGTATGGGATATAGAATTTATTCCTACAAAGGATTATATTGGGGCACAAATATACTTGTGGGAAGATATTTTGTGGGAAAGATGAATAGCTGGATTGGCTCTAAGAGTGATTTGCTGCTCAGTGTTTCTTTATTTAAATTTGGATACGCCTTTTAAAATTTGTATTAAATTAATTGCATTTAGGAAATAATTAATAAAAAAATTTTTTTAATTTGCTTATTGATTTTTGGCTTGGTAACAAATATGCTGCTGGCTGAAGGTAAAGAGAAGAATATAATTTCTCACTCAGATTCAACTATTTTATGATAATGATTCAGAAATAATCTACATGTTTGAATTGCTAAAACTGGGCATAGCGTTTTGAGTTAAATGATATAAGTACCATTGACCATTTTGCCAGCATCACCTTAGTATACTTCAGTCTGTGTAAAATCCACGACTCTCCAATGCTGGAGGGTGTTTTCATGAAACCTAACCCCTAAATCCTTCCCCCTTCCTTCTACCCTTTCACCTTTTCCCAACTTATCCGCCCACTGGCTGATTCACTGATTCGCTTTTTCTAAATATTTATCGCTTTCAGCGAATGTACTTTTTCTTTAACCTTGGTCATAGGGTAAAAACCCTATGCTAATTTATTTATCCCCTTCGGGGAAAACATTTGCGTTAATTCATTTTTTGTTTTGTTCGCTTTTGTTCGTTAGAGTTCGTTGCTATTATTAAAACTATTCCAAGTCTCAGAGTCACATATTCAAATAGTCACACAATCCCATAGTCACATTCTCACCACAATCTACTCTTCACTCCTCACTTTTTCCCTAAACCCTATCCCTAAATCCTGAATCCTCTTTTTCCCCTTTTCACCTTTCCCTTTTCCCTTTTCACTTAACCTTCACCATCTTCCTCACCACAGCATTATTGTTGTATTCTAATTTGTAGAAATATGTTCCCGGGGCTACTTCTCTACCCCGGCTGTCTTTTCCGTTCCAGTTAACTTTTGTCTTAAAACTAAAATTATTAGCTCTTCCTTCGTACCTGCGTACTAACTGTCCTTTTGTATTATAGATGGATAGAGTGTAGTTCTCTACCCTTTCGTAGTCGGAAGTGATGAATAATATTTCAGTGTTATTTTTAAAAGGATTGGGTTGGTTTTGGAAAAGATAAAGCTTATTAACAAAGTTCGTGTCAGGCTCTCCGCCTACTGCTTCAGGGATGTACTCATAAGCTCCTATATCCACTCTGCCGTTGTAGATTCTGGGCTGTCCGGCTAAGTCTTTTGTAGGTAGATTTAAGCCTGTAGTATCGGGAGTGCCTGCATCAATACAGGGTGAATCTTCACTCAGTTGATAACTGAAGGGGTCACCTCCCACAAAAAGCGGATCCTGGTCTATGTTGCCTTCTCCCCAGTTTAATGTACCGTTGTTATTTACATCTATGGCATCTATACCGCCATCTACATTGCAGTACTCTAAAGTGGCTGAATTGGGAAGGTGTTGCGGGAAAAAATATATCTCTGTATCCGATTCATTCCGAAGTATTGTATTTATTAAATGAATGTGACTATTATCTACTAACCTTATCGTTCCCTCAGAGCAGTCATCATTATCCACTATAGTGCTGTTAATTACGTATATTGGGTCTCCACTCCATAAAGATGCTATACCACTGCTAATTTGACCATAATTATCTGCAATTAATGTATTTATTATTACTGGAGCTGCATAAGTTCCTATTATCATTGCCCCAAAATTCCCGATCTGCTCATTTGTTTTTATATTTTTTATTGAGCAATTGCTAAATAAAATATCTGAATACCAATCAAAGTTAACCGCTACAGCTCCTACTTCAGAATAATTTGTATAAATACTAACATTCTTACATATTGCATTACAATGATCATTTATAAGAAGATGAGATGTTATGTAATCATCCGATATATCATTGTTTTTAAGATTAACGTTATTAATAACACCATTCGAATATCTAATTGAAATACCCCCTGTTACCCATTCACCATTCTTTATCATAAGATTCTCAATATTAAAATTATTTATATTTCTAAGCATGATAGCACAATATGTTTGTTCTGCATCCAAGATTGTTTCATTCATTCCAGCACCTACAAGAGAGATATAATCTTTTCCACCAATGCTAAAAAACTCTCCTGTTGCAGAAGGGGAGTAAGTACCTTCTGCTAAATGTATAGTATTGGGATGAGTACTATCTGATTTGATCTTGATAAGTGCATCATAGATATTCAATAATGGGTCTGATGGTGTAAGCCCACTGTTGGAATTGTCTCCGGTAGGACTTACATAAAGATCATGGTTAACGAGATTTATTTTATTTTCATCTATTTGTAAATTCAATTCTCCTTGATAAAAACCACTATCTGGAACATAAGCATAAAACTTATTAGAATTCTGTACTGTGAACGTATCTACAATAACATTTAGTGAGCATAAGTGAGCATATATGTCGGATCCGTTTGCGGCATAATTCAAGTAAATATTAGATTTTTCCATATCTGAAAAAGATGCATCTGCTTCACCTGAAAAATATAATCCCCCACCCTGACTCCTGGCAAAATTATTGCTAATTGTTGTATTAATAAAGTTTATATTATTATTTGAGCTAGAATATACACATATACCCCCTCCATAATTAGCTTTATTATTTTTAACTTTTAGATTGTACAATCTTGCTGATACTTGTGATAAATATAAACCACCACCTGCATAAAATTCGTGATTACTGATATAATAACCACTACCATTTGTTATTGTAAAACCATTTAATTCAGCATCTGTTTCACCCGAATATATTGAAACACAACTTCCATTATTATTACCATCTATTATCGTACTATCAATATAGGACTCATCTGCAGTTGTATAGTACCTGCTGGCCAGAGTTATATTCCTGCCGTTAAAATTTACATTCTCGTAATATGTGCCGGGATATACCAGAACAACATCTCCGTCACTTGTATTATTGATTGCCTCCTGGATGGTTTCATAATCTCCCGTACCATCAAGTTTGACTGTGATTATACATTTGGGTGCAACTTGAGAGAACAGATTGGTGGTAATTAACATCATTATTATAAATATAGTTGTTGAGCATATATTCAAAAATTTATCTTTCATAATATTACCTTTTCTTAATATCTGTCGACAGAGTCGACGACTCTAAAAATTATTTCTATATTTTGAGTATTTCTTTGTTTTTTAAATTTTTATTTACTTAATTCTACATTTTACATTCTACATCCGCCGGTAGGCGGACAAGTTTCTAAAAGCTCGGTCCGGACGCAAGAACTACGCCCGAACCGAATAGTTTACATCTATTTCACGATAACCATTTTCTTTACTGCCTGCTTCTTCCCCGATATCAACTTGTAAAAATAAACTCCATTTTGTACTTTTCTACCTTTGTTGTCTTTACAATCCCAGCTGACTGTAGGTATACCTGCTTTATTATATCCTGCCTCAGAACAATCTAACTCACGTACAAGCTGTCCTCGTACATTATATATCTTTATAGCTGTGTTTTTTGCTTCACTTGTCGGAGCAAAACTAATATGAGTTATGTCACTATTGACAGGATTTGGATAATTGTTAAATAAGCCAAAACTAAATTGAGGCTCTGTTTCTTTCGTATTAAGTCTAACCGTAACATATGCTCCTTTATCAAAGGCTAAATCCCTATTTACATAAGCTGATACTTTATGCTCATATACCCTATAATCAGTTACTGCTTTTGACTTATTTTTAGCACCATAATACAACCTAAAATCAAGATTTCCCTTTTTAGAACCATCCGGAGGATAGGCAAGTATCTGAACGGGATAATAGCCATTTACTTTACTTGCACCCAGGCATTCGTCTCCATCATAAACCGCTATCTCCTCTGGCATATCTCCATAAACCGTATCTACAGTTACAGGCATATAATCCAGTTTTTTATCGTAGGTAAAGTAATCGGTCATCTCTTTGGTTCTGGGAGGTGGTGAAGGAGAGGAGTCATTCCAGACCAACTGACATCTTTCGTATACTTCGATTATATATAATTCACCCGGGTTGGCTGTTAAGGAGTCAACTATGGTTGGTGTTACGCCAGGTTCGGGACGAGCTACTGCCCAGTGTTCAGAATATACTGATTCCCATTCATTCCAGATAGAAGAAAAAGCATCTCGGAAAGTTGCCGGTTCCTCCAGATAGCAACCTACCCAGTTCTCTTTGCTGGCTTCAAGGTCTATGGGATCCGATTCATCCTTCCATTTGCCAGTTATTCCAATAGAGGTAGATAAGACCCCCTCCTGCAACTGAATCTTGTAGCCCTGATAACTGTGGAAATCACCGTCTGGTGGAAGGTTATTAATCCATTCATTCTCAAAATAAATTCTATCTACATCTTCATACTCCACATGGGCAAGAATGTCATCATTAGGATTTTCGGGGGAAATCAATTCCTGTCTCTCAAGCAAACCTAAGGCTTCAGTATAGTTGGCTGTGGTTCTGTTCAATGCAGGGAATGAGATCCATTCCGCATTTTCAATAATTAAACTATCATACTGGTTGTGAAAATAGCTGTGAGTTACAGCAGTTTTTGCACCAATATCAGGCGGTGTGTTGTCTGCGTCCCAGGTCATATCAGGATCTCCTGCGTCTATACAGATTGATATGCTATCAGAATTCCAAATTGGAATAAAGTCTATATCAAGCCTGGGAGGTTCACCTTCAATGATATTATTTGTTACAACTTCATTTTCATTATTGTAATTTGAAGAGTTTTTATAAAACAGACAATTATTAAGCTCCAAGCTATCAGTTCCATTACCCCACCAGATAGAAACTCCATCATAATCCATAAATATACTGTTTACAAGTTCAATATCATCGCAAGCATTAAATCTAATTTGGGTATTGCACAAAGTATTATTCTCAAAAGTATATTCATTGCTGATAATTCCTGTTTCATAATGATTATAGATTGGTTTACAATTTTCAAATATATTGTCTTTTATAATATATTTAAATTGATTTGGTAATATGACTACATTATCTGGAAAATATAATCCATTCTCATCATGGAAGTAATTATTTATTATTTCAATAGGATCCTCATAATATTCTTCTTGAGAATAATAACCATTTATATATATCACTCCATCTCCATATTGAGAAAAATACTGAGTAGAGTAATTATTATTAAATTCATTTCCAATTATCTGTGGATTCCCGTCACTAGATGACTCGATTATGTATATAGCTGAACCTGATATAAACGGATCTGCTGGAAACGCTTCTTGTCTAAGGTGATTGTTTTCAAAAGTACAATTCTGTATGGTTACATTCTCAGCACATGCTATACCTCCTCCACCAATCATGTCAGCGCCTTCGTTATTTCTTATTATACAATTATTTATTATGGTGTTTCCTTTACAGAATATTCCTACACCATAATATCCTCCAAAGGATCTACAATCTTCTATTATACAATTATTAATCTCAGGAGAAGCTCCGTTCTTACATGCTATTGCACCCCCATAATCAGCATATGGAGCCTGTGCATTTTTAATAGTTAGTCCATAAATTAAATCATTGTTATTAATATTACTATCTGTTAAGTTAAAACCCCTACCAGAATAATCACAATCAATAATACAATTATCCGGCCCACTCAAGGAACGAACGGTTATGTGTTTATTGCTCCAGGTTAAGTTTCTATTATTTATACCATCGTATGTACCATCCAATACATATACTTCATCTCCGTCTGCTGCTGCATCAATACCGTCCTGTATGGTTGTATAATGTCCCTGTCCATTCACATCTACTACGATAATCTCAGCATACAAACTAAATGCTAAGAGTATTAATACTGTCGATATTATTATTTTTTTCATTTTTTAACTCCCATTAAATTTTTTAACCTTTTTCTACCCCTAAGGATTTTTAAGGGAACTTCCTGCCGCTTTTTCTCCTGAACCTCTTCCCTTTAAAATTAAAAGAAGAGGTGTTAATTAAA
>JAGXLO010000097.1 GCA_018334695.1 Candidatus Cloacimonadota bacterium
TTCTTATTTCGGCATTTTGATCGTTGATGCTACCCTTTAAATGATATTCTATGCGTGTGAAATCAGAAGCTGGATTGGGATAATTGCCCAGCAAAGCTGTATTTTCATAGTACTGGGAAGAGGGATCAACTGCAAACATAACACCTTCACCGCTTACAGGAATTGTCTCTTGCTGGAAAGGGGGAATGGTAATTATAACTTCTCCTTCATATGATTGCTGAGAAGCAGGGGAAAAAGTCAAATCAAATGTTTCGCTGGAACCGGCTGCAATGGAGAAAGAGATTTGGTTTTTGGAGCTGGCTTCTTCTATTGTGTATCCTGCAGGAGTAACAATATTACCGTTTATGGAGTTAGCACCAACATTTTGGATAGTAAATTGTTTGGTGGAGTCTTCATCTACAGTGACCTGTCCAAAATCGAGCTGGGTAGGATAATAAGCAATCACCGGATAAGATGGGGTTACAGGTGGAAAAGTTATTTCATCAATCCAGCCGCAATCCTGACCACTACTTACATAGGAGTCCTTTTCATAAACCCATTTAAAAGTATGGTTACCAGCAGTTACAGGCACACTAACTTCGCTCCAGCCAATATTTCCGGACCATTGTCCCTGGATTACACCATCTACATAAAATTGTAAGAAGTCATAACTTGATTCCGAGGAGACTTTCCGATAAAAAGAAATTTCACCGGCATAGACATCTAAATTTACCGATAGCTCTGTGGTCTGATTATGATCAATATCGCCGGATTGGGCACAATAATCTCCTTGATAAGGTGATGTACTTGTAATTATCCAATCTGCATTACCAGACATATTCCAGTCCATTGCTGTAAAATCACCGGTTTCAAATCCTTCTGCTGGCACATCTCCGACAATTAGGCTAAAGAGAAATGTATGATCAAAAATTCCACTATTACTGCTAACATCAAGATTAAAAAAGGTTGTATGCCCCTGGCTGGTAGATGCATCAGCCGAAATAGTTACATAAGCAGAATCAATATCATCGGGCAGAATATTATTAATTCCAGTTAGAGAATCAACAATAGAAATATGCTGGTCATTGCAATACAATTCAGTGTTGATATCTTCCACTGTTTCTGTTCCGTTGTTTTTCATAATCAAATAAAGCTGGGCTGTCTCGTCGGGATCCAGCTGTCCGTTGTCATTACCCATATTGGAATCATCGATGTAATAATCACTTAAAACTAAGTTTGGCCCTTCTATGACCTCAGCCGAGATTGCATCCAGATCAAAACCGGCATTGGCAACACTGGCACTACCATCGCCGTCATCATTGATTCTAATAAATTGTGCTTCCATTAAACCACCATCACTAATATCAAATTCAGTTGTTCCATTGCCATTACCAACGCTATAAAATGGACCATCAATACTATTTCCTACATAGCAGGTAAAGCCTTCCGGAGTATCATCACCTTCATAAACAGTAAAATCATTACCCGGTCCGTCCACTATGGGAAACTGCATATCAATAATGCACCAACCATCTTTACCTATTGAATAATTAATATTATCCGGTGCTCCCAAGCAAGCCGGTGTATTACCTTCATCAGCTTGGTTATTATCCGGAATTTGACTTGCGGGAAATTTGTAGGCATAATGAGTTTCTTCAGCAGCAGGATCCAGTTCAATATTAGTTACTGTAGAATTATTTTCATAAACTGTGATATTATCTACGGTTTCAGTTTCATAGCCATTTGCCATAACAGTTATAGAATAAGTTCCGGGCAGCACATATTTATGATAATCACCAACTGCAGGATCAGTATAAGTAGGAAGATAGTCATCTACAAAGACGATAGCTTCAATCGTTTCTCCTGTTTCTGAGTCTGTAACAACACCTTCCAGTCCATAGCCGCTGTATTCTATCATCGCTAACATAGCAGGATAGTTTCGATTGTAATACATCATAATTTCAGAAGCTGGGGGTTGTTTGCTATATGATATTTCCATAGACCAGCTAATGGCTCCCATAACACCGTAATTACTATCTTTTGAGCTGCCATTTATGGGATACATGCCACTACAACCTTGACCATAATCCAGATTGGGATAGGTGGAAGTGCTTGCATAAACTCCTGCTAACTGAAGTATATGATCAAAATCGGGGCATTGTTGGGGACGATAGCTCCAGGGACAGGAAATAAATTCTGTACCGCTGTGGTAGGTTGTATGAACAACAAATTGTCTATTATACATGCACTCTCTCAACGCTTGTGTTTCTGGTTGAGAATAAGCACCCGGACTTCCTCCCCAGGCATCCCACATATAACCCCAATCTCGGTTAAGATCCACGCCATTTGCATTTTCACGGTCCATATTGATTCTACCATCGGGATTTACACAATAGTATAGCCAGATTTCTCTGGAATCAATCAAATCTGTAACAGTGGGATCATCTCCATATTGCAGGCAGAGATCTCGGGCAAACCTGATAACATTTTCAGAACATCCTACCTCATCGCCATGGATACCACCATCGAACATAACTTCTGCCTCATTTTCCTGCAGAGAAACATTATCTGAAATTTTGAGGGCACCTAATTCGTTGCCTTGAACAGAATAACCATAAACATGCTTCTGGCAGATATCAGGGAAATTTAGAGCAAGACTGTCCGCAATATCCACGATTTCGGCATAGGTATAATAGCCGTTGGGTACCTTCATACCGAATTTATCATTATAGTATTTTTGAATATCCTTTTTTAGAATTTCATACTCAAGGTCAGCTGCTTTTATTTTTGATAATTCAGATGGGATAACATACATGCGAGCGAAGCCAGTCGGATAAACATCTCCATCCAGTTTTAAAGAGTGTAACTTTTCATATTCACTATCATTTTTCAGAAAAACTTTAACTTCCATCTCATTTTCACGCCAGGCAAAAACCTGAGTACATACGAGTAAAACAAAAACAAAGATTGTAATTTTTTTAAACATTTTTTACTTCCTAACTTTGTTGATTAATTTTCATAATATTTATTTTAAATTGATTTTGGGGGCAAACTATTGTCAAATTTCTTACCAAGTTAGCAGAAATTTTCTTAAGACAGATGAGAAAAATTTGTATTTATTTGTATGCTTGAACTAAAATATATGCCCTACGGTTTACGATAAACAATACAACCTACTTCTGATGGGTGGTCCTGAACCAGGTCTTCACTGTTCTCTTTTCTTAATAAATGAGCAATCAAAAAATCACCGCTGGCAGCCATTGTGAAAAATATTCCGATAAAAAGAAGACCTATACTGCCCATGATAAGTGACAAAACAGCGGGTATCAATCCAAGAACGATGACTGGCATGAGAGTGCCTAAAAGGTAATGTTTAACCAACAGAGGTTCTTTACAATGACAGTAAGGAGCAAGCATTTTCCATTTTACACCGAATTTAATCGATTTAAAGCCCTTATCTGTGAATTGAGCCCAGGTTATACCATGCAGGATTTCATGTACAATTATTCCAGCGACAATGGTGATAAAAGCAAGCAGAAAGGTACTTCCTAAAAATCCGCCAATATTATTTTCGCTGATTGCTTTGAAATGTGAAACTGTAAAATACTCTGGTCTTAACAAATAGTAAGGTAAACCGTAAATAACAAGTACAGCTGCTAAAACTATAATACTAAAAACATTAGCCCAGACTAAATTGATCGTTAACTTTTCTTTTTTGTAATTATTTAAATTTTTCATGATATTTTTTTAGTTAAAAGAATTTTTCTAAGATGGATTCTATTTGTTAATAAATTTAAGACCTTCTTTAGAACTAAGTTTTGAAAGATTGTTGTTTTTAATGAATTTCTCAACTACTTTGGGATTCACTTTGGAATACTCACGCATGGACCAGCCAATAGCTTTTTGGATAAAGAATTCATCTATGCTTTTAAGTCTATTGATCAATCTAAACAGAAGATCAACATCGGTTTTATTTTTATATGATAATTGAAATATAAGTGTAGTTCTTTGGAGCCATATATTCTTTGAGTTAACCCATTCTTCGATATACTTATCTCGTTCTTGTGGGAATATCTTAAAATATTCTCCTACCAGTTTCTTGGCGATCATATCAACAGTGTCCCACCATGATTTATGAGTTATCATATAAACAAAAATATCAATAATATCCAGTTGGAAATCTTTTTTATACTTTTCTAAAAGTTCCATACCGAAATACTGATATTCTCTTTGCGGCAATTCCCACAGCTTTCTGACGAGTTGATTTAATTTGCTATAAGCGGGTCTGTTTTCTGCTTGCATTAATTCTCTGGTTGCCTTACGACGACTTTTTGATTTTATGCCAAAAAATTCGAATTTGTCTCTCATATAAGATTTCATCTTAGGGGCGTATTCAGGATCAGCATTTTCTTTTAGAATTTCGGTTAGAACTTTTACATATTTTTCATTATTTATATCATTTTCCATATTTAATATTCTCCGAAATTTCAATTGTTATTTTTATAAAGATCATTGAACCTGTCTTTAGTCATAATGTAGAGGTCAAAGTCTTTAGTAGTTATTTTTTTATTAAAACCAAATTTTGTTAGTACACTTTTTCCAACCTGATTATTTGCAGCCACTTTGTCTTGCATTATCTTACCTTCAAACTCATTGAAATAAAAATCCAATAATAGATTCAGGGCTTCTCGACCATAGCCTTTGCCGCGATGTTCATATTTTACTTTTATATTTAAATCTGCCACTTTTCTTTTTGGATCAAAACGATGGAAACTCACTTCTCCTACTGTCTCCTTATCTGAATTGAATATCAAAAAGTAATGATTTTTACCATCTTCGGGGTCTACCATTTTTTTATACCATTTTTGGGCAGAGGATTTATTTATTTTAACAATACCTCCAACCTCTTTCATAGTTTTAGGGTCTGTCCATAGTTCTTTTATGAAATTAAGTTCATCAGGTTTAGGGGTTCGGATGGATACTTTTTTACCATTAAGTTTCATATTTATTTAGGCTTTTTATAAATTTCTTGCATTCAAAGCTGCTTCCGTGTCCCGGATGAAATCTCTGGCAATCATATTCTTTTATTTTTTCCCAACTCTGTTTCAATTCTTCGGTATCATTGGCAAAGACGGGAAAAACAGTATTTGGAAACAAATTGAACATTGTATCCCCCACCAGGCAATCACCTTCTGCTAAAATTACTGAAATTGATCCTTTAGTATGACCGGGAGTATGTAAGATTTTACCGTCAACCCCGAATGGAGCCAGATCATATTCATCCTTTATTGAAATATCCGGCAAAACCGGTTCAAATTTACTAAAATTAGGAAAAAATTTATTACTTATTTTTGATAAAATCTTAGCAATTGAATTTGTTCCTTTTGGCATATTAGTGCTACCTCTTATTAAAAGGTCAGCTTCAGATTTATGAACCAGAACCTGTGCATTTGATTGTTCTTTTAATTCTTTGAGACAGCCAACATGATCATAATGAACATGAGTAATAATTATCAAATTAATATGAGAGAGAGTAGCCTTTTCTTCTTTCAATATTTGTTTTACTTTATTTATTTTATCAGGCATACCCGCATCCACCATAATGAAACCTTTTTCCGTAGCAATTAAATATGAATTGCATTTTCCCATGGGCACTTTTATTATTTTATGACTCATATTTGTCTTTAATGTAATAGTTTTAATTAGCAATCATAATCAAAATATTAATATTTATAACCGCTCATTTCTTTCGGGTCAAATTCCACTCCCAGACCAATGGCAATGCGATTAACAAAATTAAAATAGCTAACTACCAAATTAATATTAAGGATATCTTTGTCGTTAAACCCATTATCTTTCAAATTTTTTATATCTTGCTCAGAAACAGTTTTGGCTTTCTCGGTTAATTTAACAGCATAGTCAAGCATACATCTTTCTTTTTTATTTAATTCGATTGAATTGTAATCTTGCATGAACTTTTTTAATTTACTTTGGTTTTTCCAGTAGTGATTTAAAGCTTCCGCGTGATGATTAATACAATATTCACATTTATTAACAGCTGAGACGACCGTAGCAATCATTTCGCATTCTTCTCTTTGTAAGCTGGAATCACTAAACATGATAGCATAATAAAGTTCAAGGTGTTTCTTCATAGCTTTTGGATTTAGACTTTGGACTTGCATGATATTAGAAATTTTTCCACGTTTATTTTTTATCTCTTCGTATATTTGTTTTTCTTTTTTATCAGCGCTTTCTTCATCAACTGTATTAATCCAGGGCATAAAGGAACTCCTTTTTAATAATAGTTTTTAAATATTTTTCAATTTTAAATTTCTAAAGATTAAGAGAATTTTATTTTTTAGTAAAAAGTAGAAAAACAGCAGCTTTTACCAATTGGAGGGCATCATAAAAATCTATAAGATAAGAGAAAATCATTAGGAGTATTGGCAAATTATTGTCAAGAAAAGAAGAATTATTTACCACGAAAGAGTGGTTAGAGCCTAAGTTATTTTTGCCGGGGGTTTAGAGGATTATTGTTTATAGAAAGGGAGCTGGGGCTAAGAGAAAAATCTGGGGGGAATTATTTTCTTATAAAAAATTTTATCATTCTCAAATAAAAATTTTAGGGGAAATATTTCCACTCCTTTTGTACGGGCTTTTTCTAATATTTTGCTAAAAACCGGATCCATAGCATAATTCGGCATAAAATATTCGGCATTTACAAAAACCAAAAAAATTATGGCGGCTCGTTTGCCCTGTTTCTTTAACTCAATAAGATGTTTTATGTGTTTACTGCCTCTTTTTGTAGGAGTATCAGGGAACAAAGCCTTCGTACCTTTTTTGAGAGTACATCCTTTAGTTTCAAGCCAAATCTCTTCATCTTTATTATTTATTAAGAAATCAAGTCTGCTATTTTTATAAGGCGGCTCGGGTTTAATCTTAGATATTTCATCAAACAAAATTCGACCCTTTTTTCTTAAAAAGTTTTTGACCAATTGACGATGATAGGCGGAATTAACCAGCACCTCTCCCTGCTCATTTTTAGCAGATATAAGGTCCCATTTGGTCTTTCTTTTGGGATTATCTGCTTTTTTGAGTTTAACTGTATTTCCCTCATATAGTAACTCCGTTAATCTGCCGGGGTCATGCACATGCACAGGAACACCTTTTTTAGCAAACGGTTTAACAATATCAACTATTCCCAAAAATCTGTTCTCTCTTTTCTTGAAGATAGCTTTCGCGTCCGTCGGAATTTCTAATATCATCACACCTTACTCCCATTCTATGGTTCCAGGGGGCTTTGTGGTCACATCATAAAAAATCAGGGCCGACTCATTGATCTGATCTCTTACATCTTTGATGATCTTTCTCAGCAACCAGGGCTCTATTTTATAAAAATCAGCTGTCATCCCATCGCTGGAGCAAACAGGTCTTATCACAAAAACATGCCTTTGGCTTTTTGTATAAAGTGGTAGCAGTATGACGGGAGCCTGCCAAATTTCCTTTATATTCTGTAAATTCTTTCTGACCACATAATCCACTTCTCTTAGTAGATCAAGATTGTCTTTAGTCAAATAAAGTTCGCCTAAATTTAATTTTCCTAAAACAGGTTCTGGAGAATAAACCACTCTATTTACTTCCGTTAAATTATTTATCATCTCGTGCGTTGCAGTTCTTATATTCTCCCAATCGATTTTATCGCCTTCTTTATTCCAGATCAAGGCGGGGTGGTGATAAGTGCGGAAATCTCCCTGCACTCCCACACTTCTTACCGGTAAAATTCTTCCATTCAGGTTGAATTTAGCAGCAATTCGTGAAAATTTATTTTTTCCAACCTTATAGTCTGCTCCAATTTTCCCATTGGAACAGATAACTCTTATAGCTAAGCCGGGCCCGGGAAATGGTTGTCTATTTATCAATTTTTGGGGTAAGTCCAATTCACTTCCCAATTGTCTGACTTCATCTTTATACAACTCCTGAAGTGGTTCAATTACTTTACCTTGTTCTATCAATTTATCTATTTCTTTTACTCTGTTATGATGAGTTTTTATCTTTGATGACTTCTCAGTTCCGCCACTTTCAATCGTATCGGGATATATCGTTCCCTGCACCAGCATCCATTTATTAG
>JAGXLO010000098.1 GCA_018334695.1 Candidatus Cloacimonadota bacterium
CCAGCAGGTACTCCTTATTCACCACAGATTTTGGACGGTACCTCACGTTGCAAAGATCTGATAATTGAATCCGGTGCAACTCTGACCCAAAGCAGTACTAAACGTGGTCAAAGTTATTTCCGTGTTTATGGTGATTTCGATTCCGATGCAGGAACATTTACTCAAACCGGTAATGCTTATCTCTACTTTGATGGAAGTTCCAATACCAGCTGGGATGATGATAATGAGGATGATACATATCGGTTTGTTCGAGTTGAAAAAGATTATAGCTCAAATAGTGTTAATATGTGGCAGGATATGACGATTGAGGAAAATTTTGAGGTACGGGAAGGAATATTTAAAATTGACCTCAATCAAAGCTGGACCCTTACCATAAATGGGACCGGTACTAATTCATTTGAAGTGGAATATGGTGGCAAGTTGATCTTATCTGGAAATCAGACTATAGATACCCAGGGTGGTGTACAATTTGAAGACGGCAGTCAGGAAGATGTATCCGGAGGGACAATAAAATGCGGTAGAGATTTTGAGGTTTTGGCAAATACTTCATATAATATTGCCTTTAGCGGAGGTACCGTTGTAATGAACGGTACGGCTGATCAGGATATAATTGATGGAGATGGTGGTTATTTTGATTTGCATGATCTCACAATAGATAAGGACAGTGGTGTATGCTATGTAGCTAATGAAAATTTGAATATCGATGGTGATCTGTTGATTCAAGATGGAATTTTCGATCCCAATGAACATACTGTTTATATTGGTAATGATGTAGATGTCCACGGTACCTTAAGAATGAATAATAATCTTGATTGTATTAGTATTGATGGTGATATTGTCTGGGCTTCAGGTTCTGAAGCGGATATAACAGCAGGTTCAGCTGAAATATTTGTGGAAGGTGATTGGAACTTTTCTGCGGGAGCCAATGTTCAAATGGACCAGGGATATGTAGAATTTAATGGCAGTTCCCTTTCCTGGATCAGATCCTATGATTCCGATTGCTATTTTAATAACCTGCGCAGTCATAAAGATGGTTCCATTGTTGCTGTAAGCGGTGCTTCCACTGATACTCTCAAGATCAATGGTACTTTATATAATTATGCCAATTCAACTATTCAAAGCTATTCTAATTATCCTATTGCTCTTAATTGTAGTTTCAATAATATGGATGGACATTTTGAATTCAACAATGGGACATTTATATTTTCAAATTTGGCAGATCGATCTACTCTTAAACCTAATACAGGAGATTATTTTAATAACCTGATTATTGATACAGGAGCCTCTGCTATTAGTCTTGATGCATCTTATACTGATACATTAAGAATTAAGGGTGATTTTACACTTGAGAGCGGATATTTTTATCCTTACTCATTCACTGTGGAAGTAGGTGGAGACTGGACTAATAATGCAGGTATAGGATATTTCGGAGAGGCAACAAGTAGAGTGGTGTTCAATGGTAGCAGCCATCAATATGTTTATCATAATGAAACTTTTAATATTTTAGAAGTAGATTGTGATGCTGCTTTGAGAATCGATGATAGTGCCTACATTGATCATTTCACCGTTATCTGCAGTACTTATGTTTGGACCTCCGGGGGAATCGATGTTCTTTCCGGTACATTCACTGCTCTGGATCTTTATGCATCAGCAATTGAAGGAGGATTCTGGCTTAATGCCGGAGGAGAGATTAATCTTCATCAGGATAGCGGTTCCTGGATTGATCTGAAAGGAGACCTGCATATCTTCGGTGGTACCATGAACGTCTACGGTGGTTCCCTTAAGAGTTACTGGCCTTATAATCACGATGCTTCTATCGAAATGAGTGGCGGTATCCTTGATTTTCACGACAGAGGAATATTTGTCTGTGTTTCGGGAACTTATACCCTTACAGAAGATATTACAGGCGGAACCATCAGAACAGCATACGGTTTTACCGGTGATCGTTCGGACTTTACACCCACCGGCGGTACAATAGAACTGTACGGTCCTACGGATGCCAGCCTTAGTATGGGTGACGGCAGTAATTTCTATAATGTGGAGATCGATAAAACATCCAAGGAGATTATTACTAAGAATGCTAAAAAACCTGAATATGAGATTGTAAGAAATAGAGATGGTACAATAACCAGATATGCCAAAAGCAATACTGCCACAGCCGGAAGTGAACTGGATATAAACGGAGACTTCACAATTGAATCAGGTATATTCGATCCCAGTGATACCACCCTGTATGTTGGCGGTGACTGGACGAATAATGTGGGTGACGCCGGCTTTGTGGAAGGTTCTGGTATAGTGGTGTTTGATGGTGCAGGAACCTCGGATATCCTTACACAGGAAACTTTTTATGATCTTCATCTGGATAAAACAAATTCATTGTACTATGCTTTAGAGAACGGTTCGGGAGACGATGCCGGAGTAGACGTGAATATACTTAATGACTTAAAATTGTACGACGGTTCTTTTGAACTGAATAATCCCACTAATCTTGAAATAGGAAATATTATTTACATTTATTCAGGTGCTAAACTTAATGCCAATGACACGGGCACAATAAATGTTTATGTAATTGAAGACTGGAAAGATTATAATACAAGTGACGGATTTGATGCCGGATCAAATTCCGTGGTAACATTTCACGGAGGTAGCCCGGGAGACATACATATAGTCAGAGAAAATGAATATTTCAATGATATAATCCTGAATTCCGGAACTTCCTACATGCGACCTTCAATAAACGGTGATCATACAATTTATTGTAAAAATATGGATATTGATAATGGTAGATTAAAAGTTGCCGCTCTTAAGATTGTGGTGGATGAGACTTTAAATATTACGGACGAACTGGAGATGACATCTGTGGACGACAGCCTGTATGTGGGAGATATAAACTGGTTATCCAGTTCTTCTGATATAGTTACGGCTGGTAAGATATTCGTATCCGGAGATTGGACATTTGCAGATGGAACAGGAGCCGAACTTGGTTCTGGTAATGAAGTTTATTTTATCGGTGCTCCAACTCAGTTTATCACCTGTCTTGATTCTGATGCTGAATTTAATGATTTGATTATAGATAAATCCGATTTGGCTGCCTGGATAGATGATCCCAGTACAGACACAATGCGAGTGGCTGGAGATATGACTGTAACTGCAGGTGATGTCTTTCAGGTTTCTGAAGGTGATCTGCTCATAGAAGGGATTTTGGATGTAGAAAACGGTGGTGCTTTGTATCTGGAGCATAATGGAGGTACTATGACTCATAACTCCGATTTCAGCTTGAATGGCGAATTGAATATTAATTATGGAGGTGATGCCCTTTTCCATGGAGTATTTGAGGTTGCTGGTAGTGGTAATTTGGTTATAGGCAGCGGCAACCTTATTTGTGATGCACCCTATAGTAAAGATAATAAAGTTTTCAATAATATCTATGGAGAAATCAATATGAGTGACGGGCTCTTTGAAATAACCAATAACTCACTTCAGTTTGCCTCCGGCGGGCATAGTATTACCGGTGGTACTATCAGAGTGGGATATGTGTTTTATGCAAATAATGTAGATGTTTTCCAGCCTAGTGGTGGTGTAGTTGAAATGTCATCTGCTTATGCCGGCGGTAGTATAGTTTGTAATAATTTAAATAATAATTATTTCCATGATCTTGTAATTGATGATGATAACCCCTTATCAACTGATATAACTATTAATAATAATTTGGAAATAATTACAGGCTCCTTGAATACAAATGGACATGATATTACCATAGGCGGTGATTGGACGAACAACGTGGGCGATGCTGGTTTTGTAGAAGGAACCGGAACGGTTATCTTTTATGGAGGCAATGAATCTGATATTATTACTGATGAGAAATTCTACGATCTAAGTGTTGATAAAAACAATACTGGCTGGCAGGATGTTGAGATTATGGAAAGTAATCTAGTTAATGTTCTTAATGACTTAAATATCAACCAGGGAAATATTGAAATGAACTCATCTTCAACTCTGGATATAGATAATGACCTTAATATTGCACTCGGGGGTGGATTAAATGCAAATTTGGATACAGGGTTGAATATTTATGTTGGAGGAGATTTTACTAATAATAATACTTATAATGATTCCTGGAATGGTTTCTGGAGTGGTTCCTCAACCATCACATTCGATGGCAGCGGTAATCAGTTAATTAGCAGCAGTTGTGCCGCCGATACCTTCTATAACGTCATTATAGATAAAGCTGACAGTTTATTCAAACCAACAAATGATACGGAGATATTTGGCGATCTGGATATTTTAAATGGTACCTGGGATGATAATATTTCCGGTTTGAATCATAATCTTTACGGAGATGTACATGTTTCAACTAATGCAACCTGGCAAGGTCTTGGTTGCACTGTGCTCTTTAAAGGAGATGCAGATCAAACCTATGAGTATTTAAATTCAAGTTGGTATCTTTCAGACGTTATTGTGGATAAAACTCCAACCAAAGATATAATTATTAAAAATAACACTGAAGGAGAAGTTTGGGAATTTGCTCCGGAAAAAGATAATAGAACTCAAACCGTAACCTTACTTTCGGACATGATGAATCAAGGCGGCGCCAGTTTAATTATTGAAGAAGGCACACTCGATCTTAACGGTAATAGTGCTGGTAGCTATGGTGATGATATTATTATAAACGATGGTGGGAAAATTATAGTTGATGATAATGCTGTACTGGAAGTTGGTGACGGAGATGCCTTGCATGTAAATAGTGGTGGCATACTTGAAGTTATTGGCTCCAGCGGTAATGAGGCAACAGTTACCAAATTTAGTGTGTATGATAACTATGGTTTCTATGTCAATAGTGGAGGAACTATAAGCGCGGAACATGCTGTTTTTGAGCATATGAATGTGGATGGAATATATATCAAAGATGGTGGTATTATAGATTCGCTTAATTCATTTAATTATTGTTCATTTAGCAATGGTGAGATCGACCCCGGCTCTTGCTTCCTGAAAATAAACAATGCTCAAGAACTAACTATTAATGCAGCAAACTTCCCTGATGATTCCTCTGTTTCTTATAATGTAATAAAAGAAGAAGACCAGGGTGTCTTAACCATGCTTGATGCATCCGGTGATTTTGCTGGAGAGGATTACGATTATGATCCCTATAATCGTATAGATTGGACATCAAGCTACCTTCCACCTGTAGAAAACCTGACTATTCAGTATAATACAGGAAGCAATGAAATAGAACTTATCTGGACTTATTCCACCACCTGCGACAGCTTCTTCATCTACCGTGACACAGATCCCTACTTTACCCCCACCACTAAACATGCAGCAGTCAGTGGTGCTACCACTACCTGGAGTGAAACCGCCTCCGGCACGAAATATTTCTATATAGTCACAGCATATAATGAAGATGCGGCAGCTGTTATGAAACAATAATCCAGATAATCCCTGTTTAACCAGAAGATAAAGCAAATAACTTATAAAATCCCATCTTAGAGATAAGGTGGGATTTTTTTTATTAATAAATTGACAAAAATTATCCAGAATATCTAATTAAATATATCTGAAATTAACAAACAATTTTCCTAACGGATAATATCCTTCCCAACTAACTGTTAATCCTAACCATCGTAAAATTAGTTTGGTATATTAAAATTTGGTTTTAAACTCCGATAACAAGGAAGGGAGATATTATGTTAAAAAATTTCAAAAGTTTGTTTCCTCTTTTAACTCTAGTATTTATCTTGATGTTAACTTTTACTTCAAAATTATTAGCGGAAACAGAATTTGTATCATTGAACCAATTACAGCAAATTGCAAATAGAAATGCTGAATCAATGTGGGGCAACGTAAATCCGGGTGAACCGATTCCATATTATTCTTTGGATGATAAAATTGTGGCTTATCGCTTTAATTTTTCAATTGACAAAAAGTTTCCGGACAAACAATCACTTATTAATGAATGTAATCAAGGCAAATTGTCCAATGAAAGAGAAATACAATGGGGTGGTGGCAATTATGGTTCAATCTTGATGAGTGCCCGAACAGATATGCCGGTTAATCTTGAACACGGCGTAGGCGTTTCTGTAGAATATGCTTATGGGGCGTTTCTGCAAGAAAAAGCAGAGCAGGAACTCGGTTTTAATTACAATCTAGAAAGAATTTATTATGTAAATGGTGTAAATATCTGGTATCATTATACAAACGGTGCTGAAGATGTGTATATTAAACCTCATGCACCTGCTAAAATTGCTAATGAACAGGAATTTCTAACAGAATCAAACAAATTTGATTTTTTCTGCGAAACAGGTGATTATTCCAAACAATGGGATGACTATCTTAACAAAGGAAGAATAATGTCTCGGGCTGAAGAATGGATTCCTTATCATGATGAATGCTGTCCCTTTTATGATTGGAGCTATGGCTGTTCTCCCACCGCTGCTGCTATGCTAATGGCTTATTGGGACCATAGATCCATGTATTCCTCCTATAATTATGCCAAACTTGTGGATTTTCATTTTGAAAGAACTGATCCTCTATCCGGTGGGTCCTGTACTATTGATACACATGTTCCAAATGTGCAGGAACAACTGGCTACAGCCATGGATACTGATTTGAGTACTGGAGGAACCGAAAGAGTAGATATTGCACCCGGTTATGAAGAAGTAGCCAATACTTACAATGGCTACAGTTTTTCTGCATCCTATCATTCCGGTCATACAACTACCTGGTATTTTAATGAAGTAATGGATGAGATTGATGCAAATCGACCTCTTCACATAAGTATTTCCGGACATTCCATTACTGGCGTTGGCTATGATGATGTTGATGAAGAAGTAGCTACCCATTATACCCACCAGCCCTGGATTGTCTGGGTAACAAAAACCCAGCTTCAGGCAACATATCCCATTATTCCCGGTGGTTCTTATGGTCTGGGTATAGAAATAGAAAAACCTGATGGGGACCAGGATTATTATGGAAATGGCTCCGGAGAAACAATGTATGCCGGAGATGTATATGAGATAACCTGGGATTACGATGCAACTTCGGGAGATTATGTAAATCTATACTACAATACAAATCACGGAACAGGGGCCTGGACAACGATTACCAGCAATACACCTAATGATGGTGTCTATGACTGGGTAATTCCCTCTGGAATTGATTCTGATGCTTGTAGAATAATAACATATTTGTATGACCCCTCTAAAGCATTAGCAGGGGCTGATGGCAGTTATGGTGACTTTGAGATCCAGTCTGGTGGTTCTATCCAAATACTTGGGTCTGATGGAAAAGTAAACACTGCAACCGACCCGGATTATTATCAATTCTATCATTCATATTCTACCTGGTGCGCCGTTGGTGTAAGAAATAATACAGCAGGAGAGAACTGGAGTATGAGAATGTTTGATGATAATACATTTTCTAATGTACTTGTGTCATCTGCTTATAGTTATCCGGTTGATTTTGTGGTAATGGATGGTCACCACTCTCTCAGCCAATATCGTGGAATAAAGGCATATAGGTTTAGCGGTTCAGGCAACGCCTCTGTAGAATTCGAAGGCTTCACCGAAACAATTACACCGGGAAGCACATACAATGATAGCTGGCCAGCAGGTGATGTAGTAGAAATGTATGATGTTTACCTTACACCGGGTGAGTATGGCTTTCAACTAAAATTTAATTCGGGCACCGCAGACCTGGATATCGCTCTTTTCGGTTCTTCCGGTTCTGCCTATTATGCCAATAGAAATGCCTTTCTTGGTCGATCCATAAATACCGGAGGCGGCACAGATGAATCATTCACTTACACCGTTACTTCCTCGGATTATTATGGCTTCTGTGTTTGGGCTAATGATGCCAATTCTGCCAATTATGATATAATTATTGATAATCCGGGCTACTGGCAAGGCGATGTAAGTAGTAATTGGGCTGATGCTGCTAATTGGAGCTGTGATATGGTTCCTACATATTCAATGGATGTAACCATACCGGCTGGAACCCCTAATTCTCCAACTATATCTACCTCTACTCACGCCTACTGTAGAGATCTTATAATTGAATCAGGTGCTACTCTGTCCCAAAGCGCAGG
>JAGXLO010000186.1 GCA_018334695.1 Candidatus Cloacimonadota bacterium
TGGCTGTCCATAGAAAAAAAGCGCAGACCACCCATCATACTTTCGATCGTTCTTGCCACTCTCTCTGCTTCTTCCTTATCGGTTTGACTTTCCAAAATATTTAATTTTACACCTGCATCTAATCCGCTAAGGAGAGATTTTTGCTTATTTTTTCGCAGCATAACCTGAGAAGAAGCGGTAAGAATTTTATCCGAACAGCGATAGCTTTTTGTTAGCTGATAAACTTTTGTTTTTTTAAAGTCGTTTTTGAATTTTTTAATATAACCCACGTCTGCACCGCGGAATCCGTATATTGCTTGATCAGGGTCGCCAATTGCACAAATATTGGGATTAGAATCTGCTAGCAGTAGTTTTATCAGTTTATACTGAGCCTTGTTAATATCCTGGTACTCGTCGATAAGGTACCAGCTGTATCTGTTTTGTAACTCAGCCAGAAGCTCAGGATTTTGTTCAAGGAGCATTACTGTTTTGTAAAGCAGGTCTTCTATATCCACAGCATTGGTCAGTTGCATTTGAGCTTCGTATTTGCGAAAAACATTTTTGAATTTGGCAGTGTTAATATCTTCTATTGTTTTCAAACTATGTTTAAACTCAGAAATTTTTTGTGAAAATTCTGCTGCTTGTTTTTTATTGAGATCCAGTTTTTGGGTTAGAATGAGTTGTCTGTCTTTTTCATCAAAAATGGAAAAATTCTCAGACCTATCCCAGTATTTTATATTGTTTTTCAAAATTTCCAATCCAAAGGCATGAAAAGTGGAGATGGTTAGTTTGTGCACATCAGCTTTTGCAAGTTGCTCCTGTAATCTTTTCTTCATCTCCTCTGTAGCTCTGTTGGTAAAAGTAATAGCTACTATTTTTTCCGGAGCGATTTTTTTATTGAGGATAAGATATTTTATGCGGTTGGTGAGAACACGAGTTTTACCTGTACCCGGACCTGCGATAATAAGTTGTGGTCCTGTAAAGTGCTTCACTGCCTTTGTTTGTTCTTCATTCAGTTCATGTAGCCAGTGAGTTGCCTTCTTAATAATTTTCTTTTCATCTACATCTTCAAACAGATCCATATCCCTGGATTGCAATAATTTTTTTTGTTTTAGTTTTTGAAATTCTTCAATATCAAAATTAATCAAATTCAATTTTTTAACATCCGAAACTTTAGAAATCGAGGAATCCTCAAACAAATTTTTTTGCTTTTTAAAATGTTTTATTTCGTCTTCTTCAAATACCTTTATTTGACCGTATTCCCCATCAAAGCCCTCTTTTACCCTAACTTCTTTTTCACGCATACGTCGTATTGCTTCTGCCAAAACTTCATTACTCTTACGTTCAATTTCGGGAATAGGGGTATGTAAGAGCAGATCGAATTCAGATGTAAAATGTTTCAAAATAGAGTTATAGGATTTTGCTACTGTTTTAGTATTGGTACCCACATCATGAATTTGGGATAATATATCTTTTAGGGTTAGTAATGAGTTAAAGGGAAATTGTTGCGATTTTGTCTGTGTATTTTCTCTATCAGCCAGCTGTGCCACTCTGTTCATAACACCTACAGTTACCTTTTTACCGCAAACAGGACAGATGCCATTGTGCATGATCGTTTCCAGCGGACTCCAGCGAATACCGCATTTTCTGTGTCCGTCAAAATGATATTTACCTTCCTGCGGAAAAAATTCGATTGTGCCGAGAAATTTATGGGGATCTTTATCTCTCAAGGCAGATTTTATAGCGTTATAATTGAGATCCGTATCAAACAGATTGGCTTCGCGTCCCAGTTTTTGCGGTGAGTGAGCGTCTGAGTTGGAAATAAGGGTGAATTTATCCAGAAAACTGCAGATCCAGTTCATGGGCGGGTCGGAGGACAGACCGGTTTCTATGGCAAAGATTTTTTCTGTGAGGTCACCGTAGCATTCAGCAATAGTATTAAATCCCGATTTTGAGCCCAAAGCAGAGAACCAGGGCGTCCAGATATGAGCCGGAACCAGAAATGCATCTTCCCCGGACTCAAGAACTATTTCCAGCAGGTCTCGGGAGTCCAAACCAAGGATGGGACGACCGTCTGATTCTATGTTGCCAATGGCATCCAGGCGCGATTGTATCTCTTCCACAGTTTCAAAATCAGGAGCAAAGATCAGGTTGTGAACCTTGCGAACCTTATCACCTTTTTTGTAGATATTACTGATCTCGGCAGTAAGAATAAATCTTACCTCTGTAGCAGGATAGTTTTCTTTTAGATATTCTTTTTTTAATTTAAACAATCCGGGCTCTGCCGGTTCCAGTTTTTGTTTGAGTTCATTTGTCCAGCCGGGATGAGCAAAATCACCTGTGCCAACAACTTTTATACCTTTGATCTTTGCCCAGTATGCTATCTCCTCCGGCACCAGCTTTTTACTGGTAGCAATGGAATAATGCGAATGTATGTGGAAATCACCAATAAATTTCATGTACGAAATAATTTTGGATGCAAGATATTAGTCAACAAAATGGAATTGAAATTTGATTTAAAAAACTATTAACAATTTTTCAATTATACAGTTGTTATGACCCCCTCTCTGAAGTTTATTTCTATCGGAATATCTAGCAATGATCATCTGGTTAGCTGGCATCATATTTGCT
>JAGXLO010000187.1 GCA_018334695.1 Candidatus Cloacimonadota bacterium
TGCATATTTCCTCGTCATTATCCATAACATGAATTATTCCACCCATTTCAGTAGCATTGTTAATCATATTAAATAATTTTTCAAAGTCAATTGGCTTGGAAATGTAACCATAAGCACCTCTTTTCAGAGATTTTTTAATGAGATCTTCTACAGCAAAAGCTGAAATCATAATTACGGGTAATTGGGGTTTTAACTTTTTAATTTTTTTATATGCTTCCAATCCACTCATCACCGGCATTTTAACATCCATCAGAACCAAATCGATATCTTCATTTTTAACCTTTCCGATAGCTGTTTCTCCATCCGGAGCAGTTACGACATTATAATTTTTAATTTCTAAAATCTCTTTAATATTTTCACGATAATCGTCTGAGTCATCAACAATTAATAATTTTAATTTGTCAGCCATAATATAATTCTCCTTTTTAAAAAAGTAATAAAATTAAGGAAGTCATAAGACATTATTATACTCTTTATTAAAAATTGGCAATAAAATTGTAAATTTTGTCCCTTCATTCATTTCCGATTCTACTTTTATATCTCCAGCATGAGATTCCACAATTTGTTTAACCAGCGGTTCGGAGGGTTTTAAGGGTTTGGGTTTATAGTGACCTTGGGCAAGAAGAAAAGTATTATCATTATCATCTTCAATTTGTTCGACAGGAGCATAGTACTGATTGTCATTTAATGGTTTGGGAGTGTAATGGCCCTAGGCTTTACAATCAGCTTTCATATTGTAAAAAAAGTTAAAAATTTTTAAAACCATTATTTATAAAGGGTATTTTAGCAACTATTTTGAAAAAATCATGACAATTATTTCAAAAATTTTAAAATGATAATAGCCAACAAATAACAATATGAGTTCCATTTTTGCTAACTTGATTTTGGCTTAAAAGAAGAAAATTTATTTTTTGGAAGCGAGAACTGTACTTTTCACTTCCATAAATTCAAAGTCTGAATTTATTACTTTTACACAGGCATCTACTACTTCAGGATTATACTTTTTGCCTTTATGCTTTTCCACCTCTTCCAAAGCTGCTTTTATACCAAGGGCAGGTCGATACGGTCTCTGGGATGACATTGCTTCCACCACATCCGCTACTGCTAATATTTGTGCTTCCAGCATAATATCTTCACCTTTAAGTCCTTGTGGATAACCGGAACCATCCAGGCGTTCATGATGCTGGTGTACAATATCTGCAATTGGCCAGGGGAAATTTACATTTTTCAAAAGCTGGTGCCCCACCACCGGGTGTTGCATTATATAAGAAAATTCTAAATCAGTCAATTGGGTAGGCTTACTTAATATCTGAGCCGGAACTATAATCTTACCAAGATCGTGAATATTACTGGCAACCTCTATGCCTTTTCTTTTTGAGCCCTCTATTCCCATTTCTTTTGCAATTTCTACAGCAAGTTGAGAAACCCTCCTTTGATGCCCGGCTGTATAAGCATCACGTACTTCAAGAATATCTGCTATAACTTCAATTGTACTTTCAAAGGCTAATTTTAAATTTTCTTCAGTCTTTTTTAGTGTGGTTATATCATGGACAAAGCCCAGAAACATATTTTCAGAAATATCAACAGCACTAACGAACCAATGATGCCGGCTGCCATCTTTTTTAATAAATGGTATCTCAAGGGTCATTTCTCCTTCTTTAATTAAGCTTTGGTGTGCCTTTTTGGCTTTGCCTTTGTATTCGGGAGGAATCAGATCGATAAAATTCATCTGCAGTAAATCCTCTTTAGAATAACCCGTAATAGTTGTAGCAGCTTTGTTAACAGCTACATATTTACCTTTTTCATCGGTAATAAAAACACCTTCGGGAGAGTTTTCTATATAACTTCTGAAGCGAGCTTCACTTTTGCGCAACTTCTCTTCGGCCTTTTCCCTTTCAGTCATATCACGGATAGTACCAATTATTTTCTCCGGTTTGCCTTTTTCGTTATGCCTGATTTGGGCAGAAATGGAGCAAGGAATTAGAGTGTGGTCACGATTTTCGAGCATAATTTCATAATCAGTTAAATTTCCTTTTTCTTCTAGTGCTTTCAAAAATTCTTTGCGGTCATCAGGATTGGCATAAAGTTCAGTAATTTGCTTTCCAATCACGTCTTCTCTTTTATACTGACCATTTGACAGAGTTTCAATAGAAGGACTGGCATCGACAATAACACCATCATAAGTAACCTCGTAAAAAACATCCTGCACATTTTCGAATATTTCTCTGTACCTGTTTTCACTCTTACATAACTCCTCCTCCGCTTTCTGTCTCTTTATTGCCTGTTGAATTATATCCAGCAGAAGATCAAAATCCAGTGGTTTTTCTTCATAAGAAATAATTTTTTCATCACTAACAGCTTTTTTTGCAGTATCTTTTGAGGCATAGCCGGTAATAATAATATATTCTATAGAAGGTATTATCTCTTCTAATTTTTTTATAAGTTCCTGCCCATCATAATCCGGCAACTTTAAATCTATTAAAGCAATGCGAAATTTATCCTTTTTTGATAATTTAATAGCTTCTTTTCCCGAACTGGCGGTTTTTACATAAAAATTGTTTTCTTCAAAAATATCTTTAATATTTTCAGACAGTTCCGGATTAT
>JAGXLO010000099.1 GCA_018334695.1 Candidatus Cloacimonadota bacterium
AATTCTTCCATCTGCTCGATTACTTTTTTCACCAGTTTGTTTGAAACAAAAAATTTTTTGTAAAATGCTTTTAGTTTTTCAATTTGATCAATATTAAGAATTTTCTCCGGAACATTTTTCAAATTAATAATATCAGAAAACCAGATTATCAAAAAATCAATCATACCGATTAATAGTTCTTCATCACGGTTTCTTTTGAAATATTCAGAAAGTTCGTAAACACTATTTAGATTTTCATCCATCAAACAATCCACAAGATCGAGGCTCAGTTTTCTGGCTCTGGGGCTTTGATCTTTTGAGATCAATATAGCTTTTGCCAAACTCCCATTTGCTATGCGGGCGGCAATTCGCGCCTGAAATTTTTCAACATCATGTTTTTTCATCAATTCATTTTCAATTATCGGTATAGGAATTTTGGTAAATCTTACTTTGCGGCAACGTGAGATTATTGTAGGCAATAGAGAATCAAGTTTGGTAGTAGTTAAAATAATTACTGCATACGGTGGAGGTTCTTCCAGGGTTTTTAGGAAGGCATTTTCTGCGTGCACAATGAGTTGATCTGCATCTATCATAATAACAACTCGATAATTGCCTTCTCTTGGTTTATATTTAAGTGTACGTTCAATTTCCCGAATAGTGTTAATTCTAATAGCAGTAGTCTTAGAAAATTTATAGCGGTTATAAGGCTGCTCTTTTAGATGTTGCAGGTAGTTTTGTACCTGTTCGCGTTCCTTATCATTTTTATACCCACCTTCGGGAGTTTTATCAAAGTTGGGAATCGGAAAAATCAACTCAATATCCGGATGTGCCAGATCATCGATTTTATGACAGGCTTTACAATCGCGGCAAGGCTTTTCACTAATTTCATCCTGACAATTTAATATTTTAGCAAACTCCAGAGCCGTCATTAATTTCCCTACGCCAGCAGGACCGTAAAAAAGATAACTGCCAGCAATTTTTTCTTCTGAAATAAGATATTTCAGCTGTTGTATAGCTTTTTTCTGTCCTTTAACTTCTTTAAACATCAAATAGTATTATTTTTTGTTCTTTTTTCTCTGCTGCTGCTTTTTCATTCTACGTTCATGCTCCTGTCTTTTTTGGATTCTTTTCCATTGGTCACGTAAAGGAACAATTCTATTAAAAACAGGATTTCCGGGAGTAGAATCTTCTGTATCCACGCAAAAATATCCTTTTCGTTCAAACTGACAAATATAACCAGGTTTAGCATCTTCTAAACTTGGTTCAACAGTACAATTTTCTAAAACTTTCAAAGAGTCAGGATTCAGGTTAGAAGTAAAATCTTCACCTTCTTCTACATCATAGGGATCGATCGTATTGAAGAGTCGGTCATAAAGATGGACTTCCACATTTTTGGCATGAGGTACAGAAACCCAGTGCAGGGTTGCTTTTACTTTTCTGCCATCAGGGGCTGAGCCACCCTTGGTTGCCGGATCATAAGTACAATGTATTTCTTTGATATTTCCTGCTTCATCCTTTACGAAATCATGGCATTTGATAAAATATGCCCAGCGCAATCTTACTTCTCTACCCGGGCCGAGACGCCAGAATTTTTTGGGTGGATCTTCCATGAAGTCGGATCTTTCGATATAAATCTCTCTGGAGAAAGGAACTTTTCTTTTTCCTGCACTTGGATCTTCCGGGTTGTTTACAGCTTCCAGCTCTTCGGTTTTATCTTCAGGATAATTGGTTATAACGACTTTCAAAGGTTCCAAAACTCCCATCTTACGAGGAGCTCGTGTATTCAAATCATCCCGAATACAATGTTCCAGGAGAGCAAAATCCACTATACTTTCTTTCTTTGCCACACCTATCTTTCCAATAAAACTTTTAATCGCTTCCGGCGTATAACCTCTGCGTCTTAATCCTGATAAAGTAGGCATTCTGGGATCATCCCATCCTTCAACGTATCCATCTTTAACCAGCTTTGCCAGCTTTCTCTTACTCAAGATGGTATAGTTAATGTTAAGTCGGGCAAATTCGATCTGCTGGGGATGATACACCTCTAATTCGTCTAGGAACCAGTCGTACAATTCGCGGTTATTTTCAAATTCCAGAGTACAGAGTGAATGAGTTATTTGTTCTATTGAATCAGAAAGGCAATGTGTAAAATCATACATGGGATAGATGCACCATTCATCACCTGTCCGATAATGTTCGGCATAGCGAATTCGATAAATTAAAGGATCGCGCATTTTCATATTAGGAGAACTCATATCAATCTTAGCTCGCAACACATGTTCGCCTTCTTCAAACTCTCCGTTTTTCATTTTCTTAAACAGCTTTAGATTTTCTTCGATAGAACGAGCACGGTAAGGACTGGGTTTGCCGGCTTCTGTTACAGTTCCGCGGTACTCACGAATTTCTTCTTCACTCAGGCTATCCACATATGCTTTACCTTTTTGTATGAGCTGTATTGCGTACTCATAGAGTTGCTCAAAATAATCCGACGCAAAGCAAAGTTTATCCCATTTGTAGCCCAGCCAGCTAACATCTCTTTTTATAGAATCCAGATATTCTTGTTCCTCCTTGAGCGGATTTGTATCATCAAATCTTAGATTACATTTACCATTATTTTCTTCAGCAATATCAAAATCCAGACAGATGGCTTTAGCATGACCAATATGTAAATAACCATTCGGTTCCGGAGGGAATCGAGTTTGCACTCGGTTATCATATTTACCAGTCTCATTATCCTTTTTTACAACTTTGCGAATAAAATCCAGTGATGCTGTAGCTTTATTTTTTGTCATAAAATTCCTCTGTTTAATTAATTTGTTTCATCAGACGTTCCAGGGTTTTTTCTTTACCCAGAATATCAACTATAGTATCTATACCTGGTCCATGTGTTTCACCATATAGAGCTATTCTTAGAGCCCAATAGAAATCCTTACCTTTAATATCCAAGGCTGCTTGAGATTCTTTTATCAAATTTTTAACATAATTTAAATCCCAGCTCTTCTTGTCAGTAAGTGCCTGGATCCAGTACTTGAAAATTTTTTGCGATTTATCATTTTGTAAAATTTCTTTTTGTTCATCAGAAAATTTCAAAGGGAGATAGAACATTTGTGTTTCTGCAACGAATTCTTGTAGAGTAGAAGCTCTTTTCTTAGCCAATTGTATGCATTTTTCATATTTTTCTTCCTCCTGAATATCAATATTGGCTTTTTGGTAAAAGGGCTTAGCCAGTCGTTTCATATCAGGCATGGACGTTTTTCTGATATATTGACCATTCATCCACTTTAATTTTTCTCTATCAAAAACCGCACCTGCTTTTTTGATTCTTTTTAAAGAGAAAACTTTTTCCAGTTTTTTTATAGAATAAATTTCTTTATCGTCCGGACCGTGCCAACCCAAAAGCGCAACAAAATTTAGAATCGCATCAGGCAGATATCCTTTTTCCAGATATCTTTCAACTGCTACATCTCCCTGCCTTTTACTAAGTTTGCTTTTATCAGGATTCAAAAGAAGGGGCAGATGAACAAATTTTGGGTGTTTCCAGCCCAGAGAAGAATAAAGAAAAATATGTTTTGGTACACTGGAAATCCATTCTTCGCCTCTTATCACATGACTTATCTTCATAAGGTGGTCATCCACTACATTGGCAAGATGATAAGTAGGATAGCCATCAGATTTTAATAAAATTTGATCATCAACTTCAGAATTATCAAATTCTACCTTGCCTCTAACTTTATCAAAATAAACAGTTTTCCCGCTTTTAGGGATCCTGGCTCTAATCACATAGGATTCACCTGCATCCAACTTTTCTTGCACTTCCTGTTCAGATAAATTTCTACACTTGCCGTCATACATCACAGTCTTTTTATTTTCCAATTGCTGTTCTCGTAGGTTTTCAAGTCTTTCCGAACTGCAAAAGCAGCGATAAGCTTTCCCTTCTTCTACCAATTTATCTGCATATTGTTTGTATATTTCTGTTCGTTGTGATTGAAAATATGGTCCAAATTTGCCTCCAACTTCCGGACCTTCATCATAATTAAGACCCATCTTCTGCAAAGTGGATACCAAATTTTCTGTAGCACCAGGAACAAAACGGTTGCGGTCTGTGTCCTCAATTCTAAGAATAAAGTCTCCATTATTGCTTCTGGCAAAAAGATAGTTAAAAAGGGCAGTCCTCAAACCACCTACATGTAAGTAACCAGTAGGACTGGGGGCGAATCTTACTCGAATTTTATCAAAGTTCATATTCTACCTCATATATATTATTATCTTGCATAAAAAAACTTAAACGTGTAGTTTTGTTGTCAAGATAGATGTCAAACTTTCATTCAGCATGGACTATATCAAAAAAATCAAGGTGTTAATAAATTAAGGGAGCTTTTTATTAAGTTTTTTTGCAAAATTAGAAGTTTGGCATGAGTATTGTATTTTTTTAAAAACAGTTCTCCAACGACTCTGACGGTGTCGATAGAACAAGTGCGCAAAGACCCATATCAAAGGTGACAACAACCCAGCTCTAATTTCAATCACATCAGTATATCTAAGCTCACTATCTCCAGATTGATAAAAGGTAATCGTATGATTCCAGACTCGTGCGAGCATACCACTTTCTTCACTAACAATCATATTATTTTCTTTATCAATTTTTACAAGCTTGATGCTATGCAAACCCAAAGGTACAATATTGAACAAATAGAGTTTTAATTCATATTTTTTCCCTACCACCCAGTCATCATCAAATTCTCCCGGCTGCAAGGGAATAAACTTCAACACAGGTAGTACTATATAATGTAAATATTTTGGTTTAATAATTTTTGCCCAAAGTTCTGATGCGGTAGTTGGTAAATAAGTAGAGATAAGGGCAATCATAATTATTGGAACATTCTATACGTTAAGAAAATTTTGCTAAACTAATAGTAAATTTAAAATATTGCACAAAAAATTATGAATTTTAAACTTCTTATTTTTCTTGAGGACTTTTTTTCATATTTTTAATTTCCATCTTTTTTTCTATATTAGGATCTTCTGTTCTGAGCCAGTATTGGCTACGTCCTATTTTGAATAGTGCTTTTATATAACCTCTTACCCTTAATTTTTCGCCGTTTTCAATTACCTTTATTTTGCAATGATAGGTCTTACCTTTTTTGGGATCGGTGATCAGTCCGTCAATCCACCAGTCACTATCTTCATCTTCCTTTAGATTTCTCATGATTGTTGCACCGAGCATGGGTTTTCCTGTAAGTTCACCGGAACCTTCTGCACAGACAGGGTTGGGATCTTCGTCAGGTTTTCTGAACAGTTTCACAATTTTTCCATAAAGTTTTCCTTGGTCTTGCCAAATTTCTACGACTGATTTTTTTTCACCAGACTCATCATCAATTGTCTTCCAGAAGCCCACTGGTGAAGAGGATTTTGCCATTAAAGTACTTCCACTCAAAAAAACGAGCAGTAATATAACAAATATGAATATTGATTTTTTCATTTGTCACCTTTCTTATATATTTTGATCTTGAAAAAATTCTTTTATCTGAGGAATATCAGATTTTGTTGCCTCCTCAAAACTGCCTGTAAATAAAATCTGACCATCATGTAGAAAGACAATCTCATCAGCAATCCTTCTGACGCTATCAATTACGTGTGTTACTGCAACAATTGTCATATCCAGTTGCTCGCGAAGTTTATTCAGCAAATTATCAATCTCTCTTGTAGTTACCGGATCTAAGCCTGCAGAGGGTTCATCGCAAAAAAGTATTTTGGGATCCATGGCTATAGCTCTAGCCATTGCTACTCTTTTCTTCATACCACCTGATAATTCCGAAGGATATAAATTCAAAGCATAATCTAATTCAACCAAATGCAATTTAGTCCTAACCACACGCTGTATTATATCTTCGTCCAGATCCGTATGTTGTCGTAAGGGTATAGCAATATTTTCCTTTACACTAAGAGAATTTAACAATGCCCCTTCCTGGAACAACATTCCGCATTTTTCCAGTATTTGTTCGAATTTTTTTTCCTCCATACCAACTGTTTCTCTACCAAAAATTTTTATGGAACCTGAAACAGGATACAACAGACCAATAATATGCTTGAGTAAAGTAGTTTTTCCACATCCACTACCTCCCAAAATAGCAAAAATTGAACCGGAGTCTATACTTAGGCTGACTCCATCCAATATTCTTTCCCCATTGTATTCGGTAATAAGATCGTTTACTTCGATTATTTTGGACATAGTTTAGTAAAAAATTAACCCCAGAATTGAATCCGCTACAATAACCATAAAGATAGCTGTTACAACTGAGGCTGTGGTATTTTTGCCCACACTTTCTGCACCTCCTTCGGCTTCCAGACCAAAATAGATACCTACCACTGTTATAATCCAGGCAAAGACAAAACTTTTTACAATAAGCGTAATTATATCTTTTAGAACCATTACAGAAGCCATTCTATCAATAAAAGCTGTAGGGCTAATTTTAAGAAATAAAACACCCACCACGAAACCGCCTAAAATACCGACAGCATCTGAAATAATTGTAAGTAATGGAGTAGAAATTGTCATGGCATAAAGTTTTGGCAGGACTACAAATTTTATGGGGTTAAGTGCCATAGTTTTAAGTGCATCTACCTCTTCGGATATTTTCATCGTAGCTAATTCAGAAGCTATGGAGGAACCACTTCTGCCTGCCAGCACAATAGCAGTCATCAAGGGAGCCATCTCTCTTGTCATAGAGATGGAAATTAAATCCACCACAAAAATATTTGCACCGAATTGTCGCAGCTGCTGAGCTGATTGTAAAGAAAGTATAAAACCGACCAAAAAGGAAATTAGGGCAATTATTGGAATAGCATTTACACCAATCTGATTACTTTGATTTGTAAATTCTCCTTTCCTCTGACCTTTTTTACTGAATAAACCTCCCACACCCCAATAGAAAATATCAGCTGTTAAATAAACAAAACTTTTGAGGTGTTCCAGAAACTCAAAACCTTGTCCGCCCAAGAACTCAAATAATTTGGGTTTTTGTTTTTCTTTGATTGGTTTGAGCTGACGAGAAGAAAAAGTATCCAGAGATATCTGCGTTTTTTTATTGACATTAAGCAAGTCCTTTTTTAGCTGCTTTTCATCCGCAATATCCATTACCTTATCAATTACAGCTACTCCGGTACTATCGATATTCTCCAGTTTTTTAAAATCTAAATTAATTTGGACAGCACTGGTCTCATGCAGAAAGGATTTAAGCTCTTCTAAAATCTTTTGAGAGTTTTCTTTTGTTAGAGATTGGGGGAGAGTGTAAGTGGATTTATTATCAGCTGACATCTTTTTAGAATGAAATAAAGGTTACATTAAGTGAGAGATTGTGGTTTTGTACCAGCCAATCTTTTGTCTCGCTTTTTTCCAAGTTAAGAGAATAATCTAAGGAAAATATGCTGGTAAGGCGGAGTGATATTGAATTTTCAAATCTGTAGCTCTGGGTTCGATCTTTATCAAAGGGATAAAGTGTATAAAGCTCAACTATATATGTCAGGTTATCAACAAATTGGAAATCGCCTGCAAGAGATGCTTCCAATCCACTTAAATAGATTGTTTCCAGTTCATTAAATTGGTTCTTATTGTTTTTATCTTGTTCATACACATCACTATTTATGTTTTGCGAGAGTCCGAAGCCAGTGTTAAATTTTAGATCTCGTGTAGGATCATTCATAAGGCGGAGACTAATACCAAAGCCTTCTTCAAATTTAACCGGGAAAACAGCCGGATTTATCTCTACCTTATCCACATTACGCAAAGTATCAATATTCCCCTCTTTATCTCTTTTCCAGACTGTATTTTGTACGCTATCAAAATAATAATTACTCGGCAAAATTGAGCCATCAAATCTAACTCTACTATACACGCCTATAGATTTAAGCAGATAGTAGATAAAAGTTACATTTGCTTGTAGCGAATTTGTATTAACTCTTAAATCTTGATTCGACTCTTTATTGA
>JAGXLO010000100.1 GCA_018334695.1 Candidatus Cloacimonadota bacterium
CTGCTGTATGCAGAAGCAGATTCCTTAACAGAGGAAGAAGAATATGAGAACGCTAAGACAACCTATCATGATATTATAGATTTCTATCCCTTAACTGACTATGCAGTTTATAGTATGCTGAATTTGTTTTCCCTGGAAACCGTTAGCGGACAAAACTTCATGGCCTTAAGGAATTATTATCTTACAAATCCAAACTGTAATATTAATCCTGAAAGAACAAAGTTGAGTGAGTATCTGGCCAACTATTGCCGTATAAAAATGGAGCAATATCCGGAAGCCATAAGCTTCTTCGAGGATATTATTTCGAATCCGGAGACTGAGTTGGATTCGGTATTCGCAGTAATTGACGCAGGTTATGTATATACACTAATGGGTGACAATAAAGCTGGTTATGTTGGAAAAATGCCAGAGTTGAAACCAAAAAGTAAGGTTGATTTCGTTGAAAAAAGAGACAATCTTATTACTGAAATCATACTTGGAATTGAACAAGAGAATGAGCAAGAAGAAATACCAGAATATCCTGTATTGAAGAACAATACACCCAACCCCTTCAAACTAAATACCAATATATCCTTTTCAATCCCGAATAAGAGTAAAGTAGAGATAATCGTATACAACATAAAGGGGCAGAGAGTTAAGAGTATAGTGAATGATAAATACAACAAAGGTTGGTATAATGTGACCTGGGATGGAACAGATAACTACGGAAGAGAAGTAGGATCAGGTGTCTACTTTTATAGATTAAAAACAGAAAATAAAGAGTTCGTGAAAAAGATGTTGCTAATTAAGTAATAAAGTATTAAATTGCTTTTTTATGAAGTGTCGTATGCTTAACGGTGTGTGCTCGTTTTAATATATTTATTGGTAATTGAATAATTTATGGGCTAAGCAATAAAATAGGCTTGGCTATGAAAGAATTTTATTGCAAATGTTTTATAAATTGATAAAATTTTTCCATCAATACTCCACCCAGATTATTATATAAATTGCCTGTTCTCACAGGATCTGCTCTCAGACAAATGACAAGATTTATGCTCATAATATCATTTTATTCTTCATTTTTACTATCAATTAATTTTTTAAATTCTGCTTCTTTCAATATAGTAACATCGTTTTCTTTTGCCTTATCCAGTTTTGAACCGGTATCTTTTCCCGCAACCAGATAATCGGTTTCGCCGCTCACACTGGAGGTGGCTCTTCCGCCCAGATCTTCCACCAGTTTTTTTGCTTCTGCTCTGGTCCACTCATCCATAGCTCCGGTAAAAACAAATTTTTTCCCTTCCAGAGGTAATTTTTTATCTTTTTCTCGATAAGCCGGATTTTGTAGTTCAACACCGGCATCCAATATTTTATTGATCTGTTCCAGATTATCTTCTTGAGAGAAAAAGACGGTGATACTATCTGCCACCTCGGGTCCTATCTCATGTATTTGTTCTAGCTCTTCCTTATCTGCATTCTTAATATCTTCTAGAGTTTTGTAATTCTGCGCCAGTACTTGAGCCAGGTGTTCACCGATAAGCGGGATACCAAGAGCATAGATGAATCTCTGTAGGGTTTGTTCTTTACTGTTTTCTATCTCGTCTATGAGGTTTTGGGCGGATTTATCGCCGTATCGTTCCAGGTCGGCAATTTCATCTTTTTCCAGGTCATAAATAGAGGAGATGCTGTCTATTAGATTTGCATTCATAAGCTGGATAACTCTGCGTTTACCCAGACCTTGAATATTCATAGCTGCTTTTTGGGTAAAATGGATTATTCTTTCTCTAACCTGGGCCCGGCAGTTAATATTTGGACAGCGTGTGGTTTTTTTATCCTCGCTCATCACAACTTCACTATTGCATACAGGGCATTTGTCTGGCATGTGGAATTTCTTTTCGCTGCCATCACGTTCATCTTTGATTGGTTTCACTACATAGGGGATAACATCTCCGGCTCTTTCCACCAGAACAGTATCTCCTATCCTGATATCTTTTTTCTCAACTTCGCTCTGGTTATGAAGGGAAGCTCTGCTAACCTGTACTCCGCCGATGTTTAGTGGTTCCAGTTTTGCTACTGGTGTAAGTTTGCCGGTTCTGCCTACCTGCACCTTAATATTCTCCAAATTTGTTGTACCCTGGCGGGGTTTAAATTTATAGGCAATAGCCCAACGCGGGTCACGCTGGCGTACTCCCATTTTATCTCTATCTTTAAGATCATTTACTTTAATTACAATACCGTCAATTTCATAGGGCAGTTCATCTCGTTTTTCTGCCATTTCGTCGTAATATCGCAGTGCTTCGTGGATATCATCACATTTTTGGGATTGGGTCATATTGACTTTTAGTCCGTAGTCTTCAAAAGCTTTCAATTCTTGCCAATGATTTTCAAAATCACAGCCATTGCAAAGCAGAACTTCATATATAAAAACATGCAGTGGTCTTTCTGCCGTAGTTTTTGGATCTAACTGTCGCAGGGAGCCGGCTGCAGCATTGCGTGGATTGGCAAAAGGGTCTTCGCCTTTTCCTTCTCTTTTCTTATTAAAATCATTGAATTCATCCTTGAGCATGAACACTTCACCTCTAACCACGAGTTTAGCAGGGGATTCATTTTTTTCACTTCGTAATTTTAAAGGAATCTCGGCAATTGTTTTTACATTGCTCAGGACATTTTCGCCCGTATTTCCATCTCCTCTGGTGGCAGCAGTGGTTAGATTACCATCTTCGTAGATAAGTTCAATGGAAAGACCGTCGTACTTTGGTTCTGCCACATATTCAATCTTGTTATTATTTAGTTCTTTCTGACAGGTTTCAGAAAAATTTATGATTTCTTCTTTTTTATAAGCAGCTTTTAGGCTTAGTAATGGCGTTGGGTGCTTAACAGTTCCCAACTCTTCTTTTACTTCTCCTCCCACTCTTTGCGTAGGGGAGTTAGGATCTTGCAGGTCGGGATATTCTTGCTCGAGTTTTTGCAATTGTCGCATAAGTTTGTCATATTCAGCATCAGAGATAACGGGATCATCCATAACATAATAGCGATAATTGTGGTATCGTATAGCTTTTGTTAATTTGGCTACAGCTTTTTTAGCTTCTTCTTCGGAAGTTATTTTTTCAAGATCAATATCAAGATTTTTTTGATTACTTTCTGCCATCTTTACCTCTTAAAGATTTTTTCCAGTTCTTTCCATTTTCTGGTGTTAATAACATCGTCTTTTTCCAGCCAGCCTCGACGCGCCTGCCAAACTCCGTATTTCATATAGGCTAGTTCGTTTTTGGCATGGGCATCTGTGGAGATGGATATTTTTACTCCCATATCTTTTGACATCTTAGCATAGTGGTCGTTTATGTCCAGGCGTACAGGATGAGCATCAATTTCCAGAATACAATTCCTCTCTTTTGCTGCTTCCATTATTTTTTCCATATCAAAATCATAAGGTTTTCTCTCTCCGATCTTTCGACCTGTGGGATGGGCCAGGATATTGAAGTATTTATTGTCCATGGCCTTAAGTATCCTCCTGGTTTGATCTTCTGCAGAAAGGTCAAAGTAGGAATGGATTGCGCAGAGTACGAAATCTAGTTCTTTTAAAATACTATCATCCAGATCCAGAGAGCCATCTTTGAGTATATCCACTTCACAGCTTTTCAGGATTTGAATTCCATCTATCTTTTCATTCATTTTATCTATTTCATCTATCTCTTTTCCCAGTCTTTTCTCGTCCAGACCATTAGCTACTCTCACGCTCTGGGAGTGGTCGGTAATGGCAAAGTATTCATAGCCTCGTTCTTTGGCTGCTTTTACCATTTCTTGTAGAGAATTTCGTCCATCGCTGTGAGTTGAATGAGCTTGCAGGTCTCCTTTTATATCATCCGGAGTTATAAGGTCTGGCAAGTTCCCTTCCCGGGCTGCTTCCACTTCTCCTCTGTCCTCACGCAATTCAGGTTCAATGTAGGGCATATCAAAGATATCGTATATTTCTTCTTCGGTTTTTCCTGCTATTTTATCATCATCATTTTTAAAAACACCGTATTCGTTTATTTTTAGGTCTATATCCAGAGCCAGATTGCGCAATTTGATGTTGTGAGCCTTTGAGCCGGTAAAGTAGAGGAGGGCAGCACCGTAGCTTTCCTTTTCCACTACCCGCAGGTCAACCTGAAAGCCTGACCTTAAAATAACAGTGGATTTTGTTTTTCCTTTTGCCTGAATATTTTCTACATCTTCATAGGAAGTAAAATGCTCCATAACTTCTTTTGGGTTTTCACTGGTAACCAGTATATCAAGGTCGCCCACTGTTTCTTTATGCCGACGGTAGCTGCCGGCGAATGCAATTTTATCCACATTTTCGTCATCTTCCAGATATTCGAAAAGGGGTTCTGCAATTTCTTCTGCACTAATTAATTTGGAGCGGGGGGCTTCTTCTTTTTTGGTTTTAAGAGCTTTGAGAATTTTTTCTTCGCTTTTTTTGCCAAAACCTTCCAGTTCTTGAATTTTGTGTTTTTCAGCTGCTTCCTGGAGTTGTTCCAGATTTTCTACTTCCAGTTCTTTATTGATTTTACTTACTTTTTTAGGACCGAGTCCGCTGATACTTAGCATTTTAGCAAGTTCGGGATTAGTTCTCTTTTTTATCTCTTCCAGAAATTCAAGCGAGCCAGTCTCTACAATTTCTTCTATCTTTTTTGCCAGGTCTTTTCCTATTCCGGGAAGTTCCTGCAGGTCTTCTTTCTCTTTTACCATGTCTTCCACTCGTTTGGACAAGCCCTTAACTGTTCGGGCAGCGTCTCTATAAGCTCTAATTCTAAAAATATTAGCACCTTCGATATCCAGCAGATCCGCCACCTGATTGAAAATATTCGCTACGTCAGAGTTATGAATTGGCATATATTAATCCTTTCTTGAGCTAATTAAAATTGGGTAAAAAAAATAATAATTTTGAGGAAAGTTTGTCAATTTTTAGCGAATTATCTTATAAAAAAAGAAAGGGAGTAATACACTCCCTTGGTTTATCTGTTTGGTATTTGTAGTTTATTTAAGAATGTTCTTTATATTGTTAATAGCGGAACGAAGACCGTCTGCAGCATGATCCAAGCCTGTTTTAATATCTTTCCAGTTGTCTGCACCGGCTTCTTTGAGGGCTTCTAATTTTGCTTTATAACTACTTCTTTTTTTCAGGAGAGAATCCAATTTTTCTTGATAGGAAATTTTAGAATCTGCTTTCATATTGTCGAGTTTGGCTTTCAACTGCTGAATTCTTGCATTCCATTCTTTAAGTTTGGCTTCCATTTTCTCTTGATAAGCTTGTTTTTTGTCGTCCATAATATTCCTTTCTTTTTAATTTAATATAGTAATAATTTAATTAATTATCTTCTAAGATAGTAACAAATAGTAGCCATTTACAGAAATTACAACAATTTCCAAGTAACTTCTACTACAGGTATTACAATAATATTAGTCAAATTTTAAATTTGTAAGGTTTTTTTTGTTTAGAGTACACGAAGATTGCACCGCCACGTCGGAAAGTCGCAAGGGGAGGATGCAGAATTTTTTAAAAAAATTAACGAGCAGACTGGAGTTCAGGCTTGTACTGGACTTCAGGATGCTGGGGAATAGTAACAAATGAATAAAATAATAAACATTACAAAATCCCCTCTTGAGACGGGGGGACCCCGAGAATCGGGGTGGGGTGTGTAAAAAGTGATAAAAAAATAAAAGAAAAAAAGAGTACCTTGCCGGTGTGGAAATTGGATTCAGTATTCAGGGGACAGGATTTAGAAAAAAGTAACGAGTGACGCGTGACAAGTAAAAAAAGGCGAAAAAGGTGAATCAGCCAGTGGGCGGACAAGTTTGGGAACAGTGAATAGTGAAAGGTGAATAGTGAAGAAAAGATAAAAGACAAAAGGTAAAAGTTAAAAAAGACTCTGATCCTGAAATAGGTTGACACTTAGAAGGGAGAAGAGATAATGTTAAGAAGGGGTTAGTCTGATCTATAGAAACGTCGTATTATATAATAGCGAAAATAAAAAAGAAGTGTTATCTGGATGTTTGACGCTTGTCTGCCTATCGGAGGAAACCTCAGTAATAGTGTGAAATGAAAAACTAACCCAACAGAGAATTTTATCTATAAATATCTAGAAAAAATATAGAGTTACGACTGCTGATCAAGAAAGTTTGTTTATATATTTGGTCTTATTACCTTTCTTAATATGTTTGTTTTTGATCTAGTAATATTCCTATTAATATTTGAAATTAATTGTTGCCTTAGCTTACTATTTAGACCAGTTAATAATTGGGAAAAAGGGAAATTGTCCACCTTCTTTAATAATATTAGCTAGACCTAGTTGGAAGCCATCCATATGTGCAGCCCAATTTACCAGACCGAACTGGATTCCCCGCATCTGATTGGCAGAATTTACCAATCCCGATTGAAATCCTTTAATAGTTCCTTTGGTTATGTTTACCGCATTATGTTGCAGTCCGGAGAAGTCCTCTTCTGCTATTCCAACCAAACCGGATTGAATTCCCTGGGACAATCCCGATGTTAAATGAGTAACTAAACCGGCATTCACACCAATCATAGAAGTATTCTTACTGTAGATTAGATTTAAACTAAGCCCAGTAATGCTTTGCTCCTTTGGGACAAGTTGAATAGGTGTAAATAAAGCAAGTTGGAGATGTTTTTCTTCAGCTTGACCTGGTGTTGATACAAAAATTATGGTTAATAAAATAATACCGATTAACAGATGTAATTTATTATGCATTATATCCTCCAAAATTTATTTTCATTCACAAGATAATTTATAAAAAATATTGTATGATGTCAAATTTTGAAAGACTAATTCTCCATAAGATTATAATTATATTACACCTTTTTAAAAAGTAAATAAACTCACAACATCTTTTCATACAGTAAACAACTACTGTACCTGACTTATCATATGCCAATTGTATATTTTATGTTCCGAATTTTGTGCTACCTTATTATACTCAACTTCTTACCAATAAAAATTTGCAAGCTGAATTAATTGCAAAAATTTTATAAAATTTTAAGTGAAGTTATCAAATTTTTTGCAATAATAGTTGAATTGTAATAGAGACATAGCTCACTGGTCTGAGCGGAAAAAGAAAATGAAATTATTTACCACGAAATTTACGAAAATACAACACAAAAAGCTTCTCATTAACCGCAAGCTTCAGCTTGTGGCATATTGAAATAACCAATAAAGCACAGTCCCTTCAGGGACTTATATAATTTCTTCTATCTTCATTTTTTTCTTTGCTTGCCCTGTGGAATCCGAAAAGTCGGTGTGCAAAGCACAATTCCACGGGGCTTGCCCAAAGAAAAAACGTAAGCAAAAAAGAAAGGTCACCCTAACCTAACGTTTTTCATATTTTATTACTTCATTGAAATTAAAAATTGTTATCGTCCGCACTCCCCCGATACGCTTTGATATCGGGATTAGTCCCCGAAAATCACTTCGGGATTAGTTCGCCTTGCTCCGACAAGTCGAAGAGGCTCACTTAATCCAACACCCCATTTTAATCACTTCGTTCTAAAATGGTGTTTCACTGAAGGCGGACACTCGTGCTGCAAACAGCACTCAGACAGAACAATTTTTTAAAAATTTCAATTTCTGATAAAATTAATGAAAACAAGGTTGATGGGAATGATTGGAAAAGAAAAAAATTACACCGCAAAGGCGGGAAGATGCGAGGAAGAATGACTGTAAGACTGTGAGACTGTGGGAGGGGGAGAAAGTGCGACAGAGTGACAAGGCGAAACTGCGACTCAGAAGGGGGCGAATAGGATACAGGATGCAGGGGACAGGATTTAGAAAAAAGTAACGAGTGACGCGTGACAAGTAAAAAAAGGCGAAAAAGGTGAATCAGCCAGTGGGCGGACAAGTTTGGGAACAGTGAATAGTGAAAGGTGAATAGTGAAGAA
>JAGXLO010000188.1 GCA_018334695.1 Candidatus Cloacimonadota bacterium
TACTGTAAGCGGCTAATTAACGACTGTAAGCGGCCTATTAACGAGATCAAAACCGAATTTGGCCATTGTAAGATCGTTTTTAGCTATTGTAAACGCGTTTTTAACGACTGTAAGATCATTTTTAGACACTGTAAAATCATTTTTAACCAGTGTAAGATCGTTTTTAACTAGTGTAAGATCGTTTTTAATCAACATAGATATTCACGGAAAAATGCTTCCCGTATTTATTATGAATAAGAAGCCCCCTGAAATTTTATTTGCAGGTTATTCAGCCAGGAATATTTTATCCCGCTGTAATTGTTCATTTTTTCCAGCAGTATCGGGAGATTCCTTTTCTTCTTCAGATTAACTTCTATATGATCAGGATTTACCCTAATATCTGCTGTATTTTTCAGAAAATCTTCGTAAAGCCGCTGATCAGAGTAATTCCTGTAACCCTCCAGATCGGTTGCTATTAAGCGATAGAGGTTATGGGTCAGCACACTCATGGTCAGATCAAAATCTACTTTTATGACCATAGAGGAAGAGACATTATTGAGATGGAAGAATTCAATCTGCTCTGAGATGGATTTTTCTACGATCCAGCGTTTTGTATACTTTCGCACGATTTCCTGGGTCTTGAGCTCAAAATCATTGGTAATGATGATGGCAGGTTTGATTTTACCATGGCCTTTGATATTGATTTGTCTGACAGCTCCCTCGTAGCCTTTTAAGCGGGTCTCTTCCTCAAAAATCTTCAGGCTGCGTTTTTTGTTCCCGGCAGCTTCCACCCGTGTAGTGGTCCACTTCGAGGAAGGAATCTGTTCAAGTCGATCTACCATATTTTTGCCTCTTCTTCGAATGGTGATAAATTTCACTTGCTGCTTGTTTAACCGGTCAAGGTTCTGGTAATTGGTGAATTTGCTGTCAAATACAAGGTATTTCAGATCATCGCCGGAGGCTGGTTTGTCCCTGTAAAAATCCAGGAATTCCAGGACAACTGCGCTTTCATTTTTGTGGCGGATACCCGCGTCAGCATAATCTATTATTCCACTGTCCGGGTCATGTGCCAATACAGCCAGCATACTGGAGAGGGCTTTACCCCGTTTGCCGGACCAGTTATTCTCCAGATGTTCATCCTCACCCCAATAAGGGATGGTAGTGAGATCAAGATTGGAGGTGTCGCTTAACAGACCCAGTGAAAGCCATTTCTTGTGCAAAGCTTTCAAAAACTCCCTGTTCATCTGCGGGGTAACCCTGTGAGAGTATGAACTATACCACGATGCCTTGGGCAACACATTTAAACCGGCAAACAGTCCCGTCCCCCTATCCATACACCACAAATCGTCAGCAGTATAACGTCTGACATTAGAGGCTTTAAGCGCTATGAAGGAGAGAATCGCCCTGGTCCGGTCAATTGTTTTGGTCTCGGGGTAACCGGATTGTTCGATGAGGGTGTCAATACCATAATGGCTGATATAAGGAAGCAGGCATAATATACCTCCACCTGCGCTTTTAAATTCCTCGGGTAGAAAATCAAGGGCCCGGCTTTTTTCTGCAGGTATTTTAACCTCCTGGAGTTTTTGCTTTTGAGATTTTAATCGTCTTGGCAGCTTGGAAAAACCCTCTTCATGGAGTATATTGTAAATGGTCTTTTCGCTGATGCCATAATTCTTACTGTCCAGAACAACTTTGATATCCTCGACAGAATAATATTTTTTTCTCAGCTCCAGGATAAGTTCCCTGGCACCAGTGGTTTGGCTGCTTTTCTTTCTGCCTTTGGGTCTGTGATAAAAGAAGGGATCTTCCTCGGGATTGTTTTTCAGCTTTTTTCTGAATTCGCTCACGATAGTGGTAAATCCGCGGTAGGTGTATCCAAACCTGCGGGCTACTTCTGCGGCTTTGCGTCTCTCGAAGAAGTACATTCGAAGGGCTTCATATTGTTTTTGAGCCACGGTCTGTGGGGTGGAGAAATAGTCTTGAGGTTCCATATAATACGTGTTATTATTACCGTGGTAAAAGTAAATAAAAAATCGTAAAAACACAAGAAAATTTTCATAAAAATTTAAAATAGCTTTTATGAGGCATTTTTAAGAGGGTAGGTTAGTTCGACCCCATTGATTTAACACAAAAAAATTAAATATAAAATGCAATAATAACACGTATCGATAGATAGTAGTAATAAATAAAAAGCCTGAAATGACTGTTATTTGGTAGGTTTAAGTGTAGCTTTAGCTGGCATTTGCTGAAATTACGTGCTCTTATTTCCGTGAATATCTATGATATAACTGTGATAAGCCCACCCGCTATTATAAATCGTGTGGTTGAAATAATTGTCATTCCCTCCCACAATTTCTCCATCAATTCTATGATGTTCTCCGCTTTGATCCGTAGTATGCAAAAACTCATAAACAGCGCTTTCTATCAATGGCTTTTGCTTTGTATGGTTCTTATAAACCAGGCCCCAGAGTCCGTCCTCAATATTTCTCCATCCCATACCAGAACCATCCTCGAATATGGTCTGCCAGTAAAGATTAACTGAGAAATCATCAGTCTGGTAGTCCAGCC
>JAGXLO010000189.1 GCA_018334695.1 Candidatus Cloacimonadota bacterium
GTGATAGACAGATTAACTATCATCTGGGAAGTGCTGCTCTCTGGAGTGATTTTGAAGCAGATAACGGTGACTTTTCCAGTAATGACCCAAATGGCTGGCAATGGGGCGAACCTACTGCTGGTGGTATTACTGCTTATTCCGGTACTAATGCCTGGGCAACTGTACTTGATGGTTTTTACGGGACAGATGAAGCAGATTGGCAGTTAACCTCCGAAAGCTTTACTGTACCGAATTCCGGTACTCTCTATTTTTACCATTATTATGATTTTGAAGGAAGTTACAGCTTATACGATGGTGGAAACGTAAAAATATCTACCGACGGTGGAACTACATACGAAGTTATTACTCCTAATTCAGGTTATGACGGCAGTATTTCCGGGCTGGATGGTGAACAGGGATTTGGTGATTCTATAGATGATTGGGAACAGGTACAGTTTGATCTATCCGGTTATACAGGAGAAAATGCAATTGTTATGTGGCATTTTGGTTCGGATTATAGTGTAAATGACTATTACGGCTGGTATATAGATAATGTATTGGTAGGTGACCCAGACGCAAGCTATCAGATCGATGTTTTTGATGTAGGCAGTGAACCACAGGTTAAAAAATTGAGCCTGGCACAAAATTACCCCAATCCCGTAAAAAATAATACTACCATATCTTTTGCAATTCCTCAGGGCAGTAAAGGCGCTGAATTGCGAATTTATAATGTACTTGGACAGCTAGTTAAGAAATATACTCCGGAGAACAAATCCGCAGGAAAATTCGATTATACCTGGGATTGTACTGATAGGAACGGTAAAAATGTATCCAATGGTATTTATTTCTACCGTTTGAGTACTAGCGAAAAAGATATAACAAAGAAAATGATTTTAATCAAATAAAAATATATTAATTTAAAAAATAATATTAATTGGAGAATAAAATGAAAAAAAGATACTTAGCAATCATTGTTTTATTTGGAGTTTTGCTACTGTCTTCCAATCTGTTCTCATACACAGGTGAAACAGTGGAATTATATGACTCCCAACAAAATCCTGTTGAAATTGAAGTATTACACTCTAATGAGGATGAAATAGAGATTGAATATCAGATTAATAGCTTCATTAAAAGGGGTGAAGCTATAAATAATCAGGATTACTCTCACGTGAACATACCTTATGAAGGAATTTATCTGGAAAAGGGTTATCCTGCTCTTCCCAAGATAAATAGAAGTGTTCTTATTCCCGCTAATGCAAAAATGGAAGCTCAAGTAGTGGAATCAGAAGTAGAAATATTTGAGAATTTTAATGTAGTTCCCTCTAAAGGCAACCTTACTAGAAATATTAATCCGGAAGATGTACCTTATGAGTTTGATGAATTCTATTCCAGCAATAGATGGTTTCCTGAACAGGTTGTTACCACAGGTAAACCTTACCTGATTCGAGATGCCAGAGGAATAGTGGTCAATTTTAATCCTTTTCAGTATAATCCGGAAAAGGAAGTACTGAAAGTTTATAAAAAAGTTAGAATTCTAGTTAAAAAGGTTGGAACAAGTACTATTAATACGGCTGAAGTAGATATTTCCGACAAAAAAACTTTGATTCATTCTTTCAAACCTATCTATGAAAATCATTTTATCAATTTTAAACAAACACGCTATCCCGATTTTGCAGAAGTTGGTAAAATGTTGATAATTACTTATGATGATTTTTATAGTGCAGTAGAGCCACTTTATGACTGGAAAAGACAAAAGGGTATTCCTACCGAACTTGTAAATGTAAGCACCATTGGAAACAACTCGAGTTCCATAAAAAACTATATTCAGAACAAATATGATGACGAAGGTGTTACCTTTATTCTATTAGTAGGTGATGCAGCCCAAGTGGCACCCTGTGATGGTGATCAGGACCCACGCTACACACTCCTGGCTGGCGGCGATAACTATCCGGATGCCTTTGTGGGAAGATTTTCTGCCGAGAATACAACACAGGTTGAAACTCAGGTCAGCAGAGTACTGTCCTACGAATGCGATCCCTTCTTTGGTAGTGATTGGACTCACAAAGGAATGGGTGTAGCTTCTAATCAGGGAACAGGTTATAATGGCTGGTACGACAATGAAATGATGGACCATATCAGAGATTCACTTATGACTTTTACCTATACGGAAGTAGATCAGATTTATGATCCTTCTGCTTCTCCAAGTGATGTAAGTGCAGCAATTAATGACGGTAGAAGTATCGGTAATTACTGCGGGCATGGCTCAACAACTTCCTGGGGTTCATCCGGCTTTTCAAATACTCATGTTAATGCATTAACCAACGAAAACATGTGGCCCTATATACTTAGTGTGGCTTGTGTTAATGGCAATTTTACAGGAACAACCTGTTTTGCCGAAGCCTGGTTAAGAGCAACTCACAACACAACCGGTGAACCTACCGGTGCTATAGCTATGTATGCCTCTACAATTAATCAATCCTGGACACCTCCTATGCAAGCCGAATTTCATGCCAATATGCTATTGAAAAATGAAGTAAAAAATACTATTGGTGGTCTTTATTTCAGTG
>JAGXLO010000190.1 GCA_018334695.1 Candidatus Cloacimonadota bacterium
GGAAGAGGAGATAATCATGTAGTTCGAATAACTGCTGACTCCGTTACCTTCTCGGGTTTCTCAGTTTACGGAGCAGAAAAGCCACTGGATTATAAAGCGGGAATATACATGAATTCAGCAGACAATTGTTTTATATTCGATAATCGCCTTGGTTATCTTGGACATCAAAATGATTATGGTATCCTCCTTGAAAATTCACATTACAATTTTATTTCAAATAATCACTGCAACTACAACAATTATACCGGACTTTCCCAAAAAAACTCGACGGGTAACAAATTAATTGGAAACGAATCTACCAATAATGTAAATTATGGAATCATTAATATGTATTGTGACTCTACTGAATTAAAGTATAATGTTTGCAATGATAATGTTATTGGTATTCATTTCTTTGACTCTCACCATAGTTTTATTATTGGTGATACAACTAATTTTAATGAATATTACGGTTTAAACCTCAGAAGTAGTACATATAATCAACTGTTCGACAATTATGCAAGAAGTAACGATGATACAGGAATTAGATTGAGTGATAACTGTAATTATAATGTAATGAATCAAAATCGTGCTGAATTAAATTTATACGGATTAAAAATTTTATCCTCCAGCGCTTTTAATACTATAACAGGCAGTGACTTTATTAATAATTCTGAACATGGAATGGTTTTAGATAACTCCGATAATAATATTTTAACCAAGAATCTATCCAATGATAATACAACCTTTGGTTTAAATATTATATCCTCTAATAATAATAATATATACTTAAATGCTTTCACCAATAACTCCTTTGCTATTAATTCCAATAGTTCTATAAATAATTGGAATTCACCTACCCCTCTATCATATAAATACGATGAATATTCATACCACAAACAAAATATGGGTAATTACTACAGCAATTACAGCGGTAGTGACCTTGATGAGGATGGTATTGGGGATACACCCTATTCCTTACCCGGAGATGAACCTCAAGACAACTCTCCACTTGCCTTGCTACCAAATAATTATTTTTTACATACCTGGTGGCTGCATAATGATAGTGTAATGTATCAGAATTTAATGACTAACCCGACTCACTCAGTAACAATCCCATCTAATGTTCCCTATATTTGTAATTCGAATCAACAAAATACAGATGAAATAAGTTTTGCTGCTAGCGATTATTATAACGGTCAATTATTTTTTGATACTGCTCTAGCAAGTGGTGACGATTTTATAATTGAAGCGGGGTATTCCACAGATGGCGATGATTTTATCTCTTCAGGACAGGATACTGTAATAACCGGGGATGGCTCCACTCGGCTCTTTACTTTCCAAACTAATGATAGCAGATATACAATTCCTGCAAGTTGTTATTTTGCCCTCAGAATCTCAAATAATAATACTGGTACCAATTACGACATAATAACAGGTGGAGGAGCATCATACCTTTCAGCACCCAGATACAATCCTCAAGCTGGTTTGACTCCCCCTGATTCATTGAATTTCGGTAAAGTCGATACAACTGATACTGCTGACTCCACTCTTACATTTCTCTTAAAAAATAGTGGTAATGCTGTGCTGATAATTGACAGCATTTCCGGACTACAACAACCATTTAGTGTGAATTTTTCTCCTCCTGAAACTTTGCAGGTTAATGATAGCCTTTTTGTATCGGTAACTCTTGAACGTGAATATGAGGTGGGAACTTATATAGACACATTACATTTATACGATAATAATGATAACTCTTCTCTTATTATAACAGCTCAATTAACAGAACCTGAAATATCCATAACTCCAGAAAATATTGATTTCGGTTCTTTGGCAATTTCGGATGAATCTGATTCGCTTCCATTTGTAATTAACAATCTGGGAACAAGTGATTTAATTGTTAATAATGTCAGCGGTCTAAGCTCTCCCTTTACCATTAATTATTTAACCCCTGATACTATCTTTCCGGAAAATGATAGTACCCAGGTTTTCATAACTCTTGATAAATCTGAACCCGGTATTTTTAATGATACCCTATTAATCAATAACAACGATGTAGATACTTCGGTTGTTGTTACAGCTGAACTCACTGAGCCTACTATTTCCATCAATCCTACAAGTTTAGATTTTGGCACAATCTCTACTTCTGACCAAATTGATTCGCTATCTTTTTTCATAAATAATATCGGAACCGGTGATTTAATCGTAGATGGACTTACTGGCTTGAGCTCTCCCTATTTTGTTAATTATTCGCTACCGGAAACTATATTGCCAGGTGATAGTTCCGAAATTTTTGTAAAACTGAATCTTAGCACTCCGGGGATTTATTTGGATACTTTAAATATATCAAATAATGATACTGATACTTCTTTGGTCGTTACTGCGGAATTAACGGTGCCTGAAATTGAATTAAGTAATAATTATATAGATTTTGGCACTACTTCCTGCGCAGCTGCATACGATTCTTTATCATTTGTAATTAGAAATACCGGCAATGAAGATCTTAACATTGAAAGCACCTCCGGCTTATCGCTACCTTTTGAAATTAATTACT
>JAGXLO010000101.1 GCA_018334695.1 Candidatus Cloacimonadota bacterium
AAAATAAAATTAATATTTTAGCACTATAAATTACTTTCCTTACGCTATTTTTATGCATGGTTCCTCCGAATTGATTTTTTACTAAAATGTTATTTTTCATTTGTTAATGTCAAAGTTTTAATAATTTGAGTGGCTTATGAGTAAATATGAAGAATAGATTTTGAATATTTTGCTTAGTTACACCATGATATGTAAATACTGGAAAATATTAGTTAGAATTAAATATTTACTCCATAATATACTAAATGTAAAAAACCCCGAATTCATTTCTGAACTCGGGGTTGTATCAAATCTCTTACTTATAAGAAATTTTACTTAACAACTACCATCTTCTTAATCTGGTTGAAACTTTCAGTTTTGAGTTGATAGAAATATATACCTGAGGAGAAGTCGGAAACAGAAAATTCAAAAATACCATTATCTGAATCAACTGTTTTTACTAAACGACCCTGGATATTGTAAACTCTCAATTCAGCATTCTGCTCGGAGGGACTGCCCTTTAGTTGATAAGCAATCTTTACATTATTTCTAACAGGATTGGGCTGACAATTTCTTAGGACCGTAGTCTGAACATCTTCTGGAATTTCTTGCTCTTCCGGACTATAAGTTACAGGTCCATGGAAATAATTGCTTCCATCTAAATCAACCATCTCAAGCCAATAATAACTCTCTGTATAAACATCTGCCGTAATATCTTCAAATGAGTATTCCTGTATTTCTGTACTGTTACCAACACCGGGAATTAGGTCAGCATTAACTTTAGCTGCTTCATATTGATTACTTGTATTTCCGCGATAAACATTAAATCCCTGTAAATCCGTCTCACTGGCGGTTGCCCAGGCAAGTTTAACAAAGTTATAGTTATTATCAGTCGCAAATTGGGCTGTTAAAGAGCCAGCTATAAGTTCTACAGGAAGCGTTCCCGCATCATCACCAAACATTACAGCAACTTCTCCAGCTTTAGTTCCAGCGTAAATTTCACCGCCAGTTCCATTGTAAAGATACTGCACACCAGCATCGCCAGCTGCATTTTCTATGCCTACTGTGCAGCTAGAAAGATCGAAAGACGAACCGACTGATTTATATTGCATTTTAATATTTCCAGTGGGGAATAGAATTGCCTGGGCTGTAAACCAGCCATCGGCATCGGCATTGTATTCAGGCATCTTTTCATAAGTTATTACTAAATTACCGCCTAAATTTCCATAATATAAATGATAATCTGTTACATCAGGATCAGCGGGATTCATATCATCCCAAAGAAGAGCTATCATACCATTTGGGTCATCTGTATCAGGAATAGGATCATTAGTATAATCACTAGAAGTTTCTTCTACTAAACTAATATAACCATCTGCACAAATATAGAATTGAGTATAATCTGTACCAAAGTAATTAAATGTGAAACCAATATCATATGGTCCGCCTACATCACTATCTGCAGCAACATCTCCACTTACATCAGTACCGGAAGCAGAAATATCTATCCAATTATATGTGGGTTGGGAAGGAGCACCAGCTGCATCTGGTAATGAATTAGCAAAGTAGTAGCCACCTTGTCCGGTACCACCGCCGCCGTAGTTGGGATTAAATCCAACACCGGTTAAAGCAGCAGTATGTGTAACTTTTGCATTAGCTTCTACACTCAATTCTGCTGTTTTGGCTCCTATGGATGTGGGTGAGAAATAAACATCAACATACATCTCTTCACCTGCACCCAGATCAACACTATAAGAATTTGTATCAATTAAGCCAAACTGATCACTATCAGTTCCGGCAAGTGATACACTGCTTATAGATAATGTACCTCCACCATCATTAGATATTGTAAAGGTAGTGGTGTCCGTGGATGCTGTTCCAACTTCTACTTGTCCAAATCCGGCAGAATCAGGATCCATAGCAAAGACTGGGGTAGTTGGTGTCTCTTCCCAGGTGAAATCGTCTATGTAAATGGTACGATAAGTATTAGACATACCATGTTTCAATCCAATGTATGCGTCGTCTTTAGTTTTTGAAGTTACATTGACTGTGTATTCTGTATAGGTTCCTGTAATATCAACAACTTCTAATGAACTAAAGGTGGCAGGATCTGTAGGATCTGTCATTGTACCAACATCAATTTGATATCCACTTGAGCCCTTAGCCCAGAATTTAATACGAGTATCAACTGTGCTAAGCTGAGTAGGTGGTGAAATTAGAATTAAATTACCAGTTGTTTCACTAGAATTATATAGTTTTACTGAATTTGGATCTGAATGAGCATTACTTGCTATAGTTTCTACATCAGTCCAACTACTCCCAGTATCGTCTAATTTAGACCAATCCGGTGGTAAAGCCGGAGCTGTTACGCCATCGAAATTTTGCGTATAAGGAAATGAAGTTATATAAGGATCAAATCCTGTACCTGTTAAATTGGTAGTATATGTGGCTTTTTCAGTAGTTTGCACTTCTAAGGCAGCAGTTTTATCACCTTCTGTAGTAGGGGCAAATGCGACTCCAACATACATCTCTTCACCTGCTCCTAATTCAACATTATATGTATTTGTATCACATAATGTAAATTCTGTTGGATTAGAACCTGTAATACTCGTACTTGTTATTGTTAAAGTTCCACCACCATCATTTGAAATAGTGAAATAAGTTGTATCTGAAGTAGTATTTATATTCTGGGTACCAAAGCCAACTGAATCGGGATCGATGGCGAAGACTGGGGTAGTGGGTGTCTCTTCAATTGTAACATCATCGATTCCAAAACCATAATAAGTAGCTGCCGAATAATATTGATAAAATGCAACATAAATAGTTTCTCCACTATAAGTACTTAAGTCTAAAACATGTTCGGTCCAAGTGGTATTAGTACAATCATAATTACCTAAACTGTCAGTAAAGGCAGTAATATCATTTGTCGTTGTGGATACAAGAACTTTATATGTGTTGTTATAACTCGCAGACTCAACTACATCCCACCATTTTATTCTAGCGTTTAATTTTCCAGTAAGATCTAAAGGTGGAGTAATAAGATAATCATCTTGGTTTCCCATACCATGTGCAGTCCAATCACCTGAATGAGGAGTTATATACGTATCATCTTGAGTCCAGGTATAACTGTCATCATCAGCATTTACAACTGTCCATCCTATAGGAGCAGCAGGTGTGCCTGACCAAGTTCCATCAAAATCTTCTTCATAAGGGAAGGTTGTTATTGTTTGTGCTTTTGTGGTAAAACTCCAAACAGGTCCATCAGTAGTTATTCTTTTATTTGAATTGTGTGCAATAACTTGCCATTCGTATTCAGTAGAATTACTTAAGCCTGAATATGAATAACTGCCTGTAGCGCCAGCAGATGAACCGGTTACGACTTCACTCATACTCCCTGCTTCACCAAACCATAGGTCATAAGTTTCCGTATCACTTCCAAAGTCCCAAGTTAAAGTTCCATCTACGGCTACACCAGTTGCACCCTCTGCGGGGGAAGGATTGGTGGGATAGCCGGGAGCGCCAGCTTGAACATAATGGAATTCTACTGTAATACCTGTAGCTTGATGGCCACCATCTCCAAAACTATCTTGAATCCATAGTTTCCAAGTACCATTCATAGCTTCACCATCAAAATCAGTTAAAGTATGACTATAGGTACCATCACTTTCGCCACTTGCTATTTCAACAGCAGTACCAGATGGTGATTCTAAATGGAATGATCCTTCATAAGCATAAGAGTCAGTACCCCAAGTATAATCTATAACAACATCGGTTACATTATCTGATTGAGTTACATTGATATCTGTCCAACCCAATTCGGTATAGGTGTCTGAATCATATTCATAAGGTCCTGGACTATCGCTGGGATTGTAATCATATTGAGCTCCATACACCATACCTGCGGTAAACAGCATAACAAATAATATAATAATTGTTTTTTTCATTGTTTCTCCTTAATAATTTAAATTAATTGTAAGTTAACAAATTCATAGCCTATCCAAGAAATTAATAACTTTTAATCCTAATTTAGACATTAATGTTCCTTTACTTCTTTATTATAGATAAACTTTCCTCCCGGGAAAATTTAAACATAGGGATTGACCTCACAGTTACATTTCAAGTTTTGTTATGTATAATGGGTGATAAACTTATTTTGATATGTCAAGTTTTTCAATTTATTTCTTAGATTTCTAAATCTCATCAAGGTATCTTTAAAACTAAAAATTCATTATCGATCCAAATCCTTGACATATCTTTGCTCTAATCCCAAATACAATCCCAAAAAATTTCGTGAAGGTTAGTATGAATTTTGAATTACAAAAAAAGCATTTAATGGAAATTGCCCAAAATATGTGGTGTACCTGGGACAATCAATCCAAACAATTATTTTCTGAAATTGATTTAGAGTTATATGAGGAAAACCTAAAAAACCCATACTATCTTATGCAAAAAATCTCTGATGCTAAATTGGAAGAATTTTTAAGTAAGAATGAAAATATAAAAAGAGTTGTTAACCTTTTTTCCCGTTATAGCAATTATATGAATTCTCGCAGTAATGTATGGCATAGCGAAGAGAAAATAGTGTATCTTTCCATGGAATACGGTTTGCACAGTTCGCTGCCTATTTATTCAGGCGGATTAGGAGTTTTATCGGGAGATCATCTAAAGGGAGCTTCTGACCTACAACTGCCACTTATTGGCTTTGGATTACTTTATAAATACGGCTATTTTAAACAAAAAATTGATGAAGACGGAAATCAACAGGAATATTATGATAAGATAGATTGGGAAAATAAATCATTACAAAAAGCTTTGGATAACGATAAAAAACAACTTAAGCTAAAGGTTAGAATTCTAGAAGATGAAGTTATTGTAAAAGTATGGAAGATAATGGTGGGAAATGTTCCACTTTATTTATTCGATACGGATTTTCCCGAAAACCCTCCCAGGTACCAAAAGATTACAGAAAAATTATACATTTCAGATCGTGAGATGCGCCTTTTACAGGAAATTATACTGCCTTTTAGCACTGTAAAAATGTTGAATAAATTAAATTGCACACCCGCAGTATATCACTTAAATGAAGGTCATTCAGCATTGATTGTATTGAAAAGATTATTCCAAATGATGGATAAACAGAATCTTGATTTTGAACAGGCAAAACAAAAAATTACTGATTCAACTGTTTTTACAACCCATACTCCTGTACCCGCAGGACATGAGACTTATTCTAACGACTTGATTTACAAATATTTTGCAGAAACTTTGCAGAAACACAATATCGAATTTGATCTTATAAAAAAATTGGGTAAAGGAAATAGCCACGATCTGTTTTCTCTCTCTGCTCTGGCAGTCAATTTTTCTTGTCGTATTAATGGTGTTTCCAAGCTGCATTCTCAAGTAACCAGAAATCTCTGGAAAGATATTTTTGAGAAAATTTCAAGTGGAAAGACAAAAATCCGTGCAATTACGAACGGAGTGCACAGCGGAACCTGGCTCGCGGATGAAATTGAACGACTCTTTACACATCATTCACGAGAAACAATTGATAAAGAACAATTCTGGAATATTCATCAAAATTTAAAACGACATTTAATAGAATTAGTGCGCGAGAGAAAGCATAAGGAAGTATTACAAGAAGACAAATTACTCATAGGTTTTGCCAGAAGATTTGCTACTTACAAGCGAGCAACACTTATTTTAAATGATAAAGAAAGACTTTTAAATTTATTAAAAGACAATGATAAGACAATACAATTTATTTTCTCAGGAAAAGCTCATCCGGCAGATGAAGAGGGCAAAGGATTTATTAAAGCAATTATCCAATTTTCCAAACAGCATCAACTTGAAAACAGATTTATATTTTTGGAAGATTACGATATGGATGTAGCCCAGCATTTGGTTAAAGGTGTTGATGTATGGTTAAATAATCCCATTAAACCCAAAGAAGCAAGTGGCACATCCGGTATGAAAGCAGGAATGAATGGTGTATTAAATTTTAGTGTACTAGATGGCTGGTGGCCAGAATGTTATGATGGAGAAAATGGCTGGAAAATTGATGCAGGCGAGTATGAAAATGATCCCCAGGAAAAAGACAGAAAAGACGCAGATCAAATTTATTCGATTCTGGAAAATGAAATAATTCCCAAATATTACAATAGAAATGGGGACAATATTCCGGAAGAATGGGTCGAGATGATGATCAATGCTGTTTCCACCATACTTCCTCAATTCAATATAGAAAGAATGCTGATGGATTATCTTAACAAGCTTTATAAACCGGTGATAGAAAATGACTAGATTCAAACGAGCAGCAGGTTCGCTTTTACACATAACATCTTTACCTTCCAGGTATGGTATAGGTTCTTTGGGCAAAGCAGCCTACGATTATATTGACTTCTTGCATGCCTCCGGTCTGGGTCTATGGCAAATCTGTCCCATAGGACCTACAGGAGCCGGGAATTCGCCCTACTCTTGTTATTCTTCCTTTGCTGGCAATCCCCTATTTATTGACCTTGATATACTGCAAAAACAGGGATTTTTGCAAAAGAAAGAGCTTGAAACTGATATCGAATTTAGAAAAGACAAAACAGAATATTGTAAGGTAAAAAAATTTAAGAATAAAGTCTTTAAGAAAGCATATAAAAACTTTCATACTGATAAGCAATTTGAACAATTCTGCGATGTTCACGACATGTGGCTTGATAATTATGCCCTTTTTATGGCCTTGAAAAATAAATTCGAAGGCAAGCCCTGGCAAAAATGGCACGAAGATATAAAATTCAATAAGCCCGAAGCTCGGAAAAAATATCAGCATGAACTAAAAGATGAAATTCTTTTCCATAAATTCCTGCAATTCCAGTTTTACCAGGAATGGGGAGACATGTATTCCTATGCTCAGAAAAATAATGTTAAGATCATTGGCGATATCCCAATTTACGTTACTATGGACAGTGCTGATGCCTGGGCAAATCCCGAATTATTTCAGTTTGATGAGAATCTGGAGCCCACAAGAGTTGCCGGTGTGCCTCCGGATTATTTTAGTAAAACAGGTCAACTCTGGGGTAATCCTTTATATGACTGGGAGCGTATGGAGGAAAATGGCTTTACCTGGTGGCTCAAGCGCATAAAGCATTTAATGAAACTGATAGATATTATCAGGATCGATCACTTTATCGGGTTTGTTAATTACTGGTCTGTTCCGGCAGAAGACGATACAGCTGTTAACGGTGAATGGATAGAAGTGCCTACAATTAAATTTTTCAATACCGTAAAGAAAGAACTGGGGAGTTTGCCAATTATTGCCGAAGACCTGGGAGCTGTAACCGATGAAGTAAGAGCCATGAGAGATCACTTTGATTTTCCCGGAATGAAGATTTTACGATTTGCCTTTGGTGATGGTATGGATCATGAATTTCTTCCTCACAATTATCCCGAAAATTGTGTAGTCTACACAGGAACACATGATAATACCACTATAAAGGCATGGTATGAAAATGCTTCCAAAAAGGAAAGAAAATTTCTTCATAAATACTTAAATTATGATGGAGATGATGTTGTCTGGAAAGTTATCGAGCTAGCTTTCGAATCCAGAGCAGTTTTTTCTATAATTCAGATGCAGGATTTTTTGGAGCTGGGTGAAGAAGCACGTTTCAACAGGCCAGGAACCAAAGACGGCAATTGGGAATGGCGAGTAAAGTCATCTCAATTAAAAGAAAAACTTGTGAAAAAAATTCGCAAATTAGCAATAAAAACCAATAGAATTTCTAAGGTAAATAGATAATTTTTCCTTTTATTTTATTCCC
>JAGXLO010000191.1 GCA_018334695.1 Candidatus Cloacimonadota bacterium
ATTCTTCTCGCAGCAGAAAGAGTAATTTTGAGGATAGTCTTGTAAAATGAAAATGTCAGAATTAGTTTAGACAGGATACCTGGAGGTCAGAGAATACTTTTCACCTCAGACCGTGGTGGGAAGGAAAAGTGGAAGAGGTCAAAAAAATTAATAGAGGAAAATATTATGTTAAAGAGATTTGTGATATGTCTATTAACATTATTAGTATTTAGTACACCATTTATTTTTGCTGATCAGAAAGTAACGTTATCATGGGATGTAGAAGTTAATTCTATTTCAGGAGAGTATAACTACTGCCTGTATTGGATAGGCGCAAACAGTGAGAGACACAATGTTTCATCTGGATATTCAAATAATAGTGAAATTTCACATACAGAGTATTACTGGCATACTATTGATCCAATATATTTAGGAGCAGAAGCAAGTTGTTCTTGGAACAGTTATTATTATTCGGATTCAGATACAGGGACTATGTATGATTTAGACGTAGATTTAGAATTATTTTTGGGTGTAGAAGAGGATGAACCTGACGACCCACCTCAAAATTAGTTCTATAGATGAAGGGAGGACGTACGTCCTCCCTTCAAAAGAAAGGATTATTATGAAAAAATATATTTTATTTGTAATTTTATTACTTTGTAGTATTTTTTTTAGCTTCTTTCTTTATGCAGATGATTTTACTTATGAGAAAATTAATGACTTTGGATTTGCCCAATCATTTATGTCTAATGGAGACTGTTACATTGAAGAACCGTTCATGTATGCTTTAACATTGCATGGTTTGGAAATATATGAATTAGATCAGCAAAATAATATCCAGAAAATATCCTTAGTTCCGCTTAGAGCGACCTATGATTTAAAAATTAAAGGCACCTATGCTTATATTTCTGATATAACACCCACAAAATCAGAACAGTCACCATCCCATCTTTATCAAATTGACATTAGTGATCCATATGATCCATATATAAATAAAACAATTGAGTTTACAGAAGATCTATGGATAGGAATAGGGTCAATGCAAATATTTAATGAACAGTTGTATTTCTTCTTAACTGATGGAGTGGGGATAGATGAGAATTGTGTATATTCTTTACCGGAATTGAATTTTTTGGGAAACCTACCCACTTCAATATATTTAAGAAGGGTAAATGACAGTTTAGCTATAGATGCTTATACGTGGAGTATATATAATGCAACCGATTTAATGAATGTGCAGTTATTAGGAGATGTTGATAATCCTGGTTATTCACCTATAAATATTCAAACAATTAATGATACAATGATTGCAATTTCAGCTCAAGAAGATGTACATTTATGGGATATTTCTAATCCTGGTATTTGGGAAAATGTTTCAGATTTCTCTCCGCAAGAAACGTTGATAAGTTCGGATAATATTGTTGTTTCTGGAGATTATATGATACTTATATGCTTTGGTTATCTTGAATTGGTTGATATAATTAATCCATATGATCCTCAACATATGGATATGCAACAAACTTGTGCTAATAATATTGTTACCAATAATAGAGGTGTGACAGTTTTAAATAATAAGTTGTTTTTGTTTACTTTCGAAGATGGTATTTTAAAATATTCAATTAATAATAATATTATGGAATATGATGGAAATTATTTTGAATACCCTAAATATTATTCCAGTCACATATACTCGCACTATTTGTTTTTACAGACCTGGAGATACGGTATTTATTGTTTTGATATAAGTAATCCTGAGAATCCAGTCCAAGTGCAAACTTCTTTACAGAACCCTGACTTTTGGGGTATGATAGGACAAGGAAATTTAATAATAGTAAAAACTATAAATGATAAGTATAAAATATTTGATATTTCAAATCCCACAACACCTCTTCTAAACAACACGATAGATATCAATTGCTCCATTTCAACTATAGAGTTCGATGAATTTGTACTTGATAACATATACATTTTTTGTTTTAATCCAGCACAGATTAAAAAATACGATATTTCAGAGCCTGGAAGTACTGAATTGCTATTTAATTATTCACCAAACATTAACGGATCTTCATTATTTGTTAAAGATGACTATGGTTATATATCAGAAGAAACATCAAATTCCTATAATTTATATATTCTTGAGGGATTAGCAGAGAACGATCCATATATATCTAATACTATTAACAACTTTATTCAAAATTGTTTTTGGTATTTTCTTTATTCTTGCCATGATTATTTAGTAACGGGTATGTATCCTGTTAGATTCTTTAATCTTGATATTCCATTGAATCCTGAATTTGAATTTGAATTAGATATACCAGATTTTACAGGTAGGATTTATTCATACTATAATTTAGCTTTTGCTGGGGATGATATAGATCTTTATATATACGATATAGCATCAAATTCAAAAGATATTCTACCCAATAAAGATGTAATTAAACTATATACGTATTTGGAAGATGTAGAATTTTATTCTACAGGAACCTGCGATTATCTTTTTGCGATAGATTATTCTACCATAGAAGTATTTGAGTTTTCCTACAA
>JAGXLO010000017.1 GCA_018334695.1 Candidatus Cloacimonadota bacterium
AGGTAAATTTAGAAAACAACCGCATAAGTTTGGATGAGGCTATTAATAACCTGGATATTCTTAAATCATACTGGCAAAATCTACTAGGTTATAAAAACCCTAACCTGGTTTCATACCCGGAAAAAATCAACCTCAAAAAATTCGACAACGAAATTGAGGATATAGCTAAATTAGAACATACAACTAAAAACCAAAAATTAAATAATATTCTAACAAAAGTACGTTCTACAAACGCTGACCTTAAATCAATAAAATTTTCCAAAGAAATTTCCCAAAAAACCTACGACATGGCTAAAAGTAACCTTTTACCTTCATTAAATGTGCAATATACACGTCAGTTCGAACAAGATAATAAATTAAATTTTAAGGGAGATGATAAATGGAATGTTGCTGCTGTTTTGTCCATGCCTTTGTTCAAAAGCGGTACAAATCTAACAGAAATTTTAAGATCAAAAGCAGCCTTTAAGAAAGCAAATCTAAAGCTATCTGATACAAGCGAACAAATAATAATCGCAACTAAAAGTGCTTTTTACAATCTTGTAACAAAGGCCAAAAAAATAGAAAATAGCAGAACTACACTCGAAAACGCAAGGGAAAACCATAGCATGATAAATGATTATTTTGCGCAAGGTTTAGTTACTAATCAGGAGCTAATTGATGCTCAAATTATGTTGTTTTCTGCAAAAATGCAACACACAAATGCTTATTACGACTTTATTATAGCAAAATATAATCTAAACAAATTTTTAAATGAATAAGAAAATGAGGTAACTATGAAAATAAAGAAAAATTTAGTAATATTTGTAATTATAGCTGTATTTATGTTTGGATGTTCACAGGAGGAAGATCAAAAAACACAAAACATCGAACCCGGTGGAGAACCACTGGTAGAGGTGAGTAAAGCAACAAAATCAACGATCAATGCCACATTAACTTATTCTGGTAAAGTAAAGGCAGAAATGGCAATAGATTTAGCACCTGAACTATCTATGCAAGTACTTTCTATTGACGTAGCAGAAGGGGATTGGGTTAAAAAAGGTCAAACATTAGCAACAATGGACACCACCAAATTGTTTCAAGCAAGAATCCAATATAAGGATGCCAGCAAAAATTTTGAACGTATGAAAGCTTTAAGAAAATCAGAATATGTGGAAGAACAAAAATTTGAACAGGTAAAAACTGCTTATGAAACTGCCAAACTGAATTATGAGTATATCAAAAACAATACAATTATCAAAGCTCCATTTGCCGGTTATATTACAGATAAAACAAAAAAAGAGGGCGAATATTATATAGCTATGTTGCCAATGGCTACAGGGAACCCTTCCCTATTTAGATTAGTTAATCTCAATGAGCTTAAAGTGGAAATCAATATTTCAGACAAAGATATTAGTAAAATCAAAGCGGAACAAAATGCTAACATAAAAATTGAAGGCATTCCTGATAAAATTTTTGGGGGTAAAGTTACTTTTGTATCCGCGGAAGCTGACCCTTATTCCGGATTGTTTAGATGCTATGTCAAAATAAAACATCCAGGAAAGATTGTTAAGCCAAACATGTTTGCTCGAGTTGAAATAATTATTGATAGTTCCTCAAATGCAACTGTAATTCCCCAGATTGCTCTAATTGATTCCCGGTATGTATTCCTAGTAAAAGACAACATCGTTCATAAAAAAAAGGTCAAAGTTGGCATTATGAACAACAAAAATCTAGAATTGATTAATGATGCTGTTCATCCCGGAGACAAAGTTGTAATAAAGGGAAATGTGGGTTTAAAAAATAACTCCAGGGTTCAAATCGAGAATAAATAATTTAAGGAGCTAATATGAAGTTACCTGTACTTTCAGTTAAACGTCGCGTCTCTGTGACTATGATCACTATTTTGGTAATTATACTCGGACTGGTTGCTTTTTCAGAACTGGGGTTTGAGATGTTACCGGACCTTGATTATCCTACAATTTCTATAGTTACAACCTACGCCGGCGCATCTTCCAAGGATATTGAAGAAACTATTACAGAGCCTATTGAGACAGCAATAGCAGGTGTAAAAAACATTAAATCGGTTAACTCCCAAAGTATGGAGGATGTTTCTACGATTATGGTGGAATGCGAATGGGGAACCAATCTCGATTTTGCTGCCCAGGACCTGCGTGATGCGATTGATATGATACTGGATTATCTCCCTGAAGATGCCAGCAGACCAATGGTCATGAAATTCAATCTTTCACAGATGCCGGTTGTGTTTTATGGAGTTACGGGAGCAGAAAATACTTATAAACTCAGAAAATTAATTGAAGACGAAGTATCTTCCAAATTAAAGCATCTGGAGGGTGTAGCGTCGATATATGTTTATGGAGGAAAAGAATTACAAAAGCATATACTTATCAATAAAACAAAATTGAATGAGTTGGGAATTTCTATTGATGATGTGGTAAAGGTACTTTACGCTCAAAACCAAAACCAAAGTACCGGAGATATACAGAGTAATCAGGAACAATATTTGCTTCGCATAATCGGGCAGTACAAAAGTATGGAAGAGATAGAGAATACGCCAATTTCTATGTCCAAAGCAGGGGAAGTAATTTATCTTAAGGACGTTGCAAAAGTTGAAGATGGATACAAAGAGAAAAAATACTACACTCGGACTAATCTAAAACCCACAGTTATGATGATGGTTAGTAAAGAAGCCGGAGCTAATACTAATACGGTTTCTGACTTAATCTCTGCAAAAATAAGCGAGATCGAAAAAAGTTCGGAAGAAAACTTAAATTTTGTAGAAGTTTTTGATCAGGGCTATATGGTGTCTAATATTAGCAAGTCTACCGTCTCCAATTTGCTTGTAGGAGGTTTATTAGCAATATTTATAATGTACCTTTTTCTTAGAAACTGGCGCCCAACTTTAGTTATTTCTCTGGCAATACCAATATCAATTATCACAACTTTTGCTGCAATCTACCTGGCAGGTTTTTCTCTCAATATGATGACGTTAGGTGGCTTAGCCCTGGGGGTTGGTATGCTTGTGGACAATGCAGTGGTGGTGATAGAAAATATTTATCGCCATATCGAAATGGGAAAAACTAGGATTAAATCTGCTAAAATCGGTGCTTCACAAGTTGGTATGGCAATTACTGCCTCTACACTTACTACTATTTCTGTTTTCCTGCCAATTCTTCTGGCTAAAGGTTTTACAGGTCAATTAGTAAGAGGTCTGGCTCTTACAGTCGCTTTTTCACTTTTCAGCTCCTTATTTGTAGCGCTAACGATTGTTCCCATGATCTCGTCGGTGCTGTTCAAGAAAAAAGCAAAACGTAAGCAAAAGAGAAAAGATCTATTTTCCTATATCCGTGATAAATATCTAAAAGTTCTGCGATGGTCTCTTCATAACAGAGGTAAAACCGTTATTATAGTTGCTATAATCCTCATTGCTTCTTTGCTTCTGACCCCTTTCCTGGGTACGGAATTTTTCCCCCGTTCCGATATGACAATGCAAACGATATTTTTCCGTATGCCCATAGGAACAAGTTTGGAGGCTACGGATTATGTTATTAGGCAAGTTGAAAAAGAAATAATTGATATTCCCGAAGTAGAATCAGTGATGTCACTTATTGGTCCGATGCAAGAGGGCGGAGCTTCTGCCGATCCTACAAATCCCAGCAGTCCAAATGAAGCCAGTTTATTCTTCCGTCTGGCAGATAAAGAAGACAGAGAAAGGTCTTCCTTTAAAATTTTAAATGAAATCCGCAGAAAGATTCCTGATATTAAAGGATTACAGGTTAATGTAATGGATATGTCCAATCAGATGATGGGAGGAACAGAATCCCCTATTACAGTAAAATTGTTTGGACTTGATTTAGAGAAGTTAAAAAATTTTAGTAACGAAATTGAAGATGAAATTAAAAACATACCGGGGATAATTGATGTGGACAATTCATATAAGAAGGGGAAACCGGAATTTCAAATAAAGATTGATAAAGAAAAAGCATTTCAATATAATTTAACAACTGCTCAAATTGCCAGTACTATAAAAACTGCAAGTTATGGAACCCAAGCTGGAGTATTCCGTGAAGAAGGTAATGAGATAGATATTTTTGTAAGATTACCGGAGAGAAAAAGAGATACTCTTGAAAAAATCAAAAACATACAAATTCAATCTCCCATGGGCTTTAGTATTCCCCTAAAACAAGTGGCAAATATTTCAATTGGCGAAGGACCAATGGTAATATACCACGAAAATCAGACCAGAAAAGTAACAATTTCTGCCAATACCAAGGGAAAAGATCTGGGTACTGCCGTTGGTGAGATACAGAGAGCTCTGGAAAATATTCAAAACAAAATACCTACAGGATATTTCATTGAATACGGTGGCTCCTATGAAGACATGCAGGAAGCCTTTCGAGTTCTTCTTTACGCACTCTTGTTAGCAATATTATTGGTATATGTTATTATGTCTTCTCTGTTTGAATCATTTTTACAACCTTTTGTCATCATGTTTACCGTACCTCTTTCTTTGATAGGTGTGATTATTATCCTTTTTACAACCGGAACCACTTTGAGTGTACCTGCTTTTGTCGGTGTGATAATACTCTCTGGTATTGTAGTTAATAATGGAATTGTTTTGATAGATCACACTAATCAATTGCGAAATGAAGGTATAGAAAAACACAAAGCTCTAATTCAAGCGGGTGCAGACAGAATGCGTCCGGTTTTGATAACAGCAATTACCACAATGGGTGGCATGTTCCCCATGGCTATTAGTAAAGGTCAGGGTTCCGAAATGCGCTCTCCCATGGCAATTGCAGTTATTGGCGGATTGCTATCAGCCACCTTCTTTACTCTGGTATTAATTCCTGCTATTTATAGCCTTGTAGACAATTTTTCTTATAAAGATGAAACCAAGAAGACCTCGGAAGTAGAGTAATTGGATATTTTACCACAAAGAAGGGAAGACGCAAGAAGAGAATGATCGTGAGACTATGTGATTAGGTGACTATGTGACTGTGAGAGAGAAGAGAAGATAGTAAGTAGTAAAAAGTAGTTAGTAATTAGGATACAGGATGCAGGGCTCAGATGTCGGATGACAGAGGTCGGCAGTTAACTCTTATGATTCTTGGTCTATCGAAAAATAACTAAAAATTTGAAACAATGTAATTCCCCTCTTGAGAGGGGGGACCCCGAGAATCGGGGTGGGGTGTGTAAAAAGTGCTAAAAAATTAAAAGACAAAATGAGTACCTTGCGAATGGTTGAGCTTGGACTACTGACAGAACCTTCGCAATGGTGCGGAAATAGGGGTTAGTATGCAGGGAGCATAATTTAGAATATAAGTTACAAGTAACTATTGACGCGTATAAAAAAGGTGAAAAGAAAATAGTGAGGAAAAGAAAAGATAAAAGACAAAACATAGAAGGTTAAAAAAAAGAAGTTGTGACTAAAATTTGTAACAAAAATCCCCCAAAAACATTGTCGCTCTGAGGAATGGAATGACGAAGTTTACAATACCGATTTATCGGCGTGTCTCCTTCAATGAGACTTCCCAACTCGTTGGGACAAGTCGAATTAATCCCGATAACGAAACGTATCGGGGTAGAAGCTGACAATATGTTTAAATGTGATAATAGACCCTTTCTTTCGGCAGATCCCCAGACCAGTCGGGATCGTAGACTTCGGTCGCTACGTTCCCTCGAAAATGACAAAGTGTCCGGGGGTGTTCGTTTAATTTTTTCTGTGCAGTTAATGTATTGAATTAAGTGAAAAAATCATATCTGATACATATTTCAAAAAATAGCTCTACTGACACTTCCCAGTTCTGTGAGAAAATAAACTTCCGCTTACAACTGACAATCAATTCCCATTAATTTCCAACACTACCCATCAATACCAACAATTACCTCAACCACTAAACTTCTATACACCCAACCCTTCAAAATTCGTTATGATAATTCATTGCCTCTTCTTTCAAGGACGTATCTAATTACATAAATTTATCAATTCTTTGATTAATTCATCTGCGGCGTCTCTAATTTTTGGGGAAATTTGTTCTTTGAATTCAGCCTGTTTTATACTTACTGCTATCACATAAATATCAGCGCCACATGATTTTTCTAAGAATTGTATAATTAAATTTATTGAAGTCGTATGAGTTGATATTGCAGCAGTACTTATTTCATCCTTCTTTAATAAAGAGATCTCCCCTTCTGGTTTTTCATCATGCACCGCATCCATGAATACAATAATTTCCGGATTAATATCTATTATTTTTTGCAGATAGTTTTCGGGTGTGGTATAAGCAAGAAGAAAATTTAATTTTTTTTTACAGTCTTTTAATTTTTTTGTAAGATAAATGGCAATCCCATCATCGCCCCTTTTCTCATTTCCCAAACCTATAAAAAGAGTTTTTTTATTTTTTATTTTTTGTAAAAGATTACTGATCCTCGTAGAAAGCATCTTTTGCAACGACTTGATGACGACATTTTGCACATAATAATTTATAATAATCTTCTCTACGCAATTTATCTTTCACCTCAGATTCTGGTAATTCATAATTTTGCTGTTGGATTCTGGCAATAAGGTTTGTATTACCATAGGCTTTTGTTCCCAGTCTTTCAATAAGCCAATCAAGATGATCTTTTGCTCCAATTATTTCGCCACAATTTTGACACACCAGTAGTTCCTTTTCATTTTCCATAAAATCTGAATCTTTATTAGAGTCGAACACGGCAGTTACATACTCATTTGAAAGTTTTATGCCTTTCTCTGTAATACAGTGTTCCTCACACTGACCACAGTATATACAATGGGAGTAGTTAACGCGCATAGTTCTGGTTTTATCTTCTTTAGAATCTATCATCTCTATAGCATCGGCAGGACAAACTTGGGCACAGGCACCACAACCAACGCACTCATCCTCATCGTATTTTGGCTTACCACGAAATTGTTTAACTGGTTCATAGGGCTCTTTTGTAAAAGGATACTTACTGGTTATTGGTTTCGAAAACAAAGAACCAATAGCCTCTTTAAGCTCTCTCAATTTTGGTAAAATCATCAATATACTCCTAAAATTTATTTATCTTCTGTAGGTTCGTTATTCATATCTTCCAAATAGTGATCCACTATCGTTTCTTCTGCCATTTCTATTCCAGAATTGTGAGCTGCTTTAGCAATAGCATGAGCAGATACTGGTGATGTCAATAGAATAAAAACCGTACAAAGAATTGCTTTGAATCCGGTTGGTGTAAAGCCAGAATAAATAAAAACTCCAATCAATATACCGGCAGAGCCGAAGGTAACACATTTTGTAGCGGCTTGCAAACGATTATAGACATCGGGTAAACGCAATAATCCCAGAACACCAAAGAAATCAAACAAAATACCAAAACAAATAATTACATATCCAATAATTTGATTAAAAGCTAAGCTATGCATCCAACGATCTCCCTTCCAAAAATTTTGCTAATGCCATAGCGCCGATAAAACTTTGTAAACCCCAGGCTATACCAATATCTATATAATATGACCGCTCCAGTGCTATGGACAGGAGAGCACAAATACCTATAATTAATATACCTAAAATATCGATTGCTACAATACGATCTGCCACTGAGGGTCCCTTTACAACTCGCATCAAGATAAACAGAGAACAAAACAGAAGAACATTTATTAATTTATAGCTAAAATCAATCTCTTGAAAGAATACAAAAAAATTAAGTATGAATAAAGTTACAATAATAATTAAACCGATAAACCATTTAAAAGTCTTCATTCAAAAACTACCTCCAATATTTTTTCAAAACGAGAGCCTATCTCTTCTGTAGATACCTTTATATCCTGACTTTTTACGTAAATCCAGTGAACGTATAATATTTTTTCATCCTTATTTATATCTACAGTTAAGGTTCCGGGAGTTAGAGTTATCGAGTTAGCCAACATGGTAAGAGCTGAATCACGAGTTAATTTTGTTTTAACTCTGACAATGCCGGGTTTAACTGGTAGCTTAGGATGAACAACAATATAAGCCACATGAAAATTTGCTTTTAACATCTCCCAGAATAATTTTATAATATAACCAATTGTATAAAAAACTCGTCCCAAATGGAATTTTCTTTCTGTAATAATTAAGATCTCTCCTGCAAAAATAGCTGTTACTGCAGATAATATTATACCTGCAACAATACTGGCTAGGCTAAAGTTTAGTGTAATAAGAAACCAAACTATACAGGAGAGAACAAAAACAGCGATACGACTTTTATTTTCTAACTTCATTAAATACTCCCAAGATAAGGTATAATCTTATCAATATATTGAGTTTTATTTACCACCGTATCCACAATGGGTTGAACTGTGGCTTCTCTTATACTCGGAATTAGAATAATCGAAGTAGCAAGACAAAGAACAGCAAGAATAATCATTGCCGCTTTTAAAGTGAAAGGAACTTTCTCAAGAATCTGTTTTGCCTTTTTCTTACCGTAAAAAGCATGTTTTTGGACTTTAAGATAATAGGCAAGTGTAACAATACTTACAGCTGCAGCAATGAATCCTAGAATAGGATTACCAGCCTGAAAACAGGCAATAATTATAATCAATTTACTAAAAAATCCGTTAAATGGCGGTATGCCGGATATGGAAAGAGTTCCAACCATGGTAGTAGAAGAAGTTATAGGTAGATCTTTGGATAATCCACCTAATTTTCTGATATCTCTCTCTCCGGTAGCATATTCTACTGCGCCACTATTAAGGAACAATAGAGATTTAAAAATTGAGTGATAGAAAAGATGTAATACCCCTCCCAAAATACCAAGTGGAGTTCCAATTGCAAATCCAAGTACAACATATCCGATCTGACTTACACTACTAAAGCCAAGCATTCTTTTGAAATCCCATTGTACAATAGAAAGAAAACCACCAATTACGATTGAGAGAACAGCCAGTAGCATGAGTATCGTTAACACAACCTGAGGTGCGCCAAAGACATTAAAGAATACTCTTACAATTGTATAAACACCCAGGGTTTTTATCAGTACACCAGAAAGCATAGCAGATATTGGAGCTGGAGCCGAAGGATGAGCATCGGGTAGCCAGGCGTGGAAAGGAACAAGAGCGGCTTTTAGACCAAAGCCTGTTATAAACAGTCCGAAAACCAAAAATATTACTTTCTTATTAGCAGACTGCTGCACAATTTCGCCTACCTGCGCCATATTCAAAGTGGAAGTGAAACTGTACAAAATACCAATTCCAAATAGAATCATGGTGGATGTGATAGCACCCATAGTTGCATATTTAAAAGCAGCTTCAAGTTCTTCCGACTCAGTTCCAAAAGCCACAAGCGAATAAGCGGAAATTAGTGAAATTTCCATAAAAACATATAGGTTAAAGAAATCACCGGTTAGCACAACTCCATTCATTCCGGTAAACATAAGCATAAATAGGGAAAAGAAATTCCATTTACCTGTGAAGTGTTTGATATATTGCAAGGCATAGAAAGCGGAAATTACACCAATTAAACTAATAATAATTAGCATAAAAGCAGATAGATTATCGAGGACAAAAGGAATAGTGAAAGGTATTTTCCAACCGCTGGTAGTTTTCATTATCATGCCGCCGAATTCCGGTAGACGGAAAAATGCAATAATCGAATTAACAAAAAGCCATAGAGATGCAATCATACAAATGACTGCTGCAAAATTTTCCTTTTTTCTAGCAATAAGTGCAATAAGAAAAGCTGCAGCGAGTGGAACAAAAATAAACTGTGATAAAATCATCCTTTTAGTCTCCTGATCTTTGTAATATCTAAAGTATCATATTTTTCATAAATTCTGATTGCCAATGCTGCCATTAATGCTGTAATACCGAGTTCGATCACAATTGAAGTAAGAACAAGAGCTTGAGGGATGGGATCAACCATAGGAACACTAATTCCTTCTTTGAGAATTGGTGCAAGAGCTCCGGAGCGATAAGCAATTAAAACCAGAAAAAGATTTACGGAATAACCCATAATGCCAATGGCTAGTATGATTTTAATCAAATCTCTTTTTGTGATTGCTCCATACACACCAACCAAAAACAGAAAAAAACACATTAAATAAAGAGTCATAATTATTTTCCTTCCTCTAGATGATATGAGGCTAAGTAATAAAAAACAAGATATAATCCCATACCTACTTTTACACAAATAAGCATGTTCATAACCGGAATGTAACCCGCACTAAGCAAATGATGTAATTGACCTACACCCATAAAATTTTGCAAGAAATGTCCCATAGCATATAAACCAATAATACCAACCAGAACCGCCAGCAAAGAGGCAAGAGCTTCTAAGCTATGCATAGTGCTTTTTTTAAGGACATCATTTACATAATTTCTGCCATAGGCTAGCGTAAGGTGAACGTAGGAAAGAGCGATGATAACACCACCGGCAAAACCACCACCTGGAGTTAAATGACCATGTAGAAAAATATATAAACCGAACAGAAAAATAAGCCAAACTGTAAAACGGGTAATCGTTTTTACAATTAAAGACATACCTTCATTTGGATATCTATTATGCATTTCTCTTCTTCCTTCCAATTTTTCTTAGAACTGTTAAAGCTCCTAAGATTGCAGTGAATAAAACTGTTAACTCGCCCAGAGTATCATAGATTCTGTAGTTTAAAATAACAGAAGTTACGATATTTTGGGCACCTGTTTCTACTCCTGCTTGGGTAAGATATTTTTCTGCTACTCTTACAATAGGCTGACCAAAAGAGGGGAGATCTTTAAATGCAAATATACTAAGGACAAAAATACTTACCAAAATGACAATGGCAATGACAGTTTCCGGTATGTCGCGCTTAAGAGCAGTAATTTTGAGCGAACGCTTGGAAAATGCACGGATCAAAATGATCATGCAAAGAATTTCAAAAACAAACTGAACAAGAGCCAGGTCAGGTGCTCCTAAAAACAGGAACGCAATAGACAATCCTAAACCAACAATTCCAATAGTAATGATAGAAGACAAAATATTCTTTATTTCAAGACAGGCTATAGAGCCTATAATCATAATTGATAGGATAAAATATAACCATACATCAACAGGCACTAATCCCTCCTACTCTAATTAATTTATAAATTAATTTCATTTTATTTCCTTTACTTTATAGGGCACTTATCAAAATTAATGTAACTATGACAAGACCAGCCAGAGTCCAGATCGCATAAGTATGTAATAAACCAGTATGTAGCTTATGAAATATATCACCAAACCAAAGAGAAACATCCGTTCCGTATTTGTAGATATCAAAATACTTTTTGTTTGCCCATTTATATATACTTTTGAAAGGTCGCATATTTTTTACGTCATCATAAAATTCAACACCGGTAATTCGGTTTGCTTCTGTAGTTGGCATTGTACCAACATATTCATCATCAAATCTGATTTTTTTGAATATGTAATAGATAATTACACCCACTATGATTGATATAGCAAAGAAGAAAAGAATAATACCTGGTTCATAGAATCCCAGCATAATATTTTTTATGGTAGAACCAGCAGGTAAAATCGGCAGCAGAAATAATTTAACTGGAATTGCATAAACTGCAAGTCCAAAAATTACACACATAAGAGCCAACAAATTATTTCCAAACCAGTTAGCAAAACTCACTTCAGTAACATCATTATATTTGGCAGGAAGTTTGCTAAGATATATTGAATGAATAAATTTAATAAAACTGGCAAGGGTTAAAGCACTACCAAAAACCGCTAATACGAGACATACGTTTAGCACTATCTGCCAGATATGAGTCTGAGAAGCAGCAGCTTCCAAAACACTTTGGTAAACCATCCATTTGGAGAAGAATCCATTTAAGGGGGGAATACCGGATATTGCTAAAGCTCCTACCAAAGCAGCTATAAAAGTCATGGGCATCTTTCTGGCTAATCCGCCCATTTCATCCAAATCAGCCGTGCCGGTTTTCTTTTCTACGGAACCAAATGATAAAAATAAATTGGATTTATAAATTGCATTATTCAACATGTGAAACAAGCCACCTATTATACCTATTGGATTGCCTGTCCCAATTCCCAAAACCATGTATCCAACCTGACTTACAGCGTGATAACCCAAAAGTTTTCTGCCATTATGCTGTATAAGCGCCATCATAACAGCCATAATAATAGTAAATACACCAATTACCATTATAATAATATTAACAAGATAGGGAAATATAAACAATCCGTCTATCATAATTCTGGCAAAAAGATATATTCCCAATAATTTATCCATTGCTGCCGGTAATAAAGCCACACTTTCTACAGGTGCATCTTTGGCAAAATCGGGAACCCAAGTATGCATGGGAAAGGCTCCGGCTTTTGTAAAGGCAGACAGTATCATGCAAATAAAAGCAATAACGTTCAACAGAGAAGAAAGAGGTACATTCATGCTATACATATCAGAGGTTTGAGAAGAAAGAAACATAATCACCAAACCAACAATCAATAATACATCAGAAGTGCCGATTATAATAAATGCTTTTCTGGAACTTTCTGCTCCTTTAGATCCACTAAGTAGACCAAAAAGATAAACAAGCATTCCGGTAAGACCCCAGAAAACCATAAATGCAACCATATTTCCACTAAGGGCTACACCATTAGAGAAACTGACTGCAAGGGGGAATAGTAAGAAAAATTTATTTTCTATATCTTCTTTTACATTCTTCAGTGAATAAATTAATATGATAAAACTAAGGACATTTATAAAAAGAAGTATGAAATTCGCCAGAGAATTAGTCTGGAATAAGGTTACATCTAACAAGGAGAATTCAAGCGCTTCTGCAGCAAATATTTTAATACTTAAAAACAGAGTAATCGCTACACCGATAAAAGTGAGTATTTTCTTCCATAACTTGGGGAAAACCAGGTTAATAATTGAGACAATAATAGGGATTACTACAATTAAAAATAAATAATTATTCCACATTTAATTTACCCTTTCATTAAGATTTTTCAAAGATTCGTTCAACTGGAGTTTTTGCTTTCTTCAAAAAATCCTTACGAATTTTTTGTGTTTTATCACGGGAAATGTTCAAAAGATCAGTATCAATTTTATTGTTATTAGTATCAACTGTTCTTATGGATCTTTCGGTACAGCAATAGCAGGGATCTACAGCGGCAAGAGTTATCAGAGCATCTGCAAGTGGAATGCCAACGCACGAGGCTTTGTAAGTAGGAATATTAGAAAAACTGGGTGCTCTTACCTTGTGTCTTATTGGTCTGTTAGTTCCGTCACTTCTCATATAATGGAAAACTTCTCCGCGAGGTGCTTCGTATCTTCCACAGCCTTCACCGGGAGGAATTTCTTTGACTTCTGTTTTTACCGGTCCATCAACTTTGGAGAAGGCATCCAGACACTGCCTAATAATTTTTACTGATTCAATAATTTCCAGAACTCTTGCTACCAGTTTGTCATATACATCACCATTTGGTAACGTAATCACATTAAAGTCCACCACTTCATAGGCAGTAGGATCATCACGGCGCACATCCATATCAAGACCGGAGGCTCTAGCAGTAGGCCCATTTGCACAATAATCTCTGGCATCTTCTTTGGTTAGAATACCTACATTTTTAAGTCGGGATTTAAGAACAGGGTCATCTTTTGCAGCTTTTGAAAGCATCACCATTTTCTTTTCTACAGCATCAAGTATAGGATGAATTTTGGGAATTAATTCATTATCAAAATCTTTGCCAACGCCACCAACTCTCATCATACCATAATGATTTCTGTTACCTGATATCATTTCTGCAATTTTCAGTATGGGTTCACGGTATTTCCAGGCCCACATCCAGAGTGTATCGTATCCTATAAAGTGACCTGCTAATCCAAGCCAGAGAAGATGACTGTGAATTCTTTCTACTTCTCCAACCAAAACTCGAATATATTTCGCTCTTTCCGGAATTTGAATATTATCAATATCTTCGATAGCGTTTACACAAGCAAAAGGATGCGATGTTGAGCAAATACCACAAATTCTTTCTACCAGATAGATTGATTGGGTGAAACTCCGTGTTTCCGAAATTTTTTCGTGTCCTCTATGCATCCAGCCTGTTTCCATTTCAATATCAACTACTGTTTCACCTTCAACTTTTATATCAAAAAATTCGGCTTCTTCCAGTAAAGGATGAAATGGTCCCAGAGGGATTCTACATTTACTCATTATTTTCTCCTAAAATATATCTCATAAAAAATTATTTCTTCCTATTATTCTTATCTCTTTTAAAGCGCATTGGATGATCGTCCTCCCCAAATTCAGGATTATTGATAGTTAGGAGTTTTCTTGGATCAGGATGACCTTTGAATTTAATACCAAACAGATCGTACATCTCTCTTTCTATCCATTCTGCACCTTTTGTAACTTCCACTATTGAATTAATTTCCGGGTTCTCCAGTGAAGTTTTTACACGTGGATTATAAATAGTTCCCGTAGAATCATCAGAAAAATGATAAAGAACTTCTAAGCCATCATAGACTTCTGTGGCAGTGCAAATGGAAAGACGGCATCCCATAGTATTAAATAGATAATCAGCAACTTCAATTATATCTTTGTTTTTAACATTAAAATAATATCTTTTACGCTCTTTTTTTTCAATTATATTAGTAAATCTGTCTTCGAATTTATCAAAAAATTTCTGTTTTTTATTCATTTTAAAGTTCCCAATAATTTAACTATTCCATCGATCATTGCTTCTGGTTTTGGCGGACATCCGGGAATATAGGCATCAACCGGAATCACTTTGTCCAATGGAGCTCCGGCACGATTATAACTCGTTTTAAAAGTAGCTCCTCCAACCGTACAAGTTCCTATACCAACCACAAAAATTGGTTTGGCTGCCTGTTCATAAAGCTGCTTTACTCTGGGTGCAACTTTATGAGAGGTAATTCCAGTTACCAGAAGCACATCTGCATGTCGCACAGATCCAACAAGTTTAATACCAAATCTTTCCACATCATAACCTGGAGTTATTAAATCCAGAATTTCAATATCACAATTATTACAGGGGCTGGCACTAACGTGAAAAACCCAAATCGATTTTTTTATTATCTTATTATAAAAAGCCATTCTTTACGCTCCTAAAATTGCCAGAATAACGGCTATAAAAGCCAAAGGACTGGCATATTTCCAGAAAAATTTTAATGCTGTATCTATTCTTACACGAGGATTTGTATTTTTTATTAAAATTAATAAGACTACCACAAGCAGATATTTGGCAATACTGGCTATAACATTACCCACTGAATTAAGGTTTGCACCACCCCAAAACAATATTACCAATAGCATGGGGAAAAATACATACATTATATAATGAGATAGTTTCCAGAAAGCTAAAAGTGGTCCGGAGTATTCCATAAGAGGTCCTTCTACGATCTCTGTTTCTGCTTCAGCTATATCAAAAGGCTGCATACCCATCTTGGCCTGTACGCAGATAATACCAATTATAAATGCAATAATCCCTGAGGCTGAACCTATTATCATACCATTATTTGCCTGAAAATTTATTATCTGTGCTAAATTTATCGTATACCCGGCTTTTATAATTGGAACTAGCAGAACCAGTATAAAAGCCACCTCATCAGAAAGCACCATTTTCATTTCTCTGCCGGCACCAATACTGGAATATATATTCCCCGTAGATGAACCACCAATAATTAAGGAAACAGAATAAATTACTGTTAAATATATTATAAAGAGAAGATCAGCACCAAAACCGACTTGATAGAAAAAAGACATCCCCACAAGAGTAGCTGTAATTGTAACAGAAGCAAAAGCAATAATGGGAGCAATAATAAAAAGAAAATAGGGAGAATTCTTAATCAATACAATTTCTTTTCCCATCAGCTTAAAAACATCATAGAAATTCTGGAAGAAGGGAGGTCCTACCCGAAACTGAACTTTGGCACTCACCTTTCTTTCTACCCAGCCTACAATAAGACCCAGGACCGAGGCAAAAAGAAAGCCGGGGAAAACTAAAACATAAAATAAATATTCTAAAAACATATATTATCTCCAGTTCAGAAATTATTTCTTCATTCTGTTCTTTATAGCAGCTTTTAAAATCCAATTTGTAGCTTTTACTACCATATGCTTGCCCACGAAAAATAGATTTTCATCCGGGTCTTCTTCGTCAACATCAACAATTTTCACACTATCATCCGGAGCAGTTTTCACACATAATGGCTCGTAATCAGGATTATCTTCCAGCTGATTCAAGCAGTAATCACACTTGGCTGTAAGGTAATTTATCGTTTCAGGAAAAATAGTACCAAAGGGGCAAGCAAGTGCACAGCTCTTACAACCTACACACAACATATTATATCTTTTAACAAGGTTCGTTTCCGTTCTCTCCAAAGCATCTTTGGGGCAGGCATCAATACAAAAAGATTCCTTACACTGACGGCAATAAACACCAAACTCAGCCAGTTCAACCATAGAAAAGGCACCGACGTTTGCACCTTCATGATAAAGATACTCGCAATCGATATCTTCGATAGCTTCTTCCTGCTTGGCAAGTTTGGCTATATCAATAAAAAGTTTTTTCATCTTGCATCCTTAATTTCAGATTATTCCCAGATTTTTTCTACGTCTTTTATCTTGTCGTAACTAAAAACAGGTCCATCTTTACAGGCGTAATAACCGCCCATTACACAATGTCTGCATTCACCAAAGCCACAATACATTTTCTTTTCCATAGAAAGATAGATATTTTCTTCTTTAAAACCTTTATCCAGAAGAGAAAAAGTACCAAATTTCATCATAATGGGAGGACCACACACTATAGCTACAGCATCCTTTGGATCGATTTCTATATCATCAAGGAGGACTGTTACCACACCGGTGCAACCTTGCCAATTATCTTCGGGTTTACATTTATCCACAGTGCAAAGATGATGAATTTTATCATAACTTTTCCAATCATCAACCTGGTCTTTATAAATCATATCCTGTGGAGTTTTGGCTCCAAAGCATACTGTAATACTTTTGTAATCATCAATATCGTGAATCAATGTTTGCAAAAGACAGCGTAAGGGGGCAAGACCAACTCCACCACCCAGAAGCAGAATATCTCTGTCTTTAAATTTATCAAGTGGATAGCCTTTACCATAAGGTCCTCTTATACCGAATATATCACCTTTTTGAGCTTCATGTATTTTTTCTGTAACAAACCCAGTTTTCATTATACTCACTTCGATTTCTTCTTTTTGATAATGTGAGGAAGAAGGAGTAAAAGGAGCTTCACCAACTCCGGGAACTGATAACTCAACAAATTGCCCTGTTTCAAATTCCAGGGGCTTTTCCAGTTTTAACTGAAAAGTTTTAATTTGAGGTGATTCCTCTATTACATCTAATATTTCCGCTTTTTGTACATCGTAGGGATTCGGATGACTCAAATTACACCTCCTGTAAGGCTTTTATAACTTCTCTCAAGTCAATTTCAGCAGGACAAACTGATATACAGCGTCCGCAGCCTTTACAGCCATATTGAGAGAAATTTTGTTTTATAAAATCAAATTTACACTGGTAACGATTTCTAAAACGTTCCCATAATCTATCTCTGGGTGACTCTCCACCGGCAACACGTGCATAACCGCTTAGCTGACAGGAGTCCCAGGTTCTTATACGTTTAAAATTATCATCTATGCTTTCATCATTTACAATAATACAATAACATGAAGGACAGATGTTTGTACAACCGCCACATTGAACACACTCTTCGCAAAGCTCTTCCCATACTTCACCATCTTTAACCTTGGAAACAACACTAACATCTCTATCAGGAGAAAATTCTTCGTTGATTTGTTCTAACTTCTTATCAATCTCTTCGTGTTGCCTTTCCAATTCATTAAGAAGATAATTATCAGGTTCATCAACTTCAGATACCTGTTTCATCAAATCTAGCAATTCTTGTCCCTTTTCACTGCCTACGGTAATAAGATAATTATCATCAACCAAGCTTAAATTAAGATCAAACCTTGCCTTGTCTTCCCCGCTAGTATTCGGATATGGCTTATGCCCCAGAATATTACAGTGACATGTAGATAGCGCTGCATCACAATCTGAGCTGATAATATATGTATTTTTACGCCACTTTTCAAAATTGGGATCTACAAAATTATCTTCAAGTAAAGCTGCATCATGAACGCCAAGAGAAAGCAAATCGCAATTTTTTACTCCGGCTATAATTCTTTTATCTTCCTTGGCTGTAGGGGGCAAAACACTTTCCGATGAGAGATAAAAAAGAGACTTTAGGGGATCAATAGTGCGATATTTGTTTATAACAAAATCATCATTACCTTGAAATTTTTTTAGCTTGAGATTATCGGGATCATCTTTATCAATTTCATATGGTAAGAAAATATCAAACTGATCTTGGACTTCTTTAAAAAATTTCACCAACGCTGCTTTGTCCATTCGCAACGAGTTTTTCTGGAATTTGCCCATCCCGTCCTTTCTCTAATTATGTTTTAATTTTTATATTTTGCACTTAACTTTAACAAAATGTTTATATGTCAAGTAATTTGAAAAAAAATCATTTTTTATTACTAATTTTAATTTAGTATCTTAAAGTAAACTTAAATACTTAAAAGATAAAATGCAAATATTATCAGAATCAACTCCTATAAATATGTATCCACATGGACTTGTCGTTATTTTCAAAACCGCACTTTTTGTAGAATTCCATGTTACCCTTTGTATAAGTAAGGAATAAGTAAGTTCCTTTGAATTTTTCTCTAAGCATCCTCATCATTTCTTTACCAATTCCTCGCTTTTGATATGCGGGTTTAACAATGACATCAAAAATATTAGTATAATAATATCCATCTGAAATAGCCCTGGCAAATCCAATTAAATCATTATCATTGTAAGCTGTAACATAATAAGAATTTTGAAAAGCAGGTACTATATTTTTTGATTGCTTGTTCCAGCCTACACTGCTGAAAACCGATATCAATTCTCCAGCAGTTATGGGGTTGTTCTTTTTATAAGTAATGTTTTCGTTTTTAGACATTGATTGCAACTATCTTATCAAACTAATTGTCTTTTTATCTGATTAACAATATTTTTTTTATTTGCTTCTGTTTATTGTTATCAACTACACAAAAATAGACACCGCTATTTACATTCTTACCATTCATATCTTTTCCATGCCAAACCGTATCATATCCATCTCTATTCTCACTGGTATACAAAGTTTTCACCAGCTGACCTTTAATGTTATAAATGCCTACTTCAGGTCTTGGCATCATAAAGCCCTTATTTAAAAAGGAAATAGTGGTAGTTTCGGAAAAGGGATTCGGTTTTATGATTATTATATTTGTAGCCGTGTTTGCATCGTGATCTATTTGGTGCGGATTATAACCCAGTGTGCCGTCCGTATTTAAGTTTTGAGCATAAATATCTCTGTTTCCATTTCGATCATCACCCCAGGCTACAATCCATTGCGAAGAAAATAAACTACGGGTAGAATAATGCAACTTTTCCGAAGCAACAGAACACATAGTTACAATATCACCGTCCCATAGAAAATCGGCATTTTCATCCAGAGCGATTGCTTTTACATGACTTTCCGTTGATCCTTCTTCAAAGAATATAACAACTTGCTCCGATGTATTACCAATACCAAAAGGATATACATTGGTTGACGAAATTTCAATTATGGGGCGTCCCGCCTCTTCCCAGTTGCGAGTGCCGTTCATATCAATTTTTTGGCCATAAATTCCTCTTTGATTTTGGTCAGCATCCATCTCGTTCCAATAGCTATAGAGCATTTGATCTTCTTCAATATAAGCAATGAACATATACATATGCTCTCTGTCCATATTTGTGGAAGTCAGAACTCCATCTGTATCGAACAGACAATTTCCATCCGAATCAACATGTTGGACATAAGTTGCATAGTTCATATCTTCATTTCTATCATCATACCAGCCCATAAATATTCCGTTATTTTCATCTTTAATAATTGGAAGTATCTGTGTTTGCGCTGAAATACCTCCAGCTGTTGATATCGCTGCTGGTTGTAACCAAACAGAATTACCCTCGGAATCAAATTTTTGGGCATAAATATGTCTCTCCGGCGCCCAATAGGGTCCAGAATCCTCATAGTATTTAACTATAATTTTATCATTTTCCACGGGAATTGGTTGTGGCCATGTGTAATCATTATCACCGCTAATTTCTATACCTGCAGATCCCCATTGTAGGTCACCAGCCGAACTAATTTTCTGTAACCTGCTAACACTATCTGAGCTCCAGGCAACAACTACGTTATTGGCACTTGTCACAATTACTTTGGGAGCTGCATCAAAGGCAGATGTGTTAGAAAGAGCTAGCCCATTGTCTCCCCAGGTAAAATCTCCGCTGGGTGAAATTCTATATGCATAAATATTGTTATTACCTGTACGAATATCCTGAAAAGTAAGGATTGCATAGTTATCTTGATCAACAGTCATATCCCAATCTGTAAGCCAGCTCATCTGAGTATTGTCACTAATCAAAATACCACCAGCAGTCCATTGGGCAGTGCCAGCTTCATCAAATCTCTGCAAACGCACATTGTAATTCCCTTCTTCATTGGAAAAATAACCAATATATGTATCACCGGCAGGACCAGTTCTGGCTTTGGCTATAGCTTGTTCACCGGACATTGTACAAACTTCGGTATTTAGGGCAGGATCATCAGACCATTCGGCAAAGAGTGGTAATGTAATAAAAATTAGTATAATAAAGCATAATATTTTTTTCATTCTAGCTCCTGAATTTATTTTGTTTAATTAATTTTTTTTACAAATTTTTGAGTGTCAAGTAAAAAAAACTATAATCAAATAATTTGATAAGATAACTTTTTAAAATTTCCTAATTTTTTCTATCATATAAGTTGCAATTGGATGAAAATATATTAAAACCTTGACTGAATTTTTCTTAGTAAAAGTTTTTAGTGTTCAAATGAACCAGTGGTTCTGCCTTATGGCAAAAGCTTATAGGGCTTACATAAAAAACTAAGAAAAGAGTGAGCCACTGTTGCTCGCTTTTTTTATTTGGAGGAAAACATAAGTCGTTATAATAGAAGAAACAAGAAGAAATATCATAAAAGAACAAATTATGATATAAAAGCACCAAAAGTGCGGTTGGTTCATCCTGATGAAGGTTCATTGGGTATTATACCAACACAAGAAGCCATAAATAAAGCAAAAAAATATGGTCAAGATCTGGTAGAGGTAGCTCCTGATGCAAAACCGCCTGTATGTAAAATTATGGATTATAGTAAATACCTTTATCATCAAAAGAAAAAGGCAAAAAAAGCACAAAAGCAGACAGCTTCGCAGCTAAAAGAGATCCAATTTCGTCCCAACATTGATGACCATGATTACAGCTTTAAGATGAAGCATATTCAGGATTTCCTGGATAAAGGTCATAAAGTAAAAGTCGTAGTTAGATTCCGTGGCAGAGAAATGGCTCATCAGGAGCTTGGTCATGAGATTATTGATAGACTTAAAGAGGACTTAAAAGATTACGGTTCTTTTGAGAAAAAACCAACAATGGAAGGTAGATTTCTTATTGGCTATATGACATCAAATTAGAAAATACAAAATCGTTAATTCCAAAAATATACTTTAAGGAGATTTCTATGCCAAAGATGAAAACGAGGAAATCAGCAGCGAAACGTTTCTCAAAAACCTCCAAGGGTAAAATTAAGAGAAACAAAGCATATCGAGCCCACTTTATGGAAAAAAAGTCAAAAAGACAAAAACGCAACTTGAGAAAAGGCGGATATGTTTCCAAAGCTGATAAACAAAGAGTGAAAAGAATGTTATCATCATAAGCTAGTGATAAATAAATTTTAGGAGTCAAGAAAATGGCACGAGTAACAAATAAACCCGCTTCTCGAAAAAGAAGAAAAAAGATTCTAAAAAACGCGAAAGGCTTCCGTGGTAGTCGTAAACTTTATAGAAATGCCAAAGAAGCTGTTCGCAAAGGCTGGCAATATTCTTACCGTGATCGTAAAACACGTAAAAGAAATTTCCGGAAATTGTGGATTACCAGAATTAATGCAGCCGTTAGAGAACATGACCTAAGCTACAGCAGATTCATCCATGGATTAAAACAGTTGGATATCGAATTAAATCGAAAAACTTTAGCCGAATTAGCAGTAAATAATCCGGAAACATTTGCCAAAATTGTTAATGCGACCAAAGAAAAATTAGGAAAGAAATAGTTTTGAAAGAAAAAATTAATCAGATTCTGGAAAATGCTAAAGAAGAAATTCCCGCTTGCCAGGATTTGGATAAATTGGAAGACCTCCGCATAAAATTTACTGGCAAGAAGAGCAAATTACACTCTCTTTTATCAAAAATTGGAGAACTGCCAGCAGAACGGAGACCGGAAATCGGTAAAGCACTTAACATAACAAAAAACAAGATAAATAAACTCTTGTCTGATAAAAAAGAAGAATTGGAAAAAATTTCTCAGAGAAAATCAGCACAGGAAAGTAAAATTGATATTACTATGACTGGACGCCAGATATCTTTAGGCGCCAAGCATCCCTTATACCAAATCTGGGAAGAGATAGAAGACATTTTTATCAGGCTGGGCTTTGAAATTGCCGAAGGACCGGACATTGAAACAGAATATTATAACTTTGACGCCCTTAATACTCCCGAGGACCATCCGGCTCGGAATCTTCAGGATACATTTTATCTAAAAAATGGTAACCTTCTTAGAACCCAGACCTCTCCCGTTCAAATTAGAGTTATGGAAAATCACTCTCCCCCTATAAGAATAATTTCTCCCGGTAGATGCTATAGAAATGATAAAGTCGATGCATCTCACTCCCCGGTTTTCCATCAGGTAGAAGCACTTGTTGTGGATGAAGATATCACATTTCCCGATCTAAAAGGTACTCTGGATTCTTTTGTAAAAAGACTGTTCGGACCCAAAATACGGTCGCGCTTTCGCCCTCACTTTTTTCCCTTTACCGAACCAAGTGCAGAGATGGATATTCTATGTGTAAACTGCAATGGAAAAGGTTGCAAATTATGTAAAAATAGCGGTTGGCTGGAGATGGGCGGAGCCGGTATGGTAGATCCTGCCGTATTCAAAAATGTGGGATATGATCCCGAAAAATATACAGGATTTGCTTTTGGCCTGGGCATTGATAGAATCACCATGCTCAAATACGGTATCTCTGATATGAGATTGCTTTTCCAAAATGATCTTAGAATTTTGAAACAATTTAGTTAGAATTTAAAAAATTTTCTTGTAAGGAGTTTTTTTGAAATTTAGTTATAAATGGTTACAGGAATTTCTACCGATTGAAATATCAGCTAATGATTTCTGTAACAGACTTACTATGTTTGGTCTGGAGGTAGAAGAAATTACTGATATGGGTGCTGCTTTAGATAATATCGTTGTAGGTAAGATAGAAAAAATAAATGAGCATCCAAATGCGGACAAGCTTTCTGTATGTATGGTGGACGTTGGAGAAGATTCCAGTTTGCAAATTATATGTGGAGCACCCAATATAGAAGAAAATCAAAAAGTTCCTGTGGCAGAAATCGGTGCCAAGCTGGGAGAAAATGAAATTACTTCTGTTAAATTAAGAGGAGTTAAATCTTATGGTATGATCTGCTCTGAAAAAGAATTGAATCTTTCCGAAGATCATTCTGGTATAATGGTTTTGAATGAAAGCCTAAATGTTGGCACACAGCTGGCAAAAGCTCTAGAACTTGATGACTACATTATTGAAGTAGAAGTTACGCCAAACAGACCAGATCTACTCGGCATACTGGGAATAGCCAGAGAAAGTGCCGCTATGCTGGAAAAAGATTATTCAAATCCGGCTACCATTATTACAGAGGTGGCAACACCTGCTTCTGAACTAATTTCTGTGAATATTAAAAACAGCGAACTCTGCTCAAGATACACAGCACGAGTAATAAAAGATGTAAAAGTTAAACCTTCACCACTATGGCTGCAGAAAAAGCTGCGCTCGGTTGGGATGCGACCCATTAATAATATTGTAGATGTAACAAATTATATTTTGATGGAACAGGGGCATCCTATACATGCTTTTGATCTGGACAAAGTAGAGGATAATAAAATTATTGTACGTCAGGCTGAAAAAGGTGAAAAAATTACTCTTCTGGATGAAGAAACCTACAAACTTAATCCAAATAATCTTGTTATTGCTGATTCCAAAAAACCAATGGCACTGGCAGGTATTATGGGAGGAACAAATAGTAGCATTAATCAAAAGACTACAGACATTGTGCTTGAATGTGCTTGCTTTAATGCTCTAAATATTCGAAATACCTCCCGGGAACTTAAAGTAGAATCTGATTCTTCCTACCGATTCGAACGCATCATGGATCCAAACAGACTTAAAGAAATTATCAATAGAACCGCTTATCTCATTCAGCAAACCGCCGGTGGTAAAATAACCAAAGGTGTTGTTGATAATTATCCGGAAAAGATTAAACCTAAAAAAATTACCTTAAGACCGGAAAGAGCAAACGATTTACTGAAGACAGATATCAAGACTGAAATTATGAGGCATTATCTGGAAAATCTTGAATTAGAAGTTATTTCAAAAGATAATGTTTTAGAAGTTACAATTCCCACCTTCCGACCCGATATTACCAGAGAAATAGATTTAATTGAAGAAATATCTCGTTCCTATGGTTATAACAATATTGATTCTTCTTATGATATAGAAAGAATCGAAAATAGTCATAAGAGAATTATGCAAAGGAAAATGAGAAATTTTCTTGTGAATCAGGGCTTTTATGAAGTTTGTAATTTAAGCTTTTCATCTCAGCAGGAGCTGGACAGATTGCAGATTTCAGAAGATCATAAATTGAGGAATGCAGCTGATTTAAAAAATCCACTTGGGGATCATTTTAGTATAATGCGCACTACATTAATTCCTGATCTTTTGCAAAATATAGCACACAATCTTTCACAAAATTTTCAGAACTTTAAACTTTTTGAATTAAATAAAGTTTATTTCCAATTTAATAATAATACAGAAGAAGCCATTCACCTCACAGGATCTCTCGTGGGAAATTATTTTGAATCATACTGGAAAGAAGAACAAGATAAAGTAGATTTTTTTGATGTTAAAGGAATAGTTGAGTGTTTACTAAATAATATTTTTGAATTACAAGAAAATTTTATTGATTTTTCGCACACAGCTCAACCATATTATGCTAATAATCTTGGAGCTGAAATTAAATTTAAAAATAAGTTTATAGGCTCTTTAGGAAAAATTAATCGGGATGTTTTAATCGAATATGATATCGAGGAACCAGTATGGCTTTTTGATCTGGATTTTTCTTCAATATTTGCTCTCCTTCCCAAGGAAAAATTTAATTACGAACCTATATCGAAATTTCCATCCCTGATTAGAGATGCTGCCCTAGTTGCTCCTAAAGCCGTACCTGTGGCAGAAATTGTTGATATCATAACCTCTGTAAAACCGGATCTCATAAAAAATGTAGAGCTATTTGATGTTTATGAAGGCGAGCAGATTGACGAACAACATCGCAGTCTAGCCTTTAGAATTGAATTTCAATCCAAAGAAAAAACACTTACTGATAAATATGTGGATAAAATATTTGACAAAATTATTGATGAGCTTGATGATAAGAAAAAAATTACATTAAGGCGATAAAATGGATAGTACTTATTTAGAAACGATTGAACAAAAAGTAAAAAGTTTAGTTAGCAAATATAAACTTTTAGAAGATAAATACCAAAAAGTGGTAAAGAAAAATGAAGAATATAATCGAAAATATAAAGATCTGTTTATAAATCAAGAAAATTCCGAAGAGCGAATTGAAGAGCTCGAGAATCAGGTGAATCATTACAAAAATCAGGTTTCCGAATTAGAAGACAGACTAGCTCAAAAAGCTGAACAACTAAAACAGTATTCAGAGCAGGCTTCTTCCATAGATAACAGAATCGATTCTTTGATTTCATCAATCGATGATATTGTTGGTGACACTGAAGATATAGCCGGCGAAGATACTAACAACGAGAGTTCGGAAAAATCTGAAACTGGTAATGAAAATAATTTTCATAATGAGGAACAAAATAATATAATATAATTTAGATTAATAAATAATGGAAACTATTTCAGTAAATATTTTTGGCGATAAGTATTCAATTTCTGGTGACACAGATAAAAAGAAAATTCTAAAATATGCACATTATTTGGATACTAAGCTGTCTGATTTATCCAATAAATCTTCAATTGAATCCAAGTACAAGTTGGCAGTATTGTGTAGTTTGAATATTATTGAAGAGTTATTTAATGAGAAGAAACAAAAAGAAAAGATTGAAAAAAAATTAAAAAGTATTTCTAGTTCATTGGATTCTATCTTGGAAGAAGAGCAAGAATCTAATCTAAATTTATTATAAAAATATATTTGTTCCTTTGCCTGTTCTGTTCGTGATTTCAATGTTGTTTTGGGCTAAACACAGAAGAGAAGGAATTTGATTGGATACGGCGCAAATGCCTTCATTGCAGTTGGACTTGTAAAGTATTCATAAAATTCCAAAATTTAAAAATTCGCTTCAAACGAATTGTTACACGGCAGAACGGGTTTCTTTATATTTTCAAGAAAGGATAAATATGTTGTTAATTGATATTTTAAAAATTGTTATTCCTGTTATAGTTGGTTTTATTATAGGGGTTTTAATTTACAGGATTAAAATCAATAATAAATTGAAATCTGCCAAAGAACAAGCAGAGATCATAAAATCGCAAGCCCTTAAAGATGCTGAAGTCATCAAAAAAGAAGCCGAAGTTAGAGCAAAAGAAAAATGGTACGATAAAAAATCCGATCTGGAAGAGGAGATAAATTCTCGCAAGAAGGAACTGCGAAAGTTAGAGACCAAATACAACAATCGTATTAACAATCTAGAGAGCAGATTATCCAAAATTGCTCGCAGAGAACAATCTGTTAATGATCGAGAAAAGAATTTAGAAATAAAACAGGAAGAGCTAACAAAGAGAGAGGAAAAATTAAATAGTTTAATAGCTGAAGAAAAAAAGAAACTCAAAGAGATAGCTGGGCTTACTAAAAAAGAAGCTATTGAAAGATTGCTGGCAAGATACGAAGATGAAGCCAAAAAAGATGGTGCAAAATTGAGAAAGCGCATACTTTCGGAAGTAAAAGAAGAAACTGAAAAAGAAGCACAAAAGGTACTGGCAACATCTATTCAACGCCTGGCTGTAGATTACGTTGCAGACTCATGTGTTTCTGTGGTTTCTTTACCTTCTGATGATATGAAAGGTAGAATTATCGGCAGAGAAGGAAGAAATATCCGCACTTTTGAAAAACTTACTGGTATTGAAATAATTGTGGATGATACGCCGGAAGCAGTTGTTCTATCTGGCTTTAATCCGGTAAGAAGAGAAATTGCCCGCAGAGCGCTGGAAGCATTAATTAAGGATGGACGTATTCATCCCGGAAGAATTGAAGATACTATTGAAAAAGCCCATAAAAACGTGGAAAAAATAATAGTAGAAACTGGCAAAAAAACATGTCTGGATCTGGCTTTACATAACATTCCAAGTAAAATTCAGAATCTTATAGGAAGATTAAAATTTCGTACAAGTTATGGACAAAATGTTCTTCAGCATAGCATAGAGACCGGTTGGATTTCAGGAATGATAGCCTCCGAATTAAATCTTGACCAGGCTCTTGCTCGCAAGATTGGTCTGCTGCACGACATTGGAAAAGCGGTGGATTACGAGCAGGACGGAACTCATCCCGAAATAGGAGCTCGCATTGCCAAAAAGAGCAAAATGTCTGATGTTATTATAAATGCTATTGAAGCCCATCATGAAGATGTGGAAGCAGAATCGGTCTATGCTGTTATTGCTCAAGCTTCTGATGCTATTTCTGGCTCCAGACCTGGTGCCAGAAGAGAAACTCTGGAATCCTATTTAAAACGCCTGGAAGACCTGGAAGAGATAGCGAATTCATTTGATGGCGTCTACAAATCTTATGCCATTCAGGCTGGTAGAGAAGTGCGCATTATGGTGAAAAATGGAGAGATTGATGATTCTGATGCAGATTTGCTGGCTTCTGATATTGCCAAAAAGATTGAAAGTAATCTGCAATATCCCGGTCAAATAAAAGTAACAGTTATTAGAGAAGTAAGGAAAAAAGCTCTAGCTAAATGAAATGATAAAGCTTCTTTTTATTGCTGACATATTTGGCAAGCCCGGTAGAAAAGCTGTAAAAAAAATTCTTCCTGAGCTAAATAAAAAACATAATTTTGATATAGTCATAGCCAACGGTGAGAATTTAGCCGGTGGACTGGGATTAACAAAAAAAACCGCAAACGAAATCTTTGCTGCAGGAGTAGATGTATTAACTTCTGGAAATCATCTTTGGGATAAGAAAGAATCCATAGATTATATAAAAAGTGAAGAAAGAATTCTAAAACCGGCAAACTACCCTGATGAGGTTCCAGGAAACGATTATTATGTTTATGAACTCCCTGATAAACAAAAATTTTATATATTAAATTTAATGGGTAGAACATTTACAGTAAATGTGGACTGCCCTTTTCAAAAAGCAAATTATTTTTTGGAAAAATTTGCTTCCTCCACTCCCCTTATATTTGTTGATTTTCATGCAGAAGCTACTGCAGAAAAAAAAGCCTTTGGCTGGTTCTTAGACGGAAGAGTCTCGGCTGTTATAGGTACACATACGCATGTTCAAACAGCTGATGAAAGAATTTTTCCTCGAGGCACTGCCTATATAACTGATGCAGGAATGACTGGACCCCAAGACTCTGTAATAGGAGTGAGAATTAAAAACTCAATTGAACGTTTTCGTCTGCAAATTCCTAATAGATTTATTGCAGCTAAACGTAATATCCAACTCCAGGGGACAATTCTGGAAATAAATGAAATAACCGGAAAATCGACAAATATTGAACGTATAGCGGTTAAGATCAATTACTAATTAAACTGAAAAAAGGATTCTAAGCCTATGAAAAAAATACTCTCCGGGAAGCAAGTTTCAAAAGAGATTATAGCAAAAGTAAAACAGGATGTTGAAAATTTAAAAAAAGAAAACATTACTCCCCATCTTACAATTATTCAAGTAGGTGCTGATTCTGCTTCTAAGTATTACGCCAAAAGCATTATAAAGAATTGCCAAAGAGTGGGAATTCGAACCGAATTTTTAGACTTCTCTTCAGATATAGAACAAAAATTTCTTATCAAAAAAATTGGCGAGCTCAATGACAATCCTCAAGTTCACGCCATCCAAATCATGATGCCTTTGCCCGAACATATTTCTACTGATTGTGTGATGTCTGCTATAAGTCCCAATAAAGATGTGGATTGTTTAAATCCTTTAAATGTGGGAAAATTAGTTTTAGGGAAAAATACTTTCCTGCCTAACACCCCGGCTGGTGTATTAGAACTGTTAAAATATTATAATATTGAGACTGATGGGAAGAAAATTGCAATCCTGGGTAGAAGTAACATTGTGGGAAAACCTTTGGCTAATTTATTAATTCAAAAAACCAAAACAGGTAATGGAACCATAACAATTTGTCATTCGCATACAAAAAATTTGGCCAAGATTACAACCGCTTCTGATATACTAATAGTAGCAATTGGTAAACCACAATTTATCACCGAAAAATATGTTTCTAAGGATACGATAGTAATCGATGTCGGTATCAACAGAATTCTTGACAAAGATACAAACCGTCATAAATATGTGGGCGATGTTGATTTTGATGCTGTAAAGTCGCAAGTTGCTGCTATCACTCCTGTTCCTGGTGGAATTGGATCTATTACAACTGCTGCACTTCTGGCTAATATTTCTAAGGCTACACAAAAACTTATAAGTGAAAAAAAATAATATTATTTTAATTGACTTAAATACATAGATTCTGTTCTATTGTATAAATTATTGGAGGACGAATGAAGAAACTTAAAACTACTTATGTGATTAGTTTATTAATCATATTTAGTTTATCATTGACTATGCTAAGCTGCGATCGTAAAGGTTCGCTAAAAACCTCGAAAAACCCTGTTATTGAAATAACTGAATACAGTGGTATTTCAAAACCAGAAGGTGTAGCAGATTCTACCTTTTTCCATAACATAGGTGATCACATTAATCCTACACTGTATGATTCGATTTTCCAACAGACAATATACTGGAATGCTTATGATGAAGACGGAGTTGTAAAATCTTTTGCTTACAGAATTGGAACCTGGGATTCAGTTAATAGCGAGTGGCAATATGATAAAGCTTATGGTATAGAAATTGATAAATCTGAAAAAAACTATGGTTGGGTATTACACAGACAGCCAAATGGAGATTCGCTGATATGGACATCACCTGATCAAAGATTCCCCCGGGCTACAGTATACTTTCCCTCTCAAGATACTTCTGATTTCCGAAACAACTTTGGAAAATTTGAAGTTAAATGTAAAGATGACCAGGGCAATATTTCAAATGTGGATACAAAATATTTTTGTACTTACTCGGAGATTCCTACCACTTACATAACTACTTCTCAGGGTAATATTGATTCTTGTAGAGTGGGAACAGCAATTAATTTTGAATTTAGTGTGCAGGACCCAGATCCTTATGGCTACGGAGACGAGGCTGCTTATTACAAATACAGACTTGCCCGAGTTCCAAGAATTGGATCCAGAGAAGACACTCTGGGTAAAGGCTTTAGCGGCTACGAGTTTTCTGTTGGTGAAGAAATATTGGGCTTTGTGAACGGAGACTCCACATGGAAATCTACAAAGGGTACCGAAACACCCAGTAAATTATTTTTACAAATGCCTGCTAATGACATCAATGAATTAAGCCAATTACAGGTTAAGGCTGTGGATAAAGCCGGCGTGGAAGATCCTGG
>JAGXLO010000102.1 GCA_018334695.1 Candidatus Cloacimonadota bacterium
AAAGGTCAAAAAAACGAAATAATGCTAACCAGATCTCAAAGCCGAGATAAACTGAGACATTGTTTTCTCATCCAGATCATTTCCGTAATAACGCTTTAGCAGTAAGATTTTTTTCTCCTGCGGACTGATATTTTTTGGTAAAGATGCCAGAACTATCTTTCTGGCAGTTGCACACATACTTATTCCCATGAGAAATCTCTCTTTTCCCGATTTTTGCATGAGCATATCGTGGTATATTTTCTGCATTTCTTCAGAAGTATCTTTCACCTATAAACTCCTCGGCAAATTTATATAAATTAAGATTTCTTAACCATTTTTTGATATAAACCAAATCGGGGTTTGTTTGGAGTAATTTTATTACATCTGTCTTTTGTTGAATAGAACGCGAATCCTGAGACCAGGCTATCTTGGCAATAATAAGATCTTCTTTTGAAATTATTACAATTTTTTGTTTATCGACATCAATTAGCTTTCTATTCGAAAATGCAATCTTACTATATTCATCTGTTTTTCTTATAATAAAATCAACCTTAAACACGAATTTTTTATGTATAATGTTAAATAAATAATTATATCGTAACGCCTCAGTTATTGCTGTTTCTGAAATTATATATTCATCACCAAATTCATGCAGAAATTTTCCTTTTTCTTCTGACTTAATTTCAACTATAATATCAATATCCCTAGTCATGCGGGGTTCAGTATAAAAATTCATAGCTACCGAACCTGTAATCATGTAGGGTATTTCCAAATTTTTTAATCGTTTAATCACATCAATTAAAATCTTTAGTTCTAATTCCATCTAGCAAATTATCCTTATATGCATATGTTTAATAAACAAGAATTATTATAAATTAATACGTCCACATTATAGTCAAATTTTGTAGAATTATTTTTTTATATTTATGTTAACGAAGTCTTTATTCTGCTAATTCTTAATCCCTCATTTTGTCAAATCATTTGACAAGATGTATAGCATCTTTTTCAATCATTTTACATATTGAATATTTACCTCTTGTTTTTTTAGACTTTTCTCCTTATGAATTTAGAAGAATATCAACTCATTATATAGGAATGAATTGATTCGGCTGCATCTCTACCATTTCCCATAGCCTCTATCACAGTTGAACCTCCGGTTAGAGCATCTCCACCAGCAAAGACACCGGACAAATTAGTCATATAATCATTATCCGTTTTGATACCACCCCAGTCATAAGTTTCTAGTTCTGGAACATTATTTAAAAACAACCTATTGGGTCTTGTTCCCAGAGCATTAATAACTGTATCTAATTCAAAAATATACTCTGAATTTTCTATATTGACAGGTCTTTTACGACCACTTTTATCTACACCTTTGAATTCTGTTTTAATCAGCTCTATACCATTAACCCAGCCATCTTCAGTTCCGGTCATTTTACAGGGGGTAACCATCTCTTTAAAGATAATACCTTCTTCTTCAGCGTGATGTATCTCTTCTGCTCTGGCCGGTGCATACTGTTTTGTCCTTCTATAAAGTATGTAAACTTCATCTGCTCCCAGTCTCTTGGCACATCTGGCAGCATCCAAAGCCACATTTCCACAACCGATAACTCCAACTTTCTTACCACAAATAATAGGTGTGTCCCAATTGGGAAATTTATATGCTTTCATTAGATTGACCCGTATGAGAAATTCATTAGCAGAGTAGACACCTTTTAATTTTTCACCATCACAACCGAGAAAACGAGGAGCCCCTGCCCCAGTTGAGATATAGATTGCATCATATTCTTCTTTAATATTATTGAAATCCACATTTTGTCCTACGACATGATTCAATTTAATTTCTACTCCAATCTTCTTTAAATAAGACAATTCATAATCAACAATATCCCGTGGTAAACGGAAGGGAGGAATACCGTATTGTAAAACACCACCGGCTATATGCAGAGCTTCAAACATTGAGACTTTATAACCTAATTTCCTCAAATCCACAGCAGCTGTTATGCCGGCCGGTCCTGCTCCAATAATTGCTATTTTTTTTTCATTTTCTTCAACATTTATTTTGCTTGTAACACCATTTCTTCTGGCCCAATCTGCTACAAAAGCAAACAACTTACCAATATTAATGGCTTTACCCTGTTTTTCCAAAATACATTTACCTTCACATTGGGTCTCTTGCGGGCAAACCCGACCGGTCATAGCCGGTACAGCATTATCTGCTTTAGCCAGATAAAATGCTTTTTCAAACTTTTCTTCTTTAATAAGAGCAATAATATCTTTTACTTGCATGCGGACAGGACAACCTATTTCACACATAGGTTTTTTGCATTGCAAACACCTTTTTGCTTCTGCCACGGCTTCATCAGCAGAATAACCGAGTGGAACTGAATCAAAATTATTTACTCTTTCCTTTGGGTCTTGTTCGCGCATGGGGATTCTTTCTTTAATTTCCATTATCTCAACTCCTTAATTTCTTTATTATAGCATTCCATAGCTTCAGCTTCTTTTTCCTTAAACATTGCCAATCTGCTAATTGCAGCTGCCCAATCCACTTTATGACCGTCAAACATGGGACCATCTATACAGGCCAATTTCTGCTTCCCATCAACAAAGACTCTACAGGAACCGCACATCCCGGTGGCATCAACCATTATTTGTCTTACAGTTGTCATGACCGGCACATTGTATCTCTTGGTCAATTCTGATAGTTCTTGTAATGGTGGAATTCCACCTCCGGCAAAAACCTGGTCTATCTGACGTTCCTGCAACATCTCCTCCAGTATATCAAGATAATGACCCATTTTACCAACAGATCCATCTTCCGTAGCAAGTATATGTTCATGACAACAATCTATTGCTAACTCTTTATCAGGATAAACATCATTTTTAGTGGGATAACTCTGGATTGATATAACATGGTTACCTTCAATTTTTTTGAGCTCTCTGCACATAGCTGAATTTTCCGCATGTCCGCAAACGAGGTCTGAGGCAAAGACTACATTGCCATATTTTTTTAATTGAGGGGGATTCCCCATGGGACCGACTACTTTATAAAGTGCATCTCCAACTTCCCGATCATCCAATTCTTTCGAAGTCTTTCCCAACCTTTTGATATACATAGTAATTTTATCATTTTCTGCTTTTTCAATTGACATAGGGATTCTTTCACCGTTAGGTACAGTCAAGAGGACGGCAAAATTACCCGGTTGGAATTTTTTGGCAACTTCCGGTGCTACTACATCAATTAGATAATCAGCTTCATTCAGATTCTCTTTTCTTGTAATGACATGATCCATATTTGTTCTCCTTATATTGGTTTATCTGTATATTTAACTATTTGTTTATTCAAATATTACGATATTATTTACCAAAAAAATTTAATCCTCAATAATTTTGATTATCTTCTTAATGAAATCATTAACAACCGTATAACAAACTTTATTACCTTCTCTGTGTGCTTTGACAATTCCTGCATCCTTTAGTATACGCAGATGCTGAGAAATGGTTGATTGAGGTAAATTCATGCGTTTTTGGCAACGAGAAACATTGCACTCATCGTGGTATAATCCAATAACTATCTCCAGACGATGCGGATGAGATAAGGGCTTTAGAAGGTTGCTAATTTCTTCGAAATTAATAGATTTTTTCATATAATTTGCTTAAATAAATTTATTTGTCACTCAACTTTTTGCAGATAAATTATTTGTCAAGAATCGTAATTATGAGTTATATTAAAACTAAGAATATACAATATATTAAAGAGATTGTCTTTATGATAGTTATGAGAAATATTTTACAATTATTGACTTTAATCTATTAAATTTTATAAACGATAAAAATTATTTTTATAAGGAGTTGGCTATGGATAAGCTTGCCACAAAATATATGGGTCTGGAGCTTAAAAATCCCATAATTGTAGGAAGTTGTGATTTGAGCAATAGTGTGGAGAAAATCAAAAGAATAGAGAAGGCTGGAGCTGCAGCAGTAGTTCTAAAATCAATCTTTGAAGAACAAATTATGAGCGAGGCAAAATCTCTGCGTTCACATTCCAAGCATACAGAAGAATACGATTATATCAACAATTATATTCGTGCTCACAATCTAGATGATTACATACATATTATCGAAAACGCTAAAGCGGAGGTGGATATTCCAATTATTGCCAGTATCAATTGTTCTACTCCTTCCGAGTGGGTGAATTATATCAAAAAAATTCAGAAGCACGGTGCTGATGCCATAGAATTGAATGTATTTATCATTCCGGGGGATATCAACAAAGACGGACGGCAGATGGAAAATATATATTTTAATATTGTACGAAAGGTTAAGAAAGTTGCAAATATACCTGTTAGTATTAAATTGAGTTCCTATTTTTCCGGATTGGCAAATTTTGTTGATAAATTATCTATTTTGAGGTTGGATGGTATAGTATTATTCAATCGCTTTTATAATCCCGATATTGATATCCATAAAATGGAGTTTACCTCCACTACTACTTACAGCACCTCGCGTGAACTTTCACAACCTTTGAGATGGATTGGTATTTTATCTGATAAAATTGAAACAGACCTTGTTGCGAGTACGGGAGTCCACACAGGGGAAGATGCCGTAAAATGTCTTTTGGCAGGTGCAAAAGCTGTGGAAGTAGTGTCTGTACTTTATAAGAAAAAGGTTGAAGAAATAGAAAATATTTTAAATGATATTTCCCTATGGCTCGATCAGAGTCGCTTTGATGATATTACGCAGGTAATTGGCAAAATGAGTAAGCCTCAAATTCAAGATCCGTCTGTTTATGAAAGGGCTCAATTTATAAAGTATTTTCATAAAAGATAGGTTTAAGGTTTAGGAGTTTAGCAGTTTAGAGGTTTAGGGTATGGGGTATGAGGCATAGGGTAGAGAGTATTGGCGGGTTTGAGTGTTGTGAGATGTTGGTATTAGTAGGTATTTATAGGTATTGATTGTCAAAGTATTAATTTTAAATTTTCAATTTTAAATTATTAATTTTTAAAATTTGTTTCTTTGTTGCTCGTTACTTGTTACTTTCTTTTTAAACTTTTATCCTTTATTTTTATCACTTTTCCGACTTACGTCACGGAATGGTCCATGACAGCTCGGACACAATAAAAACCCCGAAACTGCTTGCACAAATCCGGGGTTGGTTATTAACTACCTAATGTAACTTTACTTCATAATGATCAATTTACTGTTTTCTATGGTCTTTCCATTTGCTTTAACTCTATAAAAATATATACCTGAACTTACTTCTCTATTGCTCCTATCTTTACCATTCCAATATAATTGTTGCTCTGAGTCTGCTTCTACTATGATTGAAGGTAATGTTTTTACCAGTTCACCTTTAATATTGTAAATATACACCTCTACTCGAGCTGCATTATCCAAAGTAAATCTGAAGTCCGTATTGTCTCTCATGGGATTGGGAGCTGTTTCAATTCCATATATAGTAGGAGATTCAAGACCAGGATTATTACCAGGCTCTGGAATTGTTATACTTACTAAACTGTTGTAAGTATGACTTTGTCCGCCCAGGTCTAGGCTTTCCAGCCAATAATAATAAGTTTGTCCAATAGTAAGGTCTGATTCATCAGCGAAATTATAATAACTCGGTTCTGTAGTTGTGCCATTTCCTGGAATTAGTTCACTGTTAATCTGGGTAGCTGTTTCAAATTCCTCTTGTGAGTTTCTGTATATATTCCAGCCAATATTATCTTCTTCCGATTGAGTTATCCAGGATAGTTGAGTTGCTCCTTCTGTGTAAAGTGCTGTGAAAGTAGAAAGTGTAACGGGGAGGGTTGCCGGATCTGATGGATACTGCCAATCTAGATATGGATAACCGTCATTACGGGCATTGCCAATATTCCATATATCATCTGTTCCGTTAGTACTTTCACCTTTGAAATCCCAACCGGCTGCCAGGTAGATGTTGTCTGTAGTGGTGGCATTGGTCATCTCGTCAGTGGTTTTGGGTGTGGCTGCTCCCACTGCATCGCTGGACTGATTGGAAGATTCGCTGTCGAAGAAATTGGCGGTGTAGGTGTCTGTGTTGTTTTCAGATCCTACAAAGCCTTTGTCAGTAGCACTACCACAATTTACATCTCCCGTGCTATAACAATACTCGATTGTCGACGACGACCCAAAGTTATACCCGCAGAAGCCGCCGAAGTTAGTATCCGAACCTGATGAACGGGTCACATCACCGAGGCTATATGAGTTTGAGACGGTTGAACTCTCATTGTATCCCACCAAGCCACCGACATTGTTACTACCCGAAACACTTCCTGTGCTGTATGAGTTTGAGACGGCTGAAGAAAAATTATATCCCACCAATCCGCCGACATAACTATTACCTGTAATATACACATTAACCATTCCGAGATTTTGTATTGTTGCATCTTGAGTGAAGCCGAAGAGACCAATACAGATTGTTGATGGTCTATTCACATAGAGATTGCTCATGGTGTGACCATCGCCATCATACGAGCCGGTGAATTGGGTGTCATCGTTACCAATCGGCGAAAAACCTTTGCCGTCATCCCAGCTTGGTGTTGTCCACATATTGATATCTGCTGTTTGTGTATATGAACTGCTCCATCTGGTATTATCTTCAGTTAACCAAACTAGATTAGAAAGTGATGCAATTTCATTGCTGGTAGGTGCTTCTGCATAAGCACCAGTCCATTGCAGAGTAGGATAACTATTGAACGTAATACTGCTGGACATGGCCCAGATAGTTGAAAAATCCCATCCTGCAGTCGTAAATGTGTCTGAATCTTGCATATTTGCTGTGGATGTTGCTGTTGCTCCGGTAGCTGATGATTGATTGGATTCATCACTATCGAAGTAATTAGAGGTGTAGGAAGTATTAGTTCCTTCATTACCCACAAAGCCTTTATCGCCTGATAAAGTAGTACTTCCATCGGATTCAAAAACACTTCCAATACTGTAGCAATAGGATATAGTAGAACTACTATTACTACCACAAAAACCACCAAAAGATTCATTTGTGCCACTGCTGCGTGTAACATTGCCAGTACTATAACAATTAGTAATTGTGGTTGAATAATTATTTCCAACCAAACCGCCTACTAACTTGTATCCTGAAACACTACAGGTGCTGTAACTATTCTCTATTGTTGTACTTGCATTAGATCCAACCAGACCGCCAGTACTAACACTACCAGCAGTACTGGCAACACTGCCCGTGCTGTAACAGCTAGTGACGTTTGCAGAAGAACCAGTATGTCCTACTAGGCCTCCGACATAGTTCTGCCCTGTAATATTGCAGTCAGCTACTCCCAGATTTTTAATAGTTGCACCATCAATATAGCCAAATAAACCAATATTATCTGTTGAAGAGCGATCAATAAATAAATCTATTATAGTATGGTTTTGTCCGTCATATGAAGCAGTGAATTTTGTAGTGCCATTTCCAATGGGTGTCCAGCCTTGATTAGAGTCCCATGTATTAATATCTTCTGGAAAAGTAATATTTGAAGTTTGTTCAAAATACTTATTCCATGAACTAGAATTTTGGCTAAT
>JAGXLO010000103.1 GCA_018334695.1 Candidatus Cloacimonadota bacterium
TGCGCCAAATTAGGATGACCGGAAATAATTGCAATAGCCTTAAATAATCCCGGATGCTCATAATAGGTCTTGTAAACTCCATATCCACCCATGGAAAATCCGCTCAAAATGATATTGGAACTATCAATATTAAAATTATTATTTACATCTGTAATTGCTTCCACAATATCAGTCTGAGCCTCTTGTGGAAAAAAACAATTTGAAGTTCCGCGTCCGTTCGGTGCTACAATGATAAAATCTTGCTCAATTTTAGGTGTTTTTCGTAAAACCCTGTCATCATCTCCGCTCCCGTGTAGATATACAAGCAGAGGATACTCTTTTTTCGCATTATAATTTTCTGGTACATAGATAGAATACGGTCTTAGAGTAGAATCAATTTTTGACACAAATGCACGGCGATAATTTCCTTTTCGGGAAGCAAAAGGATCTTTACCCTTTTCGAACTGTTTCAGATAATTATCCAACTCCTCCATTTTAAGGCGAATTTTATAGGCAGTTTCATAAGATTTTAATTGTTTTAAATCTTTTTGCAAATTACGGCAATAAAAGAGAAGAGTATTTACTGTTCCTGCTGCAAATTGATTCTGAAAACCACGAATTTGCTTTTTGTAATCAGCAATATCAAATTGAGGTAAAACAGAGATATAATATTCACCAACAACACCGGAGTGGTTTTTTAAACTCATTTTGTAGCCACCGGCAAAAAGTTTAACTCCCTTCAACTGCACCACTTTGTTAAAAATACTCTGGGGCAAATTCAGATTTAATCTTTTTCCGCCTACATAAGTATTCTCTCCTGATCTGACTGTAGCCAGAAGATTGTCCGAGGTCTCCTGCTGGCAAAATCCGGTAATTTTCAGTCCGGGAGCTTCATTTAGTTTATAATGCCCTTTAGTCGGCAGGGAGTATAAAGAAGTTGTTTTTTGGGGTTGAGCAAAATCAAGCAGAACATACTCTCTTTTGGCTTGTTCACTTTGCATACGCTTATCATATTTGACAAAATAATAATTTTTCTCGGCTTTCCCTATAGCTTTAACAAAGCAGAGATTGAATCCGATTTTTTCATCAAACCAGGGATGATAGGGTTTAATCTTCTGCCAGGGCAAGAGTAATTCAAAACTTATTTTTCCATTCTGTTTGACAGTAGCAAATTCCACCTCATCACCCAACTTCCTCATAGCAAGATCTATATTGTGATACCACTGCATTTTATGACACCAGCTTTTTTGGGGAGAAAATCCCAGCACATAAAACTCATCGGTTGGTTGATTGTCTTTTTGCTTCTTTCCCATGACCATATGAAAACCGTCCCCGTTCTGGTAGGCTCGGTCTCTGGCAATTATACTATCGGCAGCGGCTTCTATATAGAGGTAGAAAAAATTTACGCTGTAGGCGTAATAATAACCAGCTTTGATATCGGGATTGTCATCATTACTTTTAGATATTTTTGCAAATTCTTGCAACTTAAAATTGGGCAGATTTGCAGCAGCAACTCCCTCAATTTTGGGCCTGTTATGAAGATAACTTACTTCTGCCATAAGCGAGAAAACCAATATTCCCATAAATAAAGATACAAGTAGTACTCTTTTAAACATAGAAACTCCAAATATTTTTTAAACATAAGACAATTTTTTTATTGCTATTATTTCAAGGCAGTAAAGATGATTTTGGGGCAGGATGTCAAAGATTCAATTTTTTTCCTAAAACAGATTCTTAGTATAAAGCTCATAATAGTAATTCTTGCGTTGTAGAAGCTCTTCATGGTTGCCTTTTTCCATGATCCTGCCGTTTTTTAGAACATAAATAACATCTGCATTCTTAACAGTGGATAGGCGATGGGCGATAATTATGGTGGTACGATTTTGCGAGAGTTTAGCCATAGCTTCCTGGATTTTGGCTTCCGATTCAGTGTCCAGCGAGGAAGTTGCTTCATCAAAGATGAGAATAGGCGGATTTTTGAGAAAGGCTCTGGCAATAGAGATTCTCTGCTGCTGACCGCCGGAGAGCTTTGCGCCTCTCTCACCTGTTAATGTATCAAAATCATTGGATAGGGATTGAATGAATTCATAGATATTGGCATTCTTGGCAGCTTCCATCAGTTCTGCTTGGCTGCATTTAGGATCGCCATAAGTGATATTGTCGCGTATAGTTGTATCAAACAGGAAAACGCTTTGCTGTACAATTCCAATATTAAGACGCAGGGATTTTTGGCTAACATGCATGATATCATTTCCATCAATCTCAATCTTACCGTGAGTTGGCTCATAAAACCTGGGGATGAGAGCAGCCAGAGTGGATTTGCCTGCTCCTGATTCTCCGACAATAGCCACGGTCTGTCCAGCTGGAATTTGCAGATCAATATCCTTCAGCACCCATTCATCCGTATTTTTATACTTAAAATCCAGATTCTCAATATTAATATTTCCCTTAACATTTTTCAGGTCTTTGGCATAAGGCTTATCCTTAATTTCGGGAGAGATATCCAGGATCTCGATAAATCTTTCAAAAGAGGCAGCTCCCCGCTGCAATTGCTCCACAAAATTTACCAAGCGACGAATGGGTTGTAGTATGTAATTAATATAAAGCGTAAAAGCCAGCAGATCAACAACATCCAACCTACCATGATAGATGAGAATGGTACCACCGCCAATAACAAATACATAATAGAAGTCAGAGAGGAAAAACATACCGGAGAAGAATTTTGCCATTAATTTATACATCTTTTCTTTAGCTGATTTAAAACTGGTATTTACATCTTCAAATTTTTCAATCTCCAGGTCTTCGTTCGTATAGGATTTTACCTCCCGAATTCCCTGCACCGAGTTTTCCACACTGGTATTGATATCTGCGATTTTTCGGCGTACCTGTCGGAATCCTTTACGCATTTTTCTGCCAACGGTTAAGCCCCAGATTAGCAGCAAAGGCAGGGGAACTATGGAGATTAGCGCCAGTTGGGTATTGAAGCTAAACATAGCGATAAATGCACCTGCGATGATAAAAATTGATATGATGAGATCCTCCGGCGCGTGGTGAGCAACTTCGGCAATGCGATTGAGGTCATTCGATATACGAGCCATAATGCTACCGGTTTTGACGTTATCAAAATAGTTAAAAGAGAGTTTTTGGATGTGAGTAAAAATCTCCTCGCGCATATCGTACTCCATGCGCACGCCCAGGATATGTCCCCAGCGCATGCGGATGTAAGTGCAAACGGTTTTGACGATCAGGATGGCTAGCATAACAGCGATTATCTGCAGGATCATCTGCATATCTTTATTAGGAATGTGGGTCTTAAGCAACTGCCTGGTTAAGATAGGATAGAAGATGGAGAGGATGGAAGCCGAGAAGGCAACGAACATATCAAGGATGAAAAGCCATTTGTGGGGTAGATAATATCTTATAAATCTTTTTAGCATAAAGTTGCTCCTTCTCATTAGGTAAATAAAATTTTTGGGAAATATTTATGCGGCAATATTTTGTTTGTGAATAATTAGTCAATATTTTTGCGGTTTGCAATTCTTGATTTTTATTATGAAATAAATCGGGATGAGAATCTGTAAAATGTTCTGCAAATTCTATATTAGTGGTCAGAAAGACTATGACAGTACAATCCAATTATTAAAAAATATTCACATATTGTAGAAATTACTTAAGAGACTAAGAAATATTAATTAATTTAATTCTGTATTCCATCTAAAGAATTAGATTAATAAGGTTAACCTGCTCAAGGCAATATTATTTTTTCCACTTTAATTTTCTATGTTTCCAATTTTTCTTGGCATCATTTTCAAATACAGGTTCAATAAAATTCTTTATAAAATTTACCGTATCAGCAAAAGTAAATGAAAGCTTAATACCAACTTTAGTCTTAAAAGCTTCCCATTGTCGCTTATTCGTAGTATCATTGATAAATCCATGGGAATAAATTTGAAAACGGTTCAAAGGGAGCAGGGACTACTTTATCTCCAAAACCAATATCAATAGGGAATCTTCTTCGTGCTTTTCCCAAATGTGCAATGCAATGGATCCTTATTCCATTATAGGCTGCATTCTCTTGTATGGTTTCAACACCCAAACTTTGAGGATCAAACCTTACTCCATCCCTGACTTGTATTTTGATTATTTCCCGAATTAAATTGAGCAAATTCTGTTCTTTATTATCCATTTCCCGACTTAAAAAATCAATATCCTTTGTTGGACGTGCAGCAGGGATGTCATAAACCAGAAACAAAAGAGCACCCTTTAAAACAAATTTGTCTCTATAGGGTGAGATTGATAATCTGTATAATAATCTTTCCTGAAAATATTGCAACAAGACAGCATTAAAATCTCGTTGTTTCATTTGGGCAATCTTCAACAATCTTGTTCTTACCGAAGCAGTCAGATTAGTTATATTTCTAATCATTCAGCTACCATTGCCTTCATATATGGTTTAATTATGGTTTTGACTCTTGTTCTGATGGCATATTTCCAGAGTTTGTTTATATTCGCATCTTGACGTTTTAGATAATTCTTCAGACCCTCCAGAGCTAGATCTTCACCCAGTTTGTTGCGATAACGGAACATGTCGCAGATTGTTTTCTCAGGAATGTAGATTTTGAATGAACCTACTTCTGCCTGTACTTTTTCAATCCCAATATCATAGTATCTTTTTCGAAAAAAGAAAAATTTCACTGGAGGATAAATTAAATTCACTTTCTTTTCTGAATGAGGAATAGCTACATAAATTTTATCCGGATTTACTGTGCTAAGATTATGATACTCAAGAGCTGAAACTAAACAAATTATACCATTAGTCACCGACTTGCTAATATCTATAAATCCTTCATTATCCATATTGAGTTTAGAGTACTTATAGAGCCCTGATTTTATTTTTTTAACAAAACCATTATTAACAAGTTTTCTAATATCTCTTGTTTGAAAACCCTCGTTCCTAAGGTCTTTCATGGTTACATAACTATAATTTTTAATATATTTTTTTAGCTTATTCATGAATCGATTCCTCTGCCAATAAAAGTTAATGGCAGAAAGTTTGATTCATTAATTTTTGTCAAATTATTTATCACCAAACATCTCTTCCCACTTTTCCAACACCAACAACATATTCTTTTTCCCAGTAATTTCTTTCCTTGAAAAATTCCTTGAAAAATTCTTCCAGATCACCAAATTATTTTACTTGGACCAATTGAATAATTACTTTTGTTTTAGACTCTTGACCCATTCCAGGAATTGTTAAATGCTCAATTCTAATCATATTATTTTTGTTGTATTTATGATAGTAGGCAGCGTATTTTTTTTCTAGGCTTAACCAAAAAAGTCTGAACAGATAGAAGACCACATCTGTTTTACAAACTTCTAAATCGATCTCTTAAAACTAACTGTTAATCGGGATAGTGTGAGTAAGATTGTTTATTATCTTTACTCCTAAATGTAGTTTATGAGGGGAGGCGTTAATATAAAAGAGGGTGGATACTTATGATGGAGAACGCCTAAATTTAAAGTTACCAATTTTTGAGTCCGGCCTTTCTTTTCCATTTTTAGAATATTAATCAACCCCGATGCCTCTTCAGAATACATCTGTTCCGTTATAGTTATGCCTGTTAATCAACTCCTTTATCTTATGAGCTTGCGGCAAAAATAGGTATACCAGGAACGATTACGAATTGCTAATAGCTAAAAAAATCTCAGGCTTTTAGAGCCCAAGATTTTTTATTTTTTACTATAGCCTAAAACATATAAAGCTATAGTCCAACTAAATTATCCATATTCTGCCAGTAATCTGTCCGACCAATATTCAGGTCCAACCTGCACCTTCCAGGCGGCAATGCTGGCTTGCCTTAATAATTTGCGGAAACTTAACTGAATCTGCTCAATATAGGCCTGCATGCGGTTATATTTACCACGCCGGGAAAGAGTGTCAAACTCCTTGCTATCGTATCCCTGCTCCTGCAGTCTCTGCCGGGTCATTGCCATCAGCTCTGCCGGCTTAATTTTATAACGATGACCTTTGGTTACATAGGGCTTGCAACTTGTTTTGTTGAGAAATATATCGAGCCAAGTTTGCTTGCAAACCCTTTCCAGAGGCTGCTTGATCTTGAGAAGATCATGCTTTAGTTGGGCCAGGAGTTTCCGCTGCAGCTTGCTTTTTTTCTGACGGACAGATTGATATTCCGGATTACTGCTAGAGGTATTCTGCCATTGCTTTGTCCGGTAGTTGTCGTAATCAGACCTCAAATACTGCAATTGATTGTGGAGACGATTTGTTTTCTGTTTAAGACTGTGCTTAGTTGCTGCCTCTAATTCTGTTTGCAGTTGGGTTACTTCTCTCTCTTTATTTTGAGAATAATATTTGAGATTTTGCCAGTTTCTTGCTGCTGCCTTTTTTCGAGTCATTTTTTTTATCTGAAAGGGAAAGTAGGTACTAAGATAAGTTTTGAAACAAGAACCTTTTTCAGTTTGATAATTGCTTAATAACTTAGCTACAATTTGGGCACTCCTCAGCTTTGCTTCGGCTAGGGGAATTAAATTATTTTGCAAACGAGGCTGATTCTGTTTAAGGGTGATATGTAGATTTCGCTTTAGATAGGGATGTTGTAAGAGGGAAGGTAACGCCTTGGTTGGGGATTGATTGTTTTTGAGTTCTTCTTTTGCTGCCAAAGCCAGGTCTTGTAATTTTAGGGGCAGATTCTCTCTCTTTGACTTGTGTAACATTTTTCCTCCATATGATAATAGTTATAGGGGTTTATACCATTATATATATACCAGATTTTGGCTGAAATCGCCCCTGAAGGGGATAAGAGAGAGTTATATATTTTATCTATAGCTTTTTACTTAATATCTGCTCCCCTTTTCTTTGCTATTGGCAGGTTTACAGTTAAAGCCCAGCGAATCATAGTTTAGAAAATCAAGAGCTGACTGAGGAAAGATGAGTACCTGTTACTACCTGAATAAGCCCCTTTTTTACTACTGTTAAATCCCCTATAAATAATGTCTCCAAACACCAAAACAGTCATAACCGTGGTTTATAATATTATATCTTTAATTTTGGGGGAGGCTGATATTAGGATCAGAGTACGCGTCACTCGTTACTCGTTACCGATGATCAGCCTTAACTTACGATTGAATTGTGGTTTACAAATAGAGAAATTTACCTATTTTATACTATGATTGTTAAAATTCTCTCCATAATTGAAAATATTTTAAATCTTTAATAAAATTTTAGAAAGGATGGTTTATTATGGCTGTACACAAAGTAATAGAAATTTTAGCACAATCGACTGAAGGCTGGGAAGATGCTGCTCAGAAGGCAGTTGATCAAGCGTCCAAAACAGTTAAGAACATTGAATCTATTTACATCAAAGAATTTTCGGCTTCTGTAGAAGATAACAATATTATGAAATACAGAGTTAATGCCAAGATCACCTTTAAAGTAGAATAGAGCAAGCAGAGAGTTAACTAATTTAAATATCTAACAGGTGTCACCAAGTGGCACCTTTTTT
>JAGXLO010000104.1:0-1861 GCA_018334695.1 Candidatus Cloacimonadota bacterium
GAAGTAATCGACCAAAGAAAAGAAGTACAAAGAGGCAACCAATGATAGCTCTTATAATGGCGGGTGGAATTGGTACAAGATTCTGGCCTCTTAGCACTCCCCAAAATCCTAAACAGTTTCTAAATATTTTGGGTGAAAATTCCATGATTCAGGAAACCGTAAATAGGATATTACCCATAATTGATTACAAAGATATCTATATTGTTACAAACATCGAGCAAAAAGAATTGGTGCAGGAGCATCTGCCCAAATTACCAGAAGAAAATATCATTGCTGAACCCTACGGACGCAATACTGCTCCCTGTATAGGACTTTCCGCCTTTCTTTTGTCACAAAAATATGGTGACGATGAAACTATGCTGGTGTTAGCGGCTGATCATTATATCGGTAAAGAAAACCTCTTTCGCGAGATCGTTCAATTCTCATCAAAATTCGTGCAACAAAACAAAAATCTCCTAACATTTGGCATAGAACCTACATATCCGGCAACAGGCTACGGTTACATAGAATTCGGCAATAAGATAAATAAAGAAAGTTTTACGGTTTTTGAAGTAAAAAAATTCAAAGAAAAACCTGATTTAAAAACTGCTAAAAAATTTATTAAAGCAGGACACTTTGCCTGGAATAGTGGTATGTTTATGTGGAGATTGGATTCTATTGTGAAAGCCATACAAAAACACATGCCGCGACTTTATAAAAATCTAAAAGAAATCAATAGATACTGGAACAAAGACTTTGATAAAGTTAGTGAAATATATGAGAACCTACAAAAAGTGCCCGTGGATATCGGCATAATGGAAAAAGCCGATAATGCAGCTGTAATTCCGGTGGATATTGACTGGAATGATATTGGCAGCTGGGAAGCACTGGACGAGATGAAGCAGAATAGGGACAGGCATAACAATTTTTTGGATGGTAAAATTTTAACTATTGATGCCAAAAACAATTACATCCTTTCTACAGACAAAAAAAAGCCTATAGCTTTGATAGGAGTTGAAGATTCGATTGTCGTGGAAACCAATTCCGGATTGTTGGTCTGTAAGAAAAATAGAAGCCAGGATGTGAAAAAAATTGTGCAGGAACTGAAAAAGGAAAATTAGATGAAACAATACGAAGAAACATTCAGATTTCCCGTATTTATGCGATCTTTTACCATAGTTCTGGCAACTTTGGCTTTAGCCTGGGCGATTTATTATATCTTATTCGGCATTACGCAATCCACTCGCTGGTTTCAAAAACTGGCTCCCTTTATCGTAATTCTACTTTCTGTGCGGGTGCTTTACAAAAATTTATTCACCACCAACTCCATCACATTTTACTCAGACTACCTTAAACTCGGCTACATTTTGCGTCCTTCCCAGAAAATTTATTATGATACAATAACAAACATGGAGTTCCAACTCAAGCCTCGCAAGCTGATTATCCTCACGTACAAAGAAAACGGGGAATTTGTAAAAAAGAAGATACCACGTGGCATTACAGATATAATTCCAGCCATCAACCTGATTGTGAAAAAAGCCCCTCAGGTCGAACTCGATGAATTCCTGTCATCTGTGGTTACCCAAGAAAACTATAGCCATAAAGATTAATTTCTTAAACTCTAAAATTAGTTAAATCAAATATCAGAGGCTCAGTCCATCCTTCTGATTTTAACATCTGTTTAGAATTTTATGCGCAAAAATAAATTAATTCTAATATTAATTTTAGTTTTAGCATCTTATCTGCTATACATTTTCTTGATTTTTCCAAAGGCTGCACCCAGTTACAAGAAGCAAGATATTGTCATAACTACCTCTAATTGGAATAACACAAAGCCGGATTCACTTGGATTTTATTATCTGGAAAATAAAAATAAACCCGG
>JAGXLO010000104.1:2484-7465 GCA_018334695.1 Candidatus Cloacimonadota bacterium
AATACGACCTGGGTTATTGGTCTGCTTATGATTTGTATTACCACGATTGTGCTTCTTATCATTATCATCGCAATGTTCACATTCCCCAGCTTATGAGCTTGTATGATATTACGCAGCGAAAGGTATTTCGCGATTACGCACGCAGATTCCGGAAATATTTAAATGAGCCATGGTTGACAATTTTTAAGACCAGATTTTCGATTGAAGCAATAATTCGCAGGATTAGATATAAGAATCCAATTAGATAAAATTCACAGAAAAGAACAGATGAAGGATATAGTAAAGCATAGATTTTTTGAATTAATCTTGACTGAAAATTATAACAACTTTCATAAACTGCTAACATGAAGAAAGTTTTAATAATAACGTATTACTGGCCTCCCGCCGGTGGTCCGGGAGTACAGCGAGTATTAAAGTTTGCCAAGTATTTACCTGAGTTTGGCTGGCAGCCCATAATTTTGACGGTAAAAAACGGGGAATATCCAGCTTATGATGAGAGTTTGCAAAAAGATATTCCCGATAGCTGTAAGGTTTACAAAACTCCTGCTCTGGAACCTTTTTCACTTTATAAAAAATTTACCGGCATGGCAGAAGATGAACGAATTCCCACAGCTGTCTTAACGGAGAAGAAAACAAATTGGAAGAAAAAAGTAACCCACTGGATAAGGCTCAATCTTTTTATTCCTGACGCCAAGATTGGTTGGATTCCTTATGCAGTAAAAGCCGGAAAGCATATTATCAAAAAGGAAAATCCTGATATGATTTTTTCCTCTTCACCCCCTCCAACTGTGCATCTTATAGCCAAATCCCTGGCTCGCTGGAGCAAAATAAGATGGGTAGCGGATTTCAGAGATCCTTGGACGGATATTTACCATTATGAAAAAAATAAGATTTCATTTTTCAGTACTTCTATTAATAAAAAACTAGAAAAAAATGTACTTAAATCAGCTAATAAAATTAGTTGTGTAGCTAAAGGTTTTTTTCACGAACTTAATCTATCTTACACAGTGATTCCAAATGGTTTTGACAAGTCAGACATAAATATTTCTAATAAAGGGAATAAAAAATTTTTCACTATTCGATACATGGGATCACTTAAAGAAAGACAATATGTAGATAGCTTATTTGAAGTATTGAAAGATTTGTCACAATATGATAAATTTAAAAACAGAATTAAACTAGAAATTATTGGCAATGTATTTGAAAGTGTAAGAAATAAGATTATAGATAAAAATTGCAAATATTTTGATATAAAGTTTTTAGGTTACAAACCTCATACAAAAGCTGTTTCTCTGATAAAAAATGCAGATGCTTTACTTTTTATAATTGGTAAAGGTAAAAAGGGGAAATATATTACAACTGGAAAGTTGTTTGAATATATAATGGTTAAAAAACCCATTATTGCATTTGGTCCAATTGGAGGAGTTGCGAATAAAATTATTACTAAAACCAATACAGGAAAAATGTTTGACTATTCTGATTTTACTGAGGTAAAAAATTACATTATTAAGCTTTTTAATTTGTGGAGTAATGATGAGACTCCGGAATTTAGAGAAGCAAAGATAAACAAGTATTCTCGTAAGAATTTAACAAAAAAATTAACAAAATTGTTTTAAGGAATTATTATGAAAGGAATTAACAAAGTTCTCGTGCTGGGTCCTCACACAGACGATGGTGAATTTGGATGTGGAGGAACTATAGCTAGATTTATTGAAGAAGGAAAAGATTTATATTATGCTACTTTTTCTTGTGCCGAAGAATCCGTACCAGAAGGTTTACCCAAAGATATTTTATTAACAGAAGTAAAAAAGGCATCAGCAGAACTGGGAATAAAAAGGGAAAATCTTTTGATATATCGATATCCAGTAAGAAAATTTGCCCATCACCGTCAAGATATACTGGAAGATTTGGTAAAATTAAATAAAGAAATAAAACCTGAACTTGTTTTAATGCCTTCTAATAACGACTTGCATCAAGATCACTATACAATTGCTAGAGAAGGCTTAAGGGCATTTAAATTTACCTCTATACTGGGTTATGAAATGCCATGGAACAATATCACCTTTGAAACCAGATCCTTTATTTACCTCGAAGAAAGACATGTTGAAAAAAAACTGGACTCTTTAAAATGTTACAGATCCCAAATTGGTAAAAAGTACGCCAATGCAGAATATATTAAAGGTCTTGCCAGAACTAGAGGCGTGCAAATAGGTGTTGAATTTGCAGAAACATTTGATGTACTGAGATGGATAATAAAATGACCAAAAAGAAAAAATTGAGCGACTTTTATAAAAAACGAATTGGTAAATATACTAAAAGTAAAGAAGAAGAAGATTTTCTCCTTAATACAAATAAAATATTACAGGATATGGAAAAAGAATGGTATAAAGATTATGATATAAAATATCCTTTTATTTTTGTATTTGGTCTTCCCAGATCAGGTACGACTCTCCTTTCTCAATTTATAGCACATTCTTTTAAGATTTCTTATATAAATAATATTATGGCCAGGTTTTGGTTAGCACCAATTCACGGTATCCGTTTATCAAAAAACATCCTGGGCAATGAAAAAACAACTACTTATAATTCTGACTATGCCAGAACCCACGAGCTTTCTGATATTCACGAATTCGGATACTTCTGGCGTCACTGGCTTTTGAAAAACAAAATCTCGGGCATAACTAATATTGAAGATATAGAGAAGAAAATTGAATGGCAACAATTAAAAATCGTTTTAGCTAATATTCAAAATGAATTTAAAAATCCTATGATATTTAAAAACATATTTGGCTCATATCATATGGAAAAGCTAATATCGCTGCTTGAAAAAGTTATATTTGTATATATTGAAAGAGATGAACTAGACGTAGCATTAAGTATTCTAAAAGCAAGGAAAAAGTATTACAAAGATCTAAATACCTGGTGGAGCTATATGCCGCCTGAATATCCACTATTAAAAAACTTTCCTTGTGAAAAACAAATTGCTGGTCAAATATATTATCTAAAAAAATTCTATAATAAAAAAGTGAATACAAACCCCGAGCACATAGTGTGTGTCACTTACAAAGAACTATGTAATGAACCATCTAATGTTGCTAAAAAAATTCAAAAAAAATCTGTGGATCTTTTCAATTACGAGTTAATCTTAAAAGATAACATCCTAGGCAACTTCACTTTTAGAACCTATAAAAATAATCAAAAACAAAAGTGTAAATTTAAAAAAATGATGAAAGAATTTAAATATGAATAATATTACATTTGCAATCCATCAACCAAATTATATCCCCTGGCTAGGTTACTTTTATAAAATTGCAAAATCCGAGAAATTCGTCTTCTTAGATGATGTTCAATATCCCCGTGGACAAAGTTATTCTAACCGAAATAGAATCAAAACTCCCAATGGACCTACATATTTAACCATCCCCATATCAATTCCTTCCGGGAATAAAGGGAAGGTCTCTTACAAGGAAGTAAAATTCGCTAATAATAGATGGAAAAGAAAACATCTTAAAACGTTAGAATTCAATTATAAACGTGCTGATTATTATGATGAAGTATATCCTTTTGTGGAAAATATCATACAAAAAGATTTATCTTTTGCAGAACTAAATATGCAACTTATTAAAGAAATTTGTAAATACCTTAATATTGCTACACCGACCTACAAATTGAGCAATCTGTTAAACGATTATGGATCAAAAACCCGCCTTATTATTGATATAGCCAAAGAATTGGAAGCAAATACATACCTTTCCGGAACAGGAGGTGGTAAAGAATACAATGATAGAGAATTACTGTCCAAAAACAATATCAAATTAATCTATTCAGATTTTGAACATCCACAATACAAGCAATTGTGGGGTGATTTTACACCAAATTTATCTATCCTCGACTTGCTGTTCAATTGCGGAGCGGAGAGCAAAAAGATATTAGTAGAATCTAAACGAGTTTAACTTATCTCCAAAGCTTTAGACAAAAAAGGCAATTGAAAAATTCATTGGATTAAAAATATTAATATATTTGACAACTTTAAACCCAATATCCATTTATTGAGTAAAATTATTACTCGATAAATAAAATTATGATTCAAAATTTAATAACTTCAGAAACTCGTATAAAATTGCTGCTGAAATTTTTTCTTAATCCTAAAAGCAGCGGTTACCTGCGCCAGCTTGCTAAAGAGTTTGAAGAATCAACTAACGGCATTAGAGTTGAACTAAATAAATTAACAGAAGCTAAAATATTAAAATCAGAGAAGCAGGGGCGCTCCAAAATCTATAAAGCTAACCAAAAACATCCCCTATTCCATGAAATCAGACAAATTGTGCTAAAATCTACAGGAATCGATAAAGTAATTACAAATATTATCGAAAAAGTAGGTAACATCTATATTGCTTTTTTAAGAGGTGATTATGCCCGGGGAAAAGACAGCGGTTTGATTGATCTGGTAGTAGTGGGTGATAATTTAAATGCAGAAGAAATAGAGAGGGTTAGGGGAAAAACTGAGAAGTTAATAGAGAGGAAAATTTCCATATTGCAGCTGACAAAAAACGAATACAAAAGCTTAAAGACCAAATTTGATGAAAATCACAAGCTAATTTTCATGGATAAACTAAATGATACTTCAAATGAAGAATTCAAATAATTATCAAACTACCCGATTAGCAAGTAGACATAAAAACAAATTACAGATTTGTATTGAAAAAAAGTATCAAGAGCTAAATAAGAAATTTTCATATATTATTGATAATTTTCTATCTATATATGAGATTGAATTTGATATTATAATATCATTTGGAGATGATATTAAAAGTAACAGTAAGGTCCACATCAGACCGGGTATTAATATTTTGGATTTTTTTAGCAGTAGAAAGGAGATACCAAGCGATTACATATTTAAAAATTGGAGGAAAAGAAAATTGCCTTTTTTCTTCACTAGAAATGGAAAGAAGGAAATTATTAGTAATTTAAATGGTAAAAT
>JAGXLO010000105.1 GCA_018334695.1 Candidatus Cloacimonadota bacterium
CGGCTATGAAGTTTCCAGGTTTGGGGATGTTAGCTTAAAATGGGGGGACCCCTATGAAGACGATAAGGTAATTATAAGATCAAAGTTCGGTTTTTTTTTATCGGAGAAGAATACCGACAAGATTGATGAATTGAACGGTAGTATTGAAGATGCAATTGAAAAGGGCACTGTAACTCAAACTAACTTAAAGGATTTTGTTAAGGAATCTTCCCCCAAGAGAAAGAGGTGAATCCTGAGGACTATATAGATAAAGATGATTTTGCCGTGGTTAAAAAGAAAGATAGGTACTACATTGATGCTAAATATGGACCTTCCCATCTCTATTTTTCTCGATTGCCTCAAGCTTGGAGTTATCTCGAAAAAGGAGATGCTGCTTTGACAGGGGCTGTGAAAAAGGAAAAAAAGTTTTGGAAAATGTACATTTATGATTCATTTTATCGTAGACGGAAATATGCAGGAATTATTGCTCCGACAAAGATTATTGAGCAGAAAAAGAAAAAGCTTGGTGGTGCAGAAGGTATTAATGAAAGGGCATAATCAAAAGTGAAGGGCCAAGAAAAGCGAGAAGAAAAACTGACTAAAAAACTGAAGAAGACCATAAAATCAATTTTTCCCAGAACTCCTGAGCAAGATCTCAGAAGCATCATCTCCCAAGCAAGAGCGAGGGGACGAGTGGGCAAACGTAAGGGATTATATTTCGCTGAGAAGGAAAACAGAGAAGAAGTGTTGGAAGATATCGCCTTATTGTCTGTTCAAGCACATATTCGTCATACTTATACTAATTATGATAAGATGTTTAATGAGTTTTCCAGCAAAGAAGACAAAAAAGAATATCGTCGACAAGTAAGACCAGAGGTTGAGAAGAAATTGGAAGAATGGAGAGAAGAGAAAGCAGATTAATTGTGCTCATTCTGTAATTAGCCATTATAAAACAAATTAGAAGGAATTATTATTGCAGTAACGAATTACTGCATTTTTTTTACGTTTCAGTCAAATTAATTTTGCTTTACTTAAAGCAAATTTTCTGAAAAGTTTTTCAATGATTTCATTAGTGACTTTTGATAATTAAATAATTATTTGAAAACAACAATCAATTAAGATGAATTATTTGACAGTATTAGCAATTTGTGTTTTTGCTAGTTTTTCCGGTTTGAAGTAGGATGTGGATGGAATTACTGTGAAAAAGAGTAAAGGAGAAAGTATGCATAAACTTGCCAAAAATTACCATAACCAAAGGGTTTTAATCGTAGTGTTAGTTTTAATAGTTTCAGCTTTTATCCAATTCAAAGTAATTGCAGATGATAATCCTGGCGGTTATGGTACAGTAACCGACATAGACGGCAATGTGTATCAAACATTAGTAATCGGCGATCAAGAATGGATGATTGAGAACCTGAAAGTAACTCACTATAGAAACGGCGACCCGATTTTCCATGTTACTAATAACAGCACTTGGGGGCTTTCATCCGGTGCTTATTGTGTATACGATAATACTCCATCAAATGCAGATACTTACGGTAATCTCTATAATTGGTATGCAGTTGCTGACGCAAGAGGACTTGCCCCGGCCGGTTGGCATATTCCTACAGATGATGAGATTAAGCAATTGGAGATGTATCTCGGCATGAGCCCAAGCCAGGCATACAACACAGGCTATCGCGGCACAGATGAAGGTAGCAAGTTAGCTGGTAGATACGATTTATGGAATAATGGCTCTTTAAAGAATGACCCCGAATTTGATAGCAGCGGTTTAAGTTTCCTTCCCGGCGGTTTCCGTCGTATCTACAGTGGACACTTCAACTATATGGGTTACTACAGTCTTTTTTGGTCGTCTACTGAGAGTAATAGTCACAATGCCTGGTACAGGAGGTTGTACTGTAGTAGCACTATAGTCTACCGGGGCTACTACAATAAGCAGAATGGATTTTCGGTGCGTTGTGTACGGTCAGTTGAATCCCAGTGAAATTTTTAAAGATTTCACAAGACAGGTAATTTCAGGTCTTAAAAAATGTTTTATACTTATGTTCTGTTGTCTGAGAAGGACGGCAAGTATTATACTGGATATACAAAAGACCTGAAATTAAGACCTGCCCGGTTAAATGATTCACACAATCAAAATCGAAGATTTTATTTAACTGGGTATAAGCAACATCAGAAAGGAGAAGTAGAATCTACAAAATATAGAAGGACATTAAAGATAATATATTATGAAGCGTGTTTAGATCAGGAAGATGCTATGAGACAAGAGAAGTATTTAAAAAGCTATCATGGGCGGATGTATCTTGCTAAAAGGCTCAAATCTTATTCAACCAGACTACGGAATTGATTTTTGTTGTCTATTTGACAATTTGGCATAAAAAAGATTTTGTATTTCTTAATGTTTTGTCAATCTGAAGCAAGTTGTGTCTGTGAGATTGGTGAATAAAATTTAAATAAAATAAGAAAATATGACACAAAAATATCTAAACTACTGGACTCTACACGCATGTTTCAAATAATATTATTAATAAAATTAAAAGTTCTTAAGACAGATTGGATTTAAAAAATGAATAGTATAGCAACTAAAGGAAATATACCCGAAATACTGCGTGAACACTCCCTAATACCGATTATATACGAAACAAAGGTTCGTGGATACGGACGTTAAAAGCAATTTAGAAAAAAGCGTTTAGTCGTAAACAAAAAAAGAATCACAAGGCTTTATGGTTATTGATAAAAAAAAGATAATTACAAATATTTGTTATACAGAACTCGTATATGGAAGAATAAACAAGAAACTTAAAGTTCACTATTCTAAAAATGAGATTGAAGAATTAATATTTAATTTATTAAAAAACACTTCTGAGATTGATTATTCAAGAGTTGGTAAAAATTATTATATAACAAATATTGCTAAAAATATTAGAGTAACAGTTAATTCTAATACTTATAGAGTAATAACTGTTGATCGGTTAAAAGAGGAGACTCTGTAATTTTTTCTAAACTGCCTATAACAGCGAATATGCGGTTTCGGCTTCGTCTCCACCCAAATTGTCTTCGGTCGCAAGCTCCCGATGGCAACTTCTCATATTCGCCAACCCTTAGCGTTCATGCTAAGAAAGATAACAATGAGATGACAGTGAAATGAAAAATATAATATGATGAAACATCAAGACACAATAGCCAAAGAACATTGGCAAGCATATCGCAAAGAAGAAATTTACAGCGAGTTAAAAACTTCTGATACTGGATTAAATCAAGCTGAAGTAAATAAAAGAATTCAGTTTTACGGAGAGAATAAACTTCCTGAAGGTAAAAAAGTAACACTGATGCAGATAATTTTGCATCAGTTATTAAATCCGTTAATTTTCATACTTGTTGCTGCTGCAGTGGCATCGGTAGCCATTGGCGAGGAAAAAGATGCCATATTTATTTTTCTGGTTATTTTTATTAATAGTGCATTAGGAGCCTATCAGGAATTCAATGCAGAGAGAAGTGCCAGCAGCCTGCAAAAATTAATGAAAATTAAGGCACGAGTAAGAAGGGCTGGAAAAGAAACAGAAGTGCCTTCCGAAGGACTTGTACCGGGCGATATCGTACTGCTTGAATCGGGGATGAAAGTTCCTGCCGATATGCGTTTGTTTGAAGTATCTGGATTGGAAATAGACGAAAGTTTCCTTACCGGCGAATCCAGAGCAGCAAAAAAACGAGTTGCGGTATTACAGGAAAACCTTGGTGTTGCCGAAAGAACGAATATGGCTTTTGCAGGTGCTACGGTGCTGAAAGGAAGAGGCGTAGGCGTAGTAGTTTGTACCGGTACAGATACGCAGGTAGGTAAAATTTCGCAGGATGTAACTGAGTCAGCTTCTGCTAAGCCACCTTTGGTGCAACGCATGGAGAGATTCATTAAGCAAATCAGCATTTTTATTATCGCCCTCAGCCTTATATTGGCTGTTGTACTACGAATACAGGGTATGGACATAATCTCCATTTTCTTCTTTGTAGTAGCATTGGCCGTTTCTGCAATACCCGAAGGTTTGCCAGTAGCATTAACTGTGGCATTGTCCATTGCAACAAAACGAATGGCAAAGCGAAATGTAATTGTCCGTAAACTAACATCAGTTGAGAGTTTGGGCAGTTGCACTGTAATTGCCAGCGACAAAACGGGCACACTTACCGTAAATGAGCAAACGGCTAAAATTATTTCATTAGCAAATGGAACAAGATTTACTGTTAATGGTGAGGGATATAACGGAGTGGGTTCAGTTACCAATAGCGAAAATAAAAAAATCGAATTTTCGGAAAACGAAGAAATATCAAAAATTACCCGTATCGCGGTTTTTGCAAACGAAGGTTCTTTGGTAAATAAAAATAAAAAATGGTCGTATCATGGCGATGCAATGGATGTTGCCCTGCTTGGTATGAGTTACAAGCTTGGAGTTAATCCCGAAGAATGGATAAAAAAGGAACAACCGATAGGAAAAATTCCTTATGAGTCGGAGCGAAAATTCTCTGCATCATTTTACAATGTAAACGGCTCGGTATTCATAGGTCTAAAAGGTGCTGTTGAAACCATTCTCGATTTTTGTCCTTTTATGTCCGTTAATGGCGAAATTAAAGATATTAACAAGAACAAGATACTTGCCGATGCTGAACAAATGGCTAAAGGTGGATACCGTGTGCTGGCTTTTGCCAGTGGCGAAGATTCCAATTTTCAGAAAAAAGAAGTATATGAAAATGAAGATATTCCTGAACTCACATTTTACGGACTTGTAGGCTTTATTGACCCGCTAAGACCAGAAGCAAAAAAATCTGTAGAGCAATGCAACAATGCCGGCATAAAAGTAATTATGATAACCGGAGACCACCCCGAAACGGCTGGTACTATAGCACGTGAATTGGGCATAGCCGCTACAGATACCCCTGTTGTAACTGGACAAATGCTTGTCGAAGCAGGTGCATCAAATAGTCCTGCTTTTGAGAAACTGGTGGCATCAACTTCTGTTTTTGCTAGGGTTTCTCCAACACAAAAACTTGAAATTGTAGATGTGTTGATTCGTGAGGGAGAATTTGTTGCAGTTACAGGCGATGGCGTTAACGATGCCCCTGCTATTAAACGCGCCAATATTGGAGTGGCAATGGGTTCGGGCACAGATGTGGCAAAAGAAGTAGGTTCGATGATAGTAGTTGACGATAATTTCTCATCTATTGTTGCAGGTGTAGAAGAAGGTCGCTTTGCCTACGACAATGTGCGAAAAGTAATTTATCTATTAATCTCAACAGGAGCTGCTGAAATCATCCTTTTCCTCGCATCAATTGCTGCCGGCTTGCCTTTGCCGCTTCTTGCAGTCCAGTTACTATGGTTGAATTTGGTTACCAACGGTATTCAAGATGTTGGACTTGCCTTTGAAGGTGGTGAGCCGGGTGCAATGAAACGAAAACCACGAAAACCATCAGAAAAAATATTCAACCCGTTAATGATTAATCAAACCGTTGTATCGGGTGCAACTATGGGATTGATTGTTTTTGGATTGTGGTATTATCTAAACACATACACCCAAATGGGCGAAATACACGCCCGCAATCTTATCTTGTTGCTTATGGTATTTATGCAAAACTTTCAGGCATGCAACGCCCGTTCCGAAAGTGTTTCGGCCTTTAAGGTGCCGTTAAAAAGAAATATCATTCTTGTATTTGGGGTTATGGCAGCACAAGGTATTCATATATTGAGCATGCAAATTCCGTTTATGCAAAACATATTGCGAATAGAACCAATTAACTTCATCGAATGGTTGTATATATTGGCTTTAGCTATACCAATTATATTGGTAATGGAAGTGTTTAAGTATTTTCGTAGAAATAAAATATGAGCAGTAACAATAAAATAAAGCACGAAACGCTAACACATGGTATAGTGCATGCTGGTTTCAGAGGTTTTCGGGCGTTTGGGGCTCGTAAAAAAAGTCGGTCTAAACTGCTAGGAAATCGCTTTATAATCCCGTACGACACCATACCATCAACCGTCTGAAAAGGCCAATAAAGGGCTAAAAGGGCTAACAAAGGACTAATAATTGGCTAAATCGCCTTCCAAAGCAGCTCATAAAAAGATTATGGTCATGTTAAGTTTTTAGGTAAGTATGAGATTTAAGCCGTAAATAAAATTAACTGTGGAGGAGCAATGAGTAAATATTATTCTGATCCTAAAATCACGCATTCCCCCAAAATTAAAGATAGAATGTTATAAATTACGGTTATGACTGGTTTGATGGTATTAACCGTTAGTTATAGGAGATAGTAGTCTAATATCTATTCAGGTTTTTTGTTGTAAGACCTAGAAAAAAATACGGTGGTTACTATCATAAATACAATAAAAAAAGTCAACAATTAACCATGGAGTCAATACTATGAAAAAAAATGGGGGGATGCCAAATAAACCAATATAAAATATTTTACAGTATTAGCAATTTATACTTTAAACGGTTTTGTCAATCTGAAGGAAGTTTTGGGTGTGATATTGATGTGAAAAAATGATTAAAAGAGGTAAGATGTAGAACTAATAATTTTAATTATAACAACAGTAATAATAATATTGATTATAGCTTCTTTGGGAGCAATTAATCACAAGCTAAGTGCAATAATTGAAATTCTAAATGCTATATTCCATAGAGAATACGATGATAATGATGATGTTTAATAATTGGATACAAACCTGGATACCAGTATAAAATCCTAAAGTTGAATTATTTGACAGAAAACCATATAGTAGTGTAAAATTTAAAATTAATATAAAAAATGAGTTAAGAGGAAAAATGGCAGAAAATATAATTAAATCAGTAAAAATAGGACCCTATCCAAGGAGTATAATGGATTTGAAAATGCCAGAAGTGGAAGTAAAGTATGAGGATGGGAGTAAAGAAGTATTATTTGAATTTTATCCTGATGAGATCGATTTTAAAGAGAAAGAACTTATCGGATTGACAAAAGAAGAAGCTAAAAGATTGAACTAAAAAGGACAAAGAGTTTTTATAGACTTAAATCAAATAAAATCCCCCTCTAATTAGTTCCCACTTTCCCGGGAACTAATATCCTCTAGACTCCACTCAACTCGACTTATTTGTTGAGTTGAGCCCCAAGCCACAGGTGTCTTCCCTCACCTGTGGTTTTTTATTAATATAAAAGGAATTGTTGAAATATAAGATGCATGTCCTGCAGCAATTTACTTT
>JAGXLO010000018.1 GCA_018334695.1 Candidatus Cloacimonadota bacterium
GAAGAGAGGAAAGCAAACCTTTTTTTGTATCGAATTTTGTAGTAACGAGAAAGAAAAAAAGCAATATGAAAGCTACATCAGCCATTGATGCAGTTGGTATCTTAGCCTTTTTTCTAACTTTTTTTTCTTTATTTAGATTCATTTTACTCTCAATTTAAAAATTTCGGTTATTTCATCTCCAGCAAGGTTTCTGTTAATTCTTCGGAACCTTTTTGCATATCGATAATCAATCCATCAATGATTGAAACAAAGAAATTGTTGAATAATTGAATCGGAATAGCGACTGCCAGTCCGGAGGCAGTAGTAACAAGAGCTACGGAAATACCACTAGCAACAATTGTGGGTTCCACTTCACCTGCTGCGGCAATAGCTTCAAATGCCTGTATCATTCCTACAACTGTTCCCAAGAAACCTAACATGGGAGCAACATTAATTGTGGTTGCAAGTGCTACAAGTCCTTTCTCAAGATATGACATCTCAAGAATTCCGGCGTTCTCTACAGCTTTTTCTACATCTTCGATATCCTGGTCTGCTTTAAGAATTCCGGCATGTAAAACATTGGCAACGGGGCCACGGGTTTTAGCACAAAGTTCTGCTGCTTCATCGAATTCTTTCTCTTTTACGAGGGGCATCACTTTGTCCAGAAAGTCATACACAGAAATTTTTGCATATCGAAGGGAAATTGCTTTCCAAATAGCAGTTGCAAGAGCCCAGATAACAATAATTAACATAGGCCACATAACCCAACCACCTTTAATAAAAAGATCAACAAGTCCACTTCCGACAATTCTTCTGGCAAATGCTTCGAATCCACCAGGTCCTTCTTCTTCCATAGTAGCTGCTACTTCTGAGGTGTCTTCTGCCACTGCACCGGTGTCACTTACTTCTTCTGTAGTATCTTCTTCGGTGATTTCTTCTGTTTCTTGTGCAAGTAGATTACCAGCAAATAACATACTTGCAATTAATGTTACGATTAGAATTAATTTGATTTGACGTTTCTTATTGTACACGGTTTATCCTCCTTAAATTTCTAAAAGTCAAATGATATTCCAAAATTATATCTTCTACCTTGTGAATATATATTTGGATTGCTTAATGCTGACATATAATATTCTGCTCCTTCTTGATCCTCATTTGAATCTATTTTGCCGTTTTCATTCAGATCATAATTCTCCCAGTAAGTGAGGGTGCCATTATCTTGAGTTTCTCCACCCACGTGCCATGATTCGGGATCATCAGGAGAAGCGAATTGATTATTAACGTAATTTATATTTCTTTTATCAAACAAATTTTTTACCTGAAAATACAATTTTAAATTTAAATTTTTGAATATATTGAAACCTTTGGTTATCTTCAAATCAGCGTTAGAAGTATATGGCATCCGCTTTGAATTTGTGTCCAAAGCCTGATCGTTATCAGACACTGGTGTATAAGGCTCGCCTGAGTGTATTTGATAATGGAATGAGGTATTAAATTTGTCAGGCATTTTCATACCAAAGAGGTAGAATTCCTCATTTTCGGGTATGCCAAAATTTGCCTGCAAGTTTGCAATGTGTCTTACATCCCAGTTAAGCGGATATTCTCTTAGATTTTCGCGAGCTGCATGAACGCTTGAATTCCTGCCAAATGCATACGAATATGTATAACCAAAGTTAAATCCCCAGAAGTTACTGAATCTTTTTGCCAGGGTTAACTCAACTCCCCGAGCACTACCGTAATCTTCTGAGACATAAAGATAATATTGCTTTCCTGCTTGGGCCAAACTATCAGGAAGTAGAGCAAAATTATTACTGATACTACTTACTAAGTTATATATATTTTTGTAAAAAATAGTAACATCAACAGTATAGTCTTCTCCCATCTGATGTTCCAGACCTACTTCATATGTCTTAGTAATTTCAGGCTTCAAGTTTGGATTACCCACATTCGTTCCCACTGTACCGACTTCGGGAGTAGAGCTAGTGAAAACGTACTGCAATGGAGGTAGCTGACTTTGATAGTTGTAGGCAAAGTGTAATACATCTCTAAGCGTAATAGGATGAGAAACACCCAAACGAGGACTCACCATCACCTGGAATTTATCAACATCTTCTTCTTTAAGTTCATATTTATCGCTACCAACTTCTTCAATATATTGCACACTACCCCAATCAGCATCAATGTATTCTCCAGTTGAATCACTTTTAACTTTATAATAATCACCCAGGTACCAGAAATCAAAGCGGAGACCGGCATTAACAATCATGCCTTCCCATTCCATTTTATCCTGGATATAATAGGCACCTTGCCATGGTCTGGCTTTGTAACCATCTTTGGCTCCACCAGCAAATTCAATACCCTTCTGGAAATTATCTGCTGTATAAAACTTTTTATTATAAGCTACCCAGTTAGAATCAATTATCACATCTTCAATTTCATTTTCACTGATTCCCATGCCTGTTGTATCAATATCTTTACCAGCGAGGAAGTTGGGTAAACGTTTTTCATCATTTATTTCCCAGGGAGCGCTTAATCTATCTTTTACAATGTCATTATACTTTATTTCAAAACCGGTTTTAGCTTCATGTATATTATTTATTTGATAAGTGAGGTCACCCTTTAAAGTATAAGTAGTAGTTTGGTCATCCCAAAAATTACCAGCATGGCTACCAGGAGAAGCATACATTGGAACATTATTCTCATTACCATATTGATTGGTATATCTTAGCTGTTCATCTTCACCGGGCCTGGTTACACCAAAATTATTATAAGTGGGATTAATATTCCAGTTCGGATCACTCCAAGTGGTATTTTCATCAGAGAAATACCAATCTCTATCCACACCGGAATTGAGTTTTAAATCAGTTTCGAATCTACTACCTCTTACTTTATAAAACATCTTTGGTGAGACTGTATGATCAAAGGTAAAAGCTTGCTGATTATGAGATTCTTCCCAATGATTATAATGTTCAAGAGCATAACGATTTAGATAGGAAAATGGAAGCCATACGGCTCGATCACCTCGAGTAGCAACTGTAAAACGCATTTTTGGACTAAGGGCAAATTTCATTTTAATATTTGCCTGATAGTTATTGTTAAATCTATTGCCAATATCAAATCCGGCAAAGTCTTCTCTATCACCTTTCACACTATTGATTATCTCAACCTGTTCCGGTTCATCATTTATCGGATCAAAGAATAATGGATAAAGAATATTATCTTCATCAATTGTGTAATAATCCTTATAGCGTCCATCATTCCAGGCGCCTTTTATATTAAAGAAGAATGTATATTTATTTCTTTGCTCTTGGGAACCCTTGGGAAACAGGGGACCGCCTATCGAAAATTTTGCTTCATCATAGTTATTGTTCGGAACTCCAAAAAGATGGTCTGATCGTAATTTCAGCTGGCCTGAATACTGCGGTCCACCCGATCTGGTAACGAGATTAATAATTGCAGACTGGGCGTTTCCAAATTCTGCAGTAAACCCACCTGTAGAAATATTCATATCTGATACGGAAGACATATCAAGGTCCATACCAAAACCCTGGTCAACCGGATTTGAAACTGACATACCATCGATTGTATAGACAACTTCATTGGAACGACCACCACGTATATGCATATTTTGTCCGGAACCCACAGCACCAGCAGTAACAGCTATAACATCTTGAATATTTTCAACTGCCATATTTTCCATTGATTCTGAAGTTACCACACTTTCTGATCCGGTAATATCCTGTTTAACAAGATTTTTACCTCCTGATTTTACAGTGATACCTTCAATTTGAGTATCTGTTTGCTTGAGTTCAAAATTTAAAGTAGTGGTTAAACCCAGATTAACAGTCACGTCTGTTTTGGTAACTGATTGATAGCCCATCAATTGGGCTCTTACGTTATAGGTTCCGGGAGGCACGTTTATAATGATATATCTTCCATTACCATCACATGCTGCACCCATTTGTTCATCTTCAATAATGACATTAGCACCTGCTATGGGTTCGCCTGTTTCTGCATTTGTAACTCTACCGGCAATTTTACCAGTAGTTGCAGCACTCAAAAAAGATGTGCCTACAAATAAGAACAGCACCCCCAAAAATATTAAACTACGAATTTTACTCATGGTTTCTCCCTTCCTAATATATTTAAGGAATAATTTTTTAAAAATTCTATTTAAATGTTGAGACTTATGCCTTCATAAAATCGTGTCAACTTTTTTATGAATTTATCAACTTTTTTTGTAACTTCGTATTTCATTTTTCATTTCTTCCAAAACAGCATAATATGTTTCCATTTCTTCATCCAAAAGATTCTCCGGAAGGAGCTCATTTATATTAAAATCAATAACAAAATTTGATTTTAGTATAGCGGAAAATTTCTCAAAACCAATTTGTTTGTCAAGTAGTTGATTAATGGAAACAGTTTTCCTTGCTAATAATTTCTTCATTATTTTCCGTTTTTCAGCGTTACTGCCCGGGAGCAAATCAGCCATCTTTTCTTGATTATTGTTTAGTAATATAGAACCATGTTGCAAAAAGGCATCGTTTTTTCTGACCTGTGCACTGCCAATAATTTTCTTTCCATGATAATTTATTTCATATTTTGATGAACTGGAAAAACAGGGTGAATGCCATTTCTGACTTTTTGAATCATGGGGCAAGCTGCTTGTTATAGAAGCATTTATATTTATTTTATGAAGTGAGTGTAGCAAAGGATTGGCAATTTTTTTATATACATCTAATATGGAGCCTGAAAATTCTTTAGCATTTTTTGCTACTACTGCGTATGTTACTTCATCAAAATGTAAAACAGCACGACCGCCTGTTGGTCTACGGACAATGCCAAAACCATTATCTATAACTTTATTTAGATCTATTTGCTCATTTATTTTTTGATGATAGCCAAATGAAACCGTAGGTGGATCCCAATCATAAATCCTAATTGTGTTAGGAGAATTTCCTTGAGCTACTCCCTTTAGAATTGCTTTATCCAAAGCCATATTCTCGGCAGGAGGCATTTTACCAGAAATTATTATACGCCAAGCATTATTTGAATTTTTGATCATAGAATATTCTTTGCAACGTGTTTAAAATTGAGTGAAAATTTTAAGTTTTTCGTAACGTTTTTGTATATCTTCTTTGCTAATTTTACAAACTTTTTTAATACTGAAATCTTCAATGTTGTAAGAAGATAAAATTGTACCATAAATTAATGCTTTTTTCATTGATTTTTCATCTGTTTTTCCTACTGAAGAAAGATATCCCATAAAGCCTCCGGCAAAGCAATCACCAGCACCAGTTGTATCTTTAACAATAGTTGTGGGAAAAATTGGAGTAAAAAACAACATATTCTTACTGTAAATAAATGCACCGAACTCGCCCTGCTTTACCACTACAAATTTTGGGCCCATTTCAACAGCTATGTTTGCAGCTTTAAGCAGATTTTTCTCTTCTGTTAACATCTTTAATTCATCATTATTTATAAATAAAACGTCAATTTGGGGAAGAAGTTCCTTTAGCTCCTTATTTTTTGTTTCAATCCACAAATTCATAGTATCAGCACCAATTAATGCAGTGTTGTTCATCTTTTGTAAAACTTCTTTCTGCAAACTGGGATCAATATTTCCCAGATAGATATATTCTGCACCTTCGAATTTTTTGGGAATTTTTGGAGAAAATTCTTCAAAAACATTAAGTTGAGTGTCAAGCGTAATTGCTTCACTAAGATCATCATAGCGAGCACACCAGCGGAATGTTTTGCCTTTTGCTGTTTCTACACCCGTAACATCTACATTTCTTTTTTCGAGCAGCTCTATATATTCCTGCGGAAAGTCTTCACCAACTACACCTACTATGGCTATATGATCACATAAATAGCTGGCAGCGATTGAAGTATAGGTCGCAGAACCACCCAGGGCTTCTGCCACTTTTCCATGTTCATTTTCCACCGTATCTAACGCTATAGAACCACAAATCAACAGACTCATTCATTTCTCCTTTATAATTACTTGGCTGGATTCCTGATTAGAACCAGTAATAAGATCGAAAAACCTTTCGACACCACCAGAAGATATGAAACGGATCAGAAATATTAAGGCAAGGAGCAGAACAATTCTAAATATAAGCTTGGCTAGAGAAGTAGTATCTTTATTTCTGCGATCTCTTCTTCGCTTGTATTCATCTCCGAATTCACTTTTTTTCATATTCTAAGTTAAACTCCGTAAACCTTCTTTGAAAAGTTTTAAACCTTTTTTTATATTATCCATAGAAGTAGCATATGAAAATCTCACAAAGCCTTCTGCCCCAAAAGCAGTTCCGGGTACCACAGCTACATGGTAATTTTTTAGCAGGTATTTAGCCAGCTCTTCTGAATTATTTACTTCATCACTATTTTGGATAAAATAGGAAATATCCGGCATGGCATAAAAGGCACCGCTGGGCATAAAGCAAGACAGATTATTGATATCATTCAGAGCTTTTACAAGATAATTTCTGCGTTTTTCAAATTCCTTTCGCATTTTTTCCACACTACCTTCATCTTGAGAAAGAGCAACTACAGCTGCTTTTTGTGTAATTGAATTAACACAGGATGTAGTGTGACTTTGTATTCTGACAGCACATTTTATTATATCAGAAGGACCAGCGGCATAACCCAATCTCCAACCAGTCATTGCATATGCTTTGGAAACTCCGTTAATTAGAATTGTATTTTCTCTTACTTCTTTTGAGATGGAAGCTATAGAAATATGTTCTTTGTTATCATATAATAATCTTTCATAAATTTCATCCGAAATTATTATGATGTTTTTCTCCAGACAAACTTCTGCGATTTCTTCCAATTCCTTTTTTGAGTAAACGGCTCCAGTAGGATTGTTGGGAGAATTTAAAATCAGGGCTTTGGGATTATTAAGTGAGTTAATAGCTTCTGATAGCTGCTCCGCTCTAATTTTAAAATTATTACTTGATTTTGCAGGCAGCATTACAGGAAAGGCATCATAAAGCTCTACTAATGAAGTATAACTAACCCAATAAGGACTGGGAATTATTACTTCATCTCTGGGGTCACAAATAGTCATCAGTACATGCATCAAGGATGCCTTTGCACCGGGAGAGACAAGAATATCATTCGGATTGCACTTGAGCCCATTCTCTTTTAGTAGTTTTTGGGAAATAACTTTTCGCAATTCAATAATTCCGGCTGACTTTGTATAGTGAGTAAAATTATCATCAATTGCTTTTTTTGCTTCCTCTTTAATATGCTCAGGCGTATTGAAATCAGGTTCTCCTGCACCAAAACTGATTATTTCCTCCCCTTTTGCCTTCATCTCATTAGCCAGGGCAGAAACTGCTAGAGTGGGAGAGGGTTTAATAGCTTTTGCTCTGTGGGAAATATTAATCCTCATAATTTAAACTCCTTCATATACAATTTTTGATAAATCTGCAATCTTCATAAAGCATTTATTAATTTTTCTTAAAAGTGCCATACGGTTTTCACGAATATCCTCCTGCCTCACCATTACCATTACGTTATCAAAAAACAAATCAATATCATCACGCAGATCTACTAAAATTTCAAAACATTCTTTATAATTTTTTTTCTGTAGATTTTCCTGATAATTTGCTTGGATTTCAATAAATTTATTATAAAGCTCTTTTTCTTCTGATTCAATAAACTTATTAGGATCCAATTTAACTTCCTCTTCTGATTTCTCCAGAATATTAGTAGCTCTCTTAAAACCAATAATCAAATCACGGAAATCTTTGTTGGATTTAAAGCGCTGCAGCTCTTTGGCTTTTACAATAATATCCGGTACATTTGAGATATCAATAGCCATAACTGAATCGGCAACATCATAGTCGATGTCATTTTCTTGTAGAAGCCACTTTATTCTATCGGCAAAAAAAGCTATTACATCTTTTTGATGTTCTTTGTTGCGCAATTTATCTTTAAGAGTCTCAAAGGAAAATTTAATTAAATTAATAAGGTTAATTTCATAATTATTTAGTTTGAGCAATTGCACGATAACATTTGCAGCTCTTCTAAGGGCAAATGGATCCTTGGAGCCTGTGGGGATCATACCGGTGCCAATTATTCCACAAACAGTATCCATTCTATCAGCAATAGCCAAAATTGAAGAGACAGAGGTTAATTTTTTTAATTCCTTCAGCTCATACTCATACTGATCGCAAATTGCTTCTGCTACTTCCTCATTTTCACCGGACTTTTTTGCGTAAACCGAGCCAATGTAACCCTGTAATTTTGTGAATTCTTTCTCACCCAACATGAGTGTGGCTAAATCTGCTTTACATAATTCTGCAGCTCTTGCGGAATTTTCCATAATCTCCTGAGAAACTCCCAGTTTTTCACTAATATACTGTGTCAACTGCACAATTCGTTCTTTTTTATCAAACATTGTACCTAATTTTTTCTGGAACAGTATTCCCTTTAGTTTTGGTGCAAAATCTTCAAGCAATTTTTTGGTATCCTCTTCAAAGAAAAAAGCTGCATCTGCCAGGCGGGCATTTACTACTCTTTCATTACCATATTTGATCTTATCTGTTTGGCCCGGGTAACTATTAGAAACGAAAACAAATTTATTAACTAATTTTTTACTCTCTGCATTTTCCACGGCAAAGTATTTTTGATGCTCACTCAAAGTTGTTCGGACTAACAATCTGGGTAGTTTTAGGAATCTACTTTCAAAGGAAGCTACAGCAGCAGTGGGAAATTCTACCAGATTAGTTACAGTGTTTAACAATTCACTATCTGAAACAACTTGCTCTCCTTTATCGGTGAAAATCTGCTTTATCTGATTCTCAATTATTTCTTTTCTTTCCTTAAAATCGGGAATAACATAATGTGCTTTTAGAGATTTCTCATACTCTCCACAGTTTTTGATCTCAATCTTGTTGTTTAATTTTTCTATGCGATTTCCACAAGTGAATTTATCGGTTTTGATACTATCAACAGAGAATTTCAGTAAATCAGAATTATAAAGAGCCAAAAACCAGCGAATTGGTCTTGCGAAACTAATTGAATGTGTTCCCCAACGCATAGCCTTAGGAAAATTTATTTTACCTATTAAACTTTGGGAAATTTCTTTTAAGATTTCCGAAGTTTTTTTACCGTGGATCTTTTGTCTGGCAGTAAGATACAAGCCCTTTTCAAGTTCTTTTAATTCAATATCAGATTCATCAAGGTTTTTGCTGCGCAGGAAGCCTTTTCCTGCTTCAGTCAAATTGTTATCTTCATCATAAGCTATGTTTTTAGGAGGACCTTTTATTTCTTTTACACGATCTTTTTGTTTATACGGTAAGCCGTTAATTAAAACTGCTAAACGTCTGGGAGTAGAAAACTGTTTGATATAGTTATACTTTATCTTAGATTTTTCAAGCCTTTTTTTAAAATACGATACTACAGTATTTATAGCAGGGTCGATATATCCTGCTGGTAGTTCTTCAACTCCTATTTCAAAAAGGTAATCATTACTATTCTTTTCTTTCATAATGTGTGTCTATTTGTAAAAATCAATTTTAATGTCAAGAATTCAGTCTGTTAAAAAATTTATTTTTCCAGGATAAATGTAGCCGGACCATAATTAACCAGATTTATCTCCATCAATTCGCCGAATTTTCCCAATTGCGGTTTAACTCCCATATTTTCAAGTTTTTCAGCAAAAAGCAAATATAGTTTTTGGGCAACATCAGGGGGAGCTGCCGTATCAAAACTTGGTCTGTGACCTTTATTACAGTTTGCACTGAGTGTGAACTGAGGAACAAGCAGAATTTCTGCATTTACATCAACAACACTTAAATTCATCTTATCATTTCTGTCTTCGAATATACGAAAATTTACGACTCTATGCACCAAATATTCAACATCTTCTTTCGAATCTCCTTTATTGATGCCCAAAAAAATCAGTAAGCCCTTATCTATCTTAGAAATTGTTTTTTCAGCTACTTTCACAGAAGCGTAATTAACTCTTTGTATTAATACTTTCATCTTTCAGCCTTTATTTGATCAGTAATATTTTTCCGTTTGGTTTTAAAAACTTCGCTTCTGATCTATTCCACAGTCTATAAAGATAAACTCCGGAAGGCATAAAATTGTTTTCCTTATTAGTACCGTCCCAAATCACCGAACCACTATTTTGATTGATATCAGCCGGTAACGACTTAATCAATTGTCCTTTAATATTGAAAATCATAACATCTAAATTCGTGATATTATTTTCGGGTTTTAGGCTGAATGATATTTTTGTATTTTCAGTGAAAGGATTGGGTGAACTACTAGAGCTAACAAAAGATTCTACAGGAACCGCGGGGGCATCAATAGCATAGTCTGAATATGTTGTCATTTGTATCATAAGATTGTTAGCCAAATCGGGATTAGCTCCAGGATAAATCCAGGCATCGGATGGTTTTAGCCAGAGCCCCTTATTTTCCACAATTTCCGAACTATCTAACCAGCATGCTTTACCATTTGTTGTATGAATGATATATCCTATCCAATATTCGGTATCCGCTAAAATTTCTATGGGAGCATGCAGGTAGTCTCCTACCCAGGTATTGCCCTCAAAGTCATCCACTTCTTTTTCAAAAACGAGTTCACCGGGTGGATCATCTATAGAGCCGCCCTGCCATATCTTAAGAGTAACCGAGCAGGAATCGGAAGAGGTGGGAGCATAAAATTCGATACCTCCAATAATATCTCCCACTTTGGCTGCAAGTTCATCAGGAGTAAATCTGGCAGCTACTCCCACTGTTTGTTCAGACATGACATCTATTAAATTTTCAGCTTCATCGTTATGATATTTTATCACACTATCATTATAAAAATTTTCTAAATAAAAATTCACTGACATATTTAAACTATCTATAATAACATCTTTCTTTTGATAAAACATTCTTTGCTTACTGGCAATTGCAGTATACTCTCCTGGTAACACATCGGGAACTTCATAATCTCCGTCCACATCATCTACTACAGTAGAATATGTATTATTTTCACCAATGAAATAGATTTCTGTACCGACGGGATCATAATTATCTTCCAATTGCACAATGCCGTTGACGCTTTCATAATTGAACAGGTCAAAATTAACAGATGTATGAAGAGAATCTATCACCACTTCTTTTTCCTGGAACCAAACTCTATCCAGGATAGCTGAAGCAGTATATGTTCCCGGATAAACAGCAGGTAATTGGTAGTTTCCCAAAGAATCTTGAACTGTTGTACTGTAACCGTATTCACCGGAGAAAGTAATTTTTGCACCTTCGGGGTTTACATCTCCTGCATTTACCATTCCGCCAACCTGTAATGGAGAAACACCTCCTTCGATATTCACCACACCACCGGTAATTATACAATAACCGGCTGGCATCCCCTGAGGCAAGTCATACCAGGCATCTGCAATCGGGTCAGGGCTGGTTGCGCCCCAGCCAAAATTGAGATGGTAAAAATCATCTGTGTTATAACCATCTACGTTTATAGCGTGACCACCTGTCCAATCACTAAGCCTGATTGATATTTCAGCGGGTCTGGCTGTTATCATATTATAACTTAATGTGTCATAAAACGACGAGATAGATGATTCCATCCATTCGGCAGATTCATAACCAAATTTATTAACAAGAGCGTCTGCCACTTCTTGGGTCCAGGCGCCTGATCCACTTGAACTGTATCCCATGTAAACAGAAATACCACAGGCAAAACAGAGAGCAGCTTCGTCCTCATCGGTTAGAGGAATATCATCGGCATAATGCACTTTCATGGTGTCCAGATAAGTATTCAATTGGTTAAAACCAGGGAAGTCATATTCCAGGGAATCGGAATCAATTTCAATACCATTAGTAACGTAACTATCCTGGGGTGAGCTAAAACTTACATCCCCTGCATATTCATGATAATTTATAATCATAGACATAGCGGTAGCTACACAGCCTACTACACAGCGCTGTCCTGTATTGGGGTCTAGGGGACAAAACATATTGTAGTGGTAGCCCTGATCCCAGGTTGTGGTTAACCAACCGCCAGTGGAAGTGCTACCTTCAGCTGGCCATTGTTGAAAATTTTTTGAAGGTGGGATGTTATTTTGCGCTTTTGCAAGTTTATTCCATTTTTGGTTGTTGCTTTCAACCTTTGACTCAGAAATCATATCTAAAGCCAAAAGTCTATTGCTTAAATCTTCTTTTATCATTTTGGGCAATAAATTTTCTCGATCTGCATCGAAATTACTGCGGAATGAATAGGCGATTATGGGTTCAATATCGGAATCGGGTGAAACAATGATGAAGCCTTTAGGGGCGAGTTGAAATAAATATGAAACGATCTGACTTTTTGAGCTTTCTATCTCTTCTTTTTCAATTATTTGATAAGTGCTGAGTTTTGACTTTTGTTGTAAAAAATTATTTGCTACTTGATTAGCTTGTTTTATGCTTATCGGTTCTGCTAACAAAAAAGTAGAAATAAGAATTATTGTGCTTAATAAAATTAAATATTTTTTCATAATAGATTCCTAAATAAATATTTATTAGCGATTTTTATATATTAATGCCATCTTCTTCTGTTATCGGGACGTTCTGTTTTTCTTTTATCAACCAATGATATGGTATCACCTTCTGCTATTCCTTCTATAACCTCAACTTTTTGCAGATCGTTGATACCGGTTTTTACAATTTGAGGGGTGTAAGTAGTATCGTTTTTAAGTTTATAAACTACGTTGTTCCCTGTATCATCGTTAAAAATAGCTTGAATAGGTACAGTTAGAACATTCTGTTTCGATTTGCCTTTTATGGTAATATTTGCACTCATACCGGGTTTTAATTCTTTACCAAGATTATCGATAGAAATTTTTACATTAAAAACTCGAATTTCGTTATTACCAATTTTTGCCATAGGTGCGATGTGGATTATTTTGCCGTGATAATTTTTTTCGGGATAAGCATCTATAGAAATATCTACCGCACCACCTTCCTTGATCTTACCGATATCGATTTCATTTATCTCGGAAAGTATTATCATTTTAGAAAGGTCGGCGATATTTATAAGAACGGTACCACCGGAGTAAGATTCACTTGACTCCACCATCTCTCCGACTTCAACTTTCTTTTCAATAATTGTACCGGAGGAAGGAGCAATTACTTTCATATCGTCACCTGTTATTCCCTGGTCTTTTACAAGGTTAAACTGTTCAAGAGCAGATTCATAATTAATTTCTGCCTTTTCCAGGGCGTTTTGGGCATCTATCCATTCATTTTTGGATATCAATTCTTTCTCATACAATTTCTTCTTTGCTTTGTAATCAATCTCAGCAGTATTCAAATCTATACGTGCAGTTTTTAAATTACTTTTTATGCGAGACAGGGTTTGTGCTTGCTGCATATCAGGCTCTATAATAGCGATCTCCTGATTTTCTTCGACATAGTCACCCTCATCCACGAACATTTTTTTAATTTTACCGCTGATTTTTGATTTTACATTTACTTCTTTTACAGGTTCGATAACGCCAACTTCATCTAAAACAATTTCAATATTTCCCTTATTCACAACAGCAGTAGGGCTTTTCTGTATTTTACCCATGCTCTGTTGTTTGGTTTCCTTGCCTGGTTTAAGTATAAAGAATAAAACGATAATAATTACTAATCCTATAATGATCCAAAAGTATTTGCGCATTTGAGCTCCTTGAATTTTTTAATATTTCCCCATCAATTTTTTGTTTGTCAAAAGATTTATATTCTCCTGTAGAATTATCAAATCATAAAATTTATTTATTCTGTTGTATTTACTATTAAAAAGATCACTACGTGCCTTCTCCAGATCAGTGAGGTCTGCTTCTCCCAAATCATATTTTTGCCTTATTAAATCATAATGTAATTCGGTTAATTCAATTTGTTTTTTGGCTAATTCCAGGCTTCTTTTTGCCTGCTGGTAAGATGTGTTATAAAATGTATATTCTTTTTGTTTTTCTCGTATGGTCTGTTCCAGCTGGAGTTGTCGCACCTTAAGATTGTTACTGTATGATTTATTATCGGGATAATTGATTAATGAGTTCATGAGTGGATAGGAAAGCTGCAGAGTAAAAGAATAGGGTTGTTCATCATTAAAATCCAAAGGATTAGTTTCTTCCCAATCAAATGATTTGTTTATAGAAAAAGAAAGGGTGGGAAAAAACTCCAGTGTGTTTTGCAAAAGACTTAATTTGGATTGTTTTATATCTTGCTGCATCGAGACAACGGAAAGATTTTGTTCAGGCGTAAAATCTATTTTAGCAGGATTTTTGAATTCATAACTAAGCTCTTTAAAATTGTATTCCGGATCGTAGTTAACATTTATGAAGTGGCACAATTCTATTTTGGTGTTTATATGTTCATCATAAGCTTTTAGGGAATCCAGCCTTGCCTGAGATAAGCTTATCTGGCTTTGTTGCAAATCCAGTCTGGAAGCTTTGCCATGTTCTTTTAAGACCTGGGTTTGGTCATAATCAAGTTGGGCAGTTTTTACATTTTGTTTAGCAAGTTCCAGATTTTCTTTACTTTCCAGAACATCAATGTATTTATTTATGATATTAAAAACCAACTCGCGTCTTACTATTTTATAATCAATTTTTCCTTTTTTATATGAATTATGACTGTTTTTAATGGAAAAATAGCGGCTATCGTTGCTGGAAATACTTTCTGATATTTGAATCTGACCTGTTTCACTAACAGTGTCATCGGAATATTCGGTACGTGAAATTGAATAATCAACGCCCGGTAGCAGATCTAGATAGGATGAATACAGATCATTTTTAGCATTTCTGAGATAATAGTCCTGTATATTCATATCGTAGGAATTTTCCAATCCCATTTCGATAACATCCTTAACATTTAAATTTTCTGCATGTAAAACAAAGCTGAACATCAGAATTAACGTTATAAGCATCATGTATTTTTTCATTTTTTACCTCGGTGTTTATTTTAAAGAATGGAAAAAATAATTAGCAAAATTAGATTAAAAAGAGCGAAAATAAGACCAAATACACCCCCAAAAATCACAATAGGTTTAGTCAAATAGTATTTTGCTTTCCGTTCGACGAAAATGATATTATTATCAGAGAACAATTGGATAATTCTTTCCTTTATCAAATATCTATCTATCATTTGGGGCAAAAAAGAACAGCTTAATTCCATAGCGAAATGGTAGATTACATTTTCTAGAAAAGATATTATTCTGGATTTTAAGAAAGAGGGTAGAAGTTTTGCATTTTCGTTAACGAATTTTACAGCTTTATTTGAGATATCTCTAGCCATTTCGGATGATTTAGAAGTTTCAAACTCCGCTCTATTTACTTCCAGGTATGAATGAAAGAAGTCGGTGATTTTATCCACAATTTTATCTTTAAACAAATAAATAATACCACGCGGAAGGGGGATTACTATCAATTTTCTTTTTTTTCTCGGATGAAAAATCAGCAGGAAAATCGAGTAAAAGAATGTGATCCCAAACAGGATGTTTAGGAAAAACAGGAGAATTATCAAATAGAGTGGCATCAGAAACTCCTACCTACACCACCGCCGCCACTTAAGCCTCCACCGAAGCCGCCAAAACCGCCAAAGCCGGAACCACCACCAGACCAGCTGCTGCCACGACCACCTAATCCGCCCAGCAGCAGGAAGGGAAACAAGCCGATTCTGCCACCCAAAAATAAAGAAATTACAAATAAACTAATAAGTACGCGAAAAATTTTTCCGATAGTGGAAGTCTCTGCTTCTTTTATTTTGGGAGTACCTGTAATATTTACATTATAGTGCCGGGCAGCAACGGAAACCAGGGCACCCACTCCGTTTAATACAGCTTGGTCATAGTTATTATCTTTTAGAAACGGCACAATATATTTATCGGCTATTTCACCAGTTAAGCCATCCGGCAAAAATCCTTCTGCACCATAGCCAACTTCTATTTTCATTTTGCGTTCTTGCTGGGCAATCAAAAGCAAAACACCTTCATCTTTTTGGCTTCCAATACCCCATTCTGTATAAAGCTCATTGGCATAACGGTAGGAATCCAATTCCTGCATATCTCTGACAATTGCCACGGCAATTTCAAAATCGGTTTTTTGTTTTAATTCCAGCGCTATGCGATTGGTCTGGTTTAACGTACTCTGGGAAAGAACATTAGCATAGTCACTAACATAATTTTTGGGTGCAGGATATTTTACTTCTGCTGTCAAAAACCCGGCAAAAGCAAGTACAAAAATTAAGGTAAAGATTATCTTTTTTCTACTCAATATTGCTTTCATAAATTACTTCCAGATTTATATTTTTTCGTAAAGCAGCTTATTAGCTGTCAAGTATTATCACAGATAAATTATTAAATTATTGGTTTAGACTCACAAAATTTTCAATGCTTCTATCATAAGTTTTCTCTGCTTCTTCATCAAAATAGCAGGCGGGAAGTTCTCCTCTACGTCTATGATATGCAACACATTCACAGCACATTCCTTTTTTATCACAGGGGTATGTGCAGTTACAAAATTCCATATTTTCTTCTTTTTTACATTCCATTGGTTTCTCCAAAATGATTAGTTGATAAAACTCCAGTTAAGCTTAATACCGGTACTGAAGCCATTAATTTTATTTTCCTTAAACAAAAAATATTTATTGTCAAAAATATTATTAAAATTAACTGAAATATTGAAACGATTTATTTTAAAGCCAAATTCACCTGAGAAGAAAAGCTGCCGGCTTTGTTTTTCTCCACTTTTGTCATCATACAAGCCAAAGAAATTTAAATAGCCATTCAGAAATACAAAATTATTATGTTTTAATGACCTTTGCATTTCCCAGCCTAATTTACCGGATAATTCCGGACGAAAGGCAAAATCTTTTTCAGGTTGTGAGTAAGAAACTTTTGAGTTAAAATTATTTTCAATATTTAAAACTATAAATTTATACTCTCCCCTAAAATCCACACCATAGCTTCTATATTCATCGACCTCTAATAAATCAATGTTTTTATCATTTGTAATATCTCTAACAAAAGGTGTGAGTTTGAACCTTAAATTTGGCGACTCCCACTGCACATCGAAATTGTAATATACAATATCACGCTGCACGTAGTCAAACTTATGACATTCTAGAATATATTTGCTACAAGCCAGGACGTAATCATAAAAAAGAGGTATTTGCTCTCTTTCTACACCCACTTTCAGATTAGTTTTTAAATTTTCAGTAATGGGCAGATGAAAGCTAATCTCCGATTCGCTAGTAAAGGAATCCACCAGAGTATTGTAAGTAAAAGAGTTAGAGATCGTAAGATCGTAGAATTCTGACCAAAAACCAGGTGTATCGAATTGTAAAAATCCATAAAATTCCGTGTAATTATTATGTGAATCAAAATTAAAGTCATCTGCATAAAGAATTATGTTTGTATGATAGTTTTTTATTGGTAAGTAGCCAGTAAGGGTGAGTTTGTTTCTATTAAAATTAAAATTTTGATATTTAGTATCATTATTTTGAATATTAACATGATTATCTAATAATTGATTCATGTAGGAAATAGAAAGGTAATCTTCCCAGATATTTGCCTTTAAAAAATTAATATAATAAGAATTCCTGAAAGTCACTGTATATGGGTTAAAATTTTTTCCCTTCTTGCTAATAGGAGAGTCATAAGTTAAAATACGTTGCCGTTGATAAAAGCTTTTTATAAAATTATATTGCAAATCAAAACTATCAAAATCTCTAGCAATTCCCAAAGCCAGGTTATCGAAATAATTCTTTTTACCCCAGGGAGATTCTTCGCTGCCACTGTTCAAAGCAATCTGGATGTCAGCTATTCCCCTACCTGAGCCTTTTACAGTTGCCAGAAAATTATTTTTCACCAAATAAAAGCTTTTGCTTTCTTTTCTGTGAGCCCCACTTTTATAAGTTACGGATGTAAAAGGGGCTTGAAAATTTAGATCGAGATTGGTAAATTTTATATCCCTTCCCTGTTTTGTATAAGGAAAGAAATTTATCAGTGGTAGAACATTAAAATCGTTCCAGACCAAACAATTTATACGAGTCTTTTCCAGATAATAATCACTTTGAGAATTTGATAAAGTATAAAAATTATTTTCGGAGCGATAAAATGTATTAGTAAAGAAATCTCGGTTAGCATAGAAAAAGCTGTCCTGTAGGGAGCGTACCATATCTTCTACTTGGGGCAGTGATTTTACTTTCCAGCTTAAAGTATCCGGTTTGATTTCCTCTAATTCAAGACCAGCCGTATCAATTTTTGCTGTATCAACTAATGTGGAATCAATATTTTCTTCATCTGCGATAATAATATTTTGTTCCTGAGCAGATATTGAGGTAAAGGAGAAAGAAAATAATAAAAGGGTTGTATATAAAATAAATTTTTTTAAAGCCATTTTTCTTCCTTATACCATTGATAGGTTTCTTTAAGAGCCAGAAATAAGCTGTAGTCAGGTTTAAAATCAAGTATCCTCTGTGCTTTCTCATTACTGCAGAGCCAAAAACGTTCTTTTATTTCTTTGGCTTTTTCCAGATTAAGAATATAAGGTTTGTCTGCAAAATTTTGTTTAATTTCGTTCCATAAAGCCGTGGAATATAAAATTGGCATTGGTACCGGAATATTAACAGTGCTTTTATTCATAGCAGAAGCGATCTCATCCAAGAAATACTGACGGGAGTATGTTTGACCATCGGAGGCAAAAAAGATTTCTCCATCTGCTTTTTTGTTTTTTGCTGCTAGAATAAGTAATTTTACCAGGTCTTTAACATATATCAAGGAAATAAATTTTTCTTTAAATCCGCATTTTACTTTTATGCCATACTTGACCATTTTAAAAACAGTAAGGAAATCAGTATCATAAGGTCCAAAGACACTAACAGAACGAATTATGGTATAGGGAATCTTTGCCTTATCTTGAAGAAATTTTTCTGCTTTCAACTTACTTTTTCCATAGAGAGAAATTGGACAGCAATTTTCCTTCTCTGTTTTCAGGTGGATATCTTTTGCCGGTCCCACAGCAGCTTGTGAACTCAAGAAAATAAATTTTTTGACATTCACTTTTTCTGCAACTTTTAAAAGTCGTTTTGTTAATTCATAATTAGCAGCAGAGAATTCTTCTTTACTCTTTGCTCTAACACGGGCTGCCAGATGAAACAGGTAATCGTTATCCTGCAACGCCTTTTGCAAAGAATCGGCTGAATCATAATCCACTCGCATAATTTTTAAGGGCAAATCTTCTATAAAACTAATATCAGAAGTTTTGCGAACTATGCAGGTTACAGTATAGTCTCTATCTACCAGTTCTTTTGTGAGATTAGTACCCACAAATCCGTTAGCACCTGTGATACAAACTTTAGTTTTTTTCATGACTGAAATATTATTCTTTATGGATTTTTGGTATTTTTATCTTCAAATTTTAGTCGTACAAGAGAACGAACCAAAAAAGAATCGTCAGCTTTCATCTTTTTTAGATATTCTCTGCTTTTTTTTGTATTGATCTTTAATAAAGAACGAGCAGTAATAATTCGCAATTTTTCAGATGGATGATTTATAAAATTTTTTAATATCTCTGTGCTTTTATCTGATTTTAAATCTCCCAGATTGCTTAGGGCGGATTTCAGATATTTCTTTCGTTTAACAAAGCTATGTAATGTATCGATATAGGTTGTATCTTCTGTCATACCAATAATAGCCATGGTATTTTTCACGCAAAGACTGTCTTCGTGCTCCAATCCTTTCCAGATATAGGGTTCATAGGCATTAGAATTTTCTACAAATTTTTCTATGGCTCTGAAAACAAGACCTCTTTTTGTGTCCAATCTTTTCTCATAAATAAACTTTGCAGTTTCAGCTTCTCTTTTTAACAAAATTTCTCTAGCTCTATCCACTCGTTTTTTGTTATTACCAACTGCCCATTCAGATGCAATATCAAAAAGCTCTTTTGTAGTTGCCAGCGAATCTACTTCTTTTTCCCTTTCTTCAGATTCTTCTTCAATAGTTGTTTTCTCTTCTACAACCATAAGTGTATCGAAACCAATTCCAAATTCTCCATAAGACCAGATCGTATCGTTTTTACATCTTTCATGGGGATAAACATCTCTGCCGCCAGTATCCAAGAATAGTCCCAAACTTCCACTGTGACGCGCCGCTCTGCCATTTCCATATTGCGAACTTGGACTTTGATACAAGTCGTTTCCTTTAACATCCAGAAAAACTCCCACAGAGTTAGTTAACCCTAACCCATTACCGCCTTCCACCGAATATCTGTCATCACCGGATCTATCTACAAGGAATCCCACACCATAATCATGAGCGGCCCCCTGTCCCGGTCCGTGTTTGGAATAGTAGTGATCTTCACCTTCTCTGTCTAACAAAAAACCACCAGCCAGGTGAATACCGCTACCCTGCGGATAATAAACTGCATCGTAAAAGTCGTTTCCACTTCCATTGATGAGAATTCCCAGTGCATACCAATAACCTACACCCTGGGCATAAACTCCGCCCCGAAAACTATCGTTGCCGCTATCATCATACAGAACTCCAATGCCACCTCCCAAATAAGGGCGCACGCCAAAGCCAAAGCCCTGTGCCAGGGAGCGATAATCGAGTGGAGCCAGAGGGGCGTGGAAATATTTTCCTCCTGCCAAATAGTTATCAGAACCGTTGTAGTCCAATAAAAGTCCCGCTCCAAGTGTGCCTCCAAAGCCTTCGCCTGATTCGGTAGTAGAATAGGTATCGTTGCCACAGCTGTCGATCAAAGAAGATATGCCAAATGTGCCTGCTCCCAGAGAATAAAGTCCTGTCCTGTAATAATCATCACCTTTAGCATCGTATGATAAATGATAACCGAATAATGTAGCAAATGAAATATCATCACCAATATAAATATCATTGCCTTTAGCATCAAAGTTTATGCTCATTCCGCCCACAGCGCCAAACAGGCCGCAAATCTGCTTAGAACGATAGAGATCATCTCCCGATAGATCGAGCAACAAAAAATTATCCTTTCCAAAAACACTGCCCCTATTGAAATTATATACATCGTTTCCGCCCGGCTCCAGTAAAAAGGTGTAATCAAAATCATAATAAGTATCATCAAAAGGGCTTCCGATACAAAATTTGCCATATTCTGTTTCTCTCTCAACTTTAGCTAAATTTTTCAGTTGAAGCTGATTTAAGTTGTTTTTTAGAACTTCATATCCTGCAACAAAAATTTTGGCTGCTTGCATTATTTTATCGAACTTTATCTTTTTTAGAACAGGGACAATTTCCTTTTCTATATCCAGCTCCTCATAATCGGTTATTTTATTATTTTTAAAAAACTTATTATACTTAAGGCTGTCCTCGGGCTCACTCCAGAGAGAATATGAGAAATATTTTATTTTGTCAAACTCTTCTGCAGAGAGAGAATCCCAGGCTTGTTTGTAAGTCATGCCAGCATCACGAAAGAGCATCTCAACAAAATCAAATATATTTTGAGATATGGGTTTATGGTTTTTAAAATAATTTTCATATATTAATTTTTTGTTCAAAATATCCACTTCACATTGAAATAGCACTTTGCTATAAAAATCAAGTATTTTTTTCGGGTTTTGTTGAGAGTTTATTTCAACTTCTTCTGTAAATTGGGCAAAATAGAGGGGATTATTGAGAATTTTTACAATTACAGGTAATTTAAATTCCGTATCGCTGGCCCAATCTTTGAGAAAATTCATTGAATTTTCCGAAATATTCTGTTTTTTTAGCATTTGTCGGAGAACTGTCTGCTCCTCGAGGGTTATGACTTCAGAATTTAAAAAACTAATAACAAAAAAACTAACAATAATAGCAAATAAGATCTTTTTAAACATTCTTTCCTTACAGATGTAAATTATTCTTCTCTGAGGCTTTTATCCAGAATTATCACATCATTAGCCTTTTTATATTGTTGCAGCCAATCACTGTAGCATTCCTGATAATATTCCTGACGGTATTCATCTTTTATTTTCTGAAAATCTGCGATATCCCCTACTTTTTTAGCCAAAACCTGGTAAAACCCAAAGGCATAATCACTAAATCTTATAGGGCTACTAAAGGCATTCTCACTTTTTGCAAAAGCATCAAATAAGATTAAGCGGCTGTTTTTAAAATTATCTATCTTATCCGAGTACGAGAGCCAGCCGGTTATTTTGAATCCTCCCAGATAGTTTACGATGGTATCATTTCCAGCTCGTGTATAATTGATCAGTGAATCAGTAAAAATACGGCATTGCTTGTATCTATAGACTTTATAAAAATTATTTTGCGCCAGCTTATAAGAATCATAACCAGTTATTTTTTCACCTTGTCGTTTGTTCACAACTTTCACTATAGCATAACCCTTTTCAGTTTTGTATATTTTAGGCAAAATTTTTCCAATTGCTGTTCGATTGATTATTTCAATATCAGCTGCAGATAGACTGAGAATACTATCTAAAACAACTTTATCCCCTTTACTGATTTTAACCCATTCGGTAGTTTTAATATAGCCCAGAGAATCATAATTTTCGTAATAAGGATTAGTTTCCAGAGAATCGTAAATAGCTACAATAGCGTCAAAAGTCAGGCTGTCAGCCTTTTTGTGTTCCAGCATTTCTTTTAATTCAGTTTTAATTTTATTGAATTGCGGAAGATAAGACTGTTCTCGACCTAATAATTTTACAAGAAACGTTCCCTCCTTGGTTTTAATGGGAGAGGTGGTTTCACCGATATTGATTTCCTCTACAGCCTTACGAATTTTCTTCTTCAAACTATCAACCGGAATATATATTTTGTTTTTGGAAACCAAATCATTGCTGGCAGAAAATAGATTAGTCAAAAAGTCAAAACTAACGTCATTTTTTAAGGCAGCTCTTATTTCGTTGATTTTAGAAGCATTTTCTTCCGGCAGAAAAATTGAAGACAGCTTTACTTTGGTTGGGATTCTCAGTTTGGCATTGTTTTGGTCATAGTATTTTTTGATCAAATCATCCGTAACCTCGATATCAGCAGAATCAACCGGGATGTAGAGAAATTTGAATTTTACTTCATCTTTTTTGTAGAAATTATCCTTGTTCGTCTGATAATAATTCTGAAAATTTTGGTCCCGTTCTTCGTATATTTTTTCGCGGAATAGTTTTTCAATTTTCGGCTTTAGTCTTTTTTTCCTGGAATCATATATTTTTTCTCGGCTATTTATTCTGCCAATATAGACATCATCATTTTTATTAATTCTAAAAACAGAATCCTCTTTAGTTTTTGATAAAGTATCAATAATGATGGGGAGTGGATATCTGAAATAGGGCAAATTTGTTATTATCTGCTGAGCATAGTAGGGGGCTATAGCCGGAAAATCAGGCACAGTAAGGTCATTCTCTTGCTTAATCCGAAACTTCAATGTATCCAGCAGGCTATCAGTAAGGGCTTTTGTGGTATCTTCGATCAGGTCTTCAATAACACTTTCTCTGATTTTTTCCAGGGGCAGAGTATCACGCACAGTAACGTATTCCTCAATATTTTTTTGATAATACTTCTCAACCGTTGTGGAATCCTCTTCGAATGAAAGGTTAAAATCCAGGCTTTTTACAGGAATTTTCAGATAGGAGTAATTTACCCTAAATATATCTTCGTTTGCTATATTTTTATGGTAATAGTCAGAAACGAGGTTGTTAAAATATAATTCCTTTCCTTTTTCTATATAATCCTGCCAAACATCTAGAGCTATATTTTGCAGGTTGTCTGCCCTGATAGTTTTTATCTTATCGGTTCGAAATATTATCCATCCATTTTTGGTTTCGACAGGATCTTCAAATATTTCTTTCTCATCTAATTTAAGAGCCTGTTTAACTATTTTTTCGCTATTTTCGAGATTGCCAATTTTATCTCCTGCCCGCAAAAATTCGGTACTAAATATATGACGACCAGTCGAATACAAGCCATGTGATAATTTTAATTTTTCAATATGCTTTTTTGCAAATTCTTCGGCTTTCTGGTGGGCATTATCCTTATATTTTTTGATAAATTCCTGATACGAATCAGCTTCAGGCAAAAATTCTCTATCATCGATAAAGATAAAATCTATTCTGACTTCATAGAGATTCCTATAATTACTGCGATTGTCTTTATAATATTCCTTAAGATAAAAGGGCGTGGAGGGAAATTGAGTAGGCATAAGAGAATCCGGCACCACCGAGTATTTCAACTTTATTTTAGAATTTTCCCTGATATATCTGCGATAAAGCTCTTTATCTGTAATCTGAAATTGTTCTTGAATTATTTGTTTAATTTTACTAAAAACAAAATCTTTTTTTATTTCCTTAACAATTTTTTGATAGCGCTGAGGGTATTGTTTTTGAAATTTTTCGTACTTTTTTTCGTCGAACTGACCATTAGTACAAAAATAGGGCTGGGAGGCGTATATTTCTTTGAATATTGCATCGACTTCCTGTTTTTCTATAGATATATCATTTTCTTTGGCATATATTTTAAAAAGTTCCTGTTCAATTAATCTATCAAGAGCCATTTTTTGTAATTGAGAATGGTAATTTTCTTCTTGTAATTGGGGAAATTGTGATTTATCTTCTTGATATTGTTTCCAAAGTTTTTCATAACGATTTTGTAACTGAAGCCAGGATATAGTTTCTCCGGCTACCTCTGCTACTTTATCAATAGCGTTTAGAGATGATAAAAACAGAAAAGAAGTCATTATAAAAGCTAATAAAAATATTGCAGAATTTCGTTTCATTGATTAACCTTTAATCAAAACAGAGTAACAGGATTGTATTGTTTTTCGTGTTTGATATTAGTAAAACCACCATGTCCGGGAAATACTTTGGTTTTATCCGGCAATTTAAATAATTTTTTATTAATGCTGTGAACAATATCAGACTGGTTGCTTCCCGGAAGGTCTGTTCTGCCCAAGCCTTCAAAAAACAGTGTATCTCCGCTAAAAAGCATCTCATGTCCATAGAGACAAATGGAACCTCTGGAGTGACCGGGAGTATGAATTACAACAAATTTTGCTTCTCCAAAACTAACCTCATCTTGACCCTGTAACAGAATATCCGGAGCTGGAGAAGTTACTTTTATATCTACAAAGGAGCTAAAATTTTTGTCAGGATCAGAAAATAATTCTTTGTCTAAAGAATGAATACAGATTTTTGCACCGGTAAGTTTTTTTAAAGTCCTATTGGCTCCAATATGATCTGCATGTCCATGAGTATTGATTATATATTTTATATCCAGGCTTAGTTTTTTAATCTCCTCAAATAGCTCCCGCGGTTTTGCAGCAGGATCAATTACTATTGCTGTCTTATCACCCTTGCTCCAAACAAGGTAAGTATTAGTCTCAAAATCATCCAATAAAATCAATCTTTTTACTAAAATTGTCATAAATTCCTACTTTGATAAAAGAGAGAATATGCATTGAATAATCAATAACATATTCTCTAAATTGATAACTACTTATTTTTATTTATAATTTCTTTGTCAAAAATATCATTCTTTGCAGGACGGTTTAATCTCTCGTTTTTTTACAATACGGTAGATTCCTTCTATTATAACAGAGATTGCCAACATTACGATCAAAACCAGAATATTATTGGGATGAGCTGTAAAAGTCTGCCATATTAAAGCAAGAAGGGCAAAAGTGCTTACAATAAAGCCAATTGTAGAAATCCAGGCTTTACTGGAAGTTTTTTTGCTAAGAATGATATTAGAAAGATTAACAAAGGAAAATAGTATAAGGAACCCTGCACTACCCATAGTTGATATGCTATGAAGTGGGAACAAATTAGCTACCAGTAATGTAACAATTGTAGTAATAAATAGTCCTTCCACATTATTCTTGTGCCAGATCTTTTTTTCCAGGCTTGCTGGCAATTCACCTTCCTGAGCAATGATATAGCTAACACGAGAAGAGCCGTAAAGAGTGGCATTAACAGCAGAGGAGGTAGCAAGCAGGGCAGCAATTGTGACGAGAATAAAACCGAATTGTCCCAGGAATGGTCTTGCCACAGCAGCCAGGGCATAGTCCTTGTTTGCAACAATAGTGCTAACCGGAAGATTACCCACTGTTATCATAGCAATTACGATATATAAAATTACAACGAAGATTACAGCAGTAAAATAAGCTTTGGGCAAAGTCTTTTTTCTATTTTTAACATCTTTGGCGGTATTAGCTATAAGCTCAAAACCTTCGTAAGCAACGAAAATTATCATACCACCTGCTACCAAGGGAACTGTGGAAACCCATTGCGAGGGAGCCAGTTTTGCCATTTTAATAGTCCAGATTCCGGCAATAGAGAAGAAAATAAGAATCATAATTTTAATGCCTACAATCCATTTTTCGGCATTCCCTACAGCTTTTGACCCTACAAAATTCAACAGAGTAAATATTATTATAACAGCACTAATAAAAACATGTTGCATTATTTCTTGGGTAGCTCCCGAGAAAAATGAACTTGCATATCCTCCAAATGCATAAGAATATAGTGAGAGCATAACCACGTAACTCAGCCATAAAAGTACATTTAAACTTCCGGTAACCATGCCTCTTCCAAAGGCTTGATTAATAAATTCTACCGTTCCACCTTCACTGGGAAATCTTACGGAAAGTTTTGAGTAGGAATAAGTAGTAAACAAGGCTACGATTCCAGCCAGCAAGAAAGCAATGGGCGTACCACCGTGAGCAAGCTGCACAGCGAGACCAAGCACAGCAAATATGCCACCGCCAACCATACCACCCACACCGATGGAAACGACTTCCCAAAAACCAATACCTTTACCAGTTTTGTTTGTCATAATACACTCCTTTCAAATTGTTTGATGCTTTATTATTATCAAAAACTTTATTGTCAAGGTTCATGAAAGTTAGAGAAAACAATTAGTGGATATGTAGGTTATTTTTTCAAAACTGGTATCTCCTATAAAATATTTTTATTTGCTTACTCCCTACTTCTTACTATTTTTTTTCTGTATCCTGCATCCTGTATCCTATTAATTTATTTTTTCGTATTTATTCGTTATTTTTCTTTGCTAAATATTTTTTTTTGAACAAAACCCATGTGGTGTCACTGACCACTCAGTGACACAAATGTAATTAAAACTCCGCCACGGAGTGGTCCATGGCGGCTCACGTTAAGTTAGAAATTTAAGCATTTACACACCCCACACCGATTCTCGGGGTCCCCTCTCAAGAGGGGAATCACATTGTCTAATTTTTAAATTTCATTTATTCCCATTAACCAGCATTCTGAAGTCCAGTACAAGCCTGAACTCCAGTCTGCCGGTACAAAATCCTGCTAATCTTATTCTTATACTTTTTTACTAAATCCTATTCCCTATATCCTGGATCCTATTCTAACTACTAATTACTTCTTACTACTTACTTTCTTTTTTTACCTTCCTCCTTTCCTCCTTCTTTTGTTTTATCTTTTTTCTTTGGGCAAGCAAAGAAAAAATGAAGATAATAGCATTTACACACCCCACCACTTCGTGGTTCCACCCTCTCGAGAGGGGAATTTGTGATGTTTATTATTTTAATTTATTTGTTCCTGTTTCAGATTTTGCCAGCTTTTGGTAGATTCTTAGTCATTCCATTTTTCAGAGTGAGAATGTTTTTTTAGAATCAGAGTCTTCGCTCAACTTTTTTCTTTTTGCTTTTTATATTTCTGCCCCGAAATTCATCGGGATTTCGCTTCGCTCAACTTTCTGCTTTCATTTCACCTTCACCATCTTCCTTACTACCGCATTGTTATTGTATTCCAGCTTATAAAAATACGTTCCGGGAGCCACTTCTCTGCCACGGCTGTCTTTACTATCCCACTTAACCTTTGTCTTAAAACTAAAGTTATTAGCTCTGCCTTCGTATCTGCGTACTAACTGTCCTATTGTATTGTATATGGATAGAGTGTAATTCTCTACTCTTTCGTAGTCTGATGTGATAAACAATATTTCAGTACTGTTTTTAAAAGGATTTGGTTGGTTCTGGAAAAGATAAAGCTGGTTGACGAAGCTAGTGTCAGGATCTCCTCCTACTGCTTCAGGTTTATACTCATAAGCTCCTATATCCACTCTGCCATTATAGATTCTGGGATTACCTGCCAGGTCAGTAGCAGGAAGATTTAAACCCGTTGTATCAGGTGTACCTGCATCTATACAGGGTGAGCCTGCACTCAGTTGATAGCTGAATGGATCTCCTCCCACAAAAAGAGGATCCTGGTCTATGTTTCCCTCTCCCCAGTTTAATGTACCGTTGTTGTTTACATCTATGGCATCTATACCACCATCTACATTGCAGTATTCTAAAGTGGCTGAATTCTCTTCTCCTGTAGGATAAAAATAGATCTCTGTATCGGATTCATTACGAAGTATTGTGTTGATTAAATGAATGTGGCTATTATCTGCTAGTCTTATTGCTCCCTGAGAGCAGCTATCATTGTCTGCTATGGTACTATTAATTACATATATTGTATCTTCACTCCAGATGCTGGAAATACCACTTGTAATTATACCATAATTATCTGTAATTTTACAATTAATTAATAATGGTACTGAGAGATCTAAGGTCATAGCTCCCACATAACCGGTAACTGGATTTGAATGATTACTATTAATAGAACAATTCAAAAATAATGGATAATTTATATTTCCAAATTTAACAGCTTTAGCCGTAACATAATCCACAGAATCTGTCATAATTACATCTTCAAAAATGGCATTACTCGAACCAACTCCACCTACATGAACATAACCATATTCTTTAAAGCAATCATTATTAAATAATTTCACATTTTTTATTAAGGGGTCAGAATTTTCAATAAAAATTCCTCCATTATATTTACTGTATCCATTCTTTAATGTAAGATTTTTAATTTTAGATTCACTATTATTGCAAAATCTTAATAATCTTGTACTTTGCTCTGCATCTAAAATTGTTTCTTCTTTTCCTGCTCCAATTATAGATATATATTCCTTTCCGCCCAAAGCAAAAAATTCCCCAGTCGCAGAAGGAGAATAGGTTCCTTCTGCCACATGTATGGTGTTAGGATGAGTACTATCAGATTTGATCTTGATAAGTGCATCATAAATATTTAAAAGAGGTTCTGAAGGTGTTAGACCGCTGTTGGAATTATTACCGTCCGGGCTTACATACAAATCATTATTTATTGGTTCGATTTTATAATTTTCTATATCCAGTGTTATATCATCTTCTCTGGAATAGGCATAAAACTTGGTTGGCTCCTCTACTGTAAATGTATCTACTATTACATC